>NZ_JBVHVF010000025.1:0-104282 GCF_055564955.1 Streptomyces sp. NPDC028910 | reverse complement strand
CTCCTGGCCCTTTCTTTGTTTTTGATGCCTCCCTCCCCCCTCCTCTTCTCCCCCCCTCTCCCCCCCCCCCCCCCCCTCTCCCCTCCCCCCCCCCCCCCCCCCCCCCCCCCCCCTCTCCCTCTCCCCCCCCCCCCCCCCCCCGGCGCCGTTGCTGGGGGCGCTGCCCCCAGACCCCCGCGCCTCAAACGCCGGCGGGGCTGGATGTGCCCGGCGGGGCTGGATGTGGCCGGCGGGGCTGGATGTGGCCGGCGGGGCTGAACGGGTCAGCAAGGGCGTTTGCGGATTTCCATCACGTAGTCGTGGGGGGCGCCGGCGGATTCGGCGGCGTCGGCGATCTCGCCCAGGTAGCGCGCCGAGGGCAGGCCGCCCTCGTAGCCGTTCAGGACGTACACCCAGGCCGCCTCCTCGCCGTCCAGCGTGTGCACGCGCACCCGCATGCGGCGGTAGATGTCGAGCCCGACGCCCTCCCAGCGGTCCATCGAGTCCTCGTCCAGCGGCGCGATGTCGTACAGGGCGACGAAGACCTGGTGGCGGGGGGCTTCGACGATCGTGGCGAGGGCGCCTTCCCAGCCCATCTGCTCGCCGCCGAAGGTCAGCCGCCAGTCGTTGATCCAGCCCGTGCCGCGCAGCGGCGAATGGGGAGCGCGGCGCGTCATCAGCCGCGGGTCGAGGTTGCCGGCGTACGCGGCGTAGAGCGACATGAGGTCGAGGGTACGGGAGGGGTGGCCGTGGCCGCGTGCCCGGATGGCGGGACCGGGCGCGAAGCACCTTGAAGCGTGCGGGACAATGGGGCACGGAATGCATCCCCCGGGGAGACCCCCCGGAACACCGGCCGGGGCGGCAGCCGGCCGGGTAGACGTGAGGCGGACTTTTCGTGACCCGGATCGTGATCATCGGCGGCGGACCCGGCGGGTATGAGGCTGCGCTGGTAGGGGCCCAGCTCGGCGCGGAGGTGACCGTCGTGGACTGCGACGGTCTGGGCGGGGCCTCGGTCCTGACCGACTGCGTACCCTCCAAGACTCTGATCGCGACCGCCGAGGTGATGACGACCTTCGACTCCTCGTACGAGGAGCTCGGCATCGTCGTCGCGGACGACACCCCGCACATCGAGCAGGCCGCGCGCGTCGTCGGCGTGGACCTCGGCAAGGTGAACCGGCGCGTCAAGCGCCTCGCGCTCGCCCAGTCGCATGACATCACCGCCTCCGTCACCCGGGCCGGCGCCCGCGTGGTGCGCGGCCGCGGCAAGCTCGGCGGGCCGCAGGGCATCGACGGCACCCGGGACGTCATCGTCACCGCCGCCGACGGATCCGAGACGATCCTGACCGCGGACGCCGTACTGATCGCGACCGGCGGGCACCCCCGCGAGATCCCGGACGCGATGCCCGACGGCGAGCGGATCCTGAACTGGACCCAGGTCTACGACCTGGACGAGCTCCCCGAGGAGCTCATCGTGGTCGGCTCCGGTGTGACCGGCGCCGAGTTCGCCGGCGCGTACCAGGCCCTCGGGTCCCGGGTGACCCTCGTGTCCTCCCGCGACCGCGTGCTGCCCGGCGAGGACCCCGACGCCGCCGCCGTCCTGGAGGACGTCTTCCGGCGCCGCGGCATGAACGTCGTCGGCCGCTCCCGCGCCGAGTCGGCCAAACGGGTGGGCGACCGGGTCGAGGTCACCCTCTCCGACGGCCGCGTCCTGACCGGTACGCACTGCCTGATGGCGGTCGGCGCGATCCCGAACACCAAGGACATGAACCTGGAGGAGTCCGGGGTCCGGCTCAAGGAGTCCGGGCACATCTGGACCGACAAGGTGTCCAGGACCTCCGCGCCCGGCGTGTACGCCGCCGGTGACGTCACGGGCGTCTTCGCGCTCGCGTCGGTCGCGGCGATGCAGGGACGCATCGCGATGTACCACTTCCTGGGTGACGCGGTGGCTCCGCTGAACCTGAAGACGGTGTCCTCGAACGTCTTCACCGACCCCGAGATCGCCACCGTCGGTTACACCCAGGCGGACGTGGACGCCGGCAAGATCGACGCCCGCGTGGTGAAGCTCCCGCTGCTGCGCAACCCGCGCGCCAAGATGCAGGGCATCCGGGACGGCTTCGTGAAGCTGTTCTGCCGCCCGGGCACCGGCATCGTCGTCGGCGGTGTGGTCGTCTCCCCGCGCGCGAGCGAGCTGATCCACCCCATCTCGATCGCGGTCGACAACAACCTGACGGTCGAGCAGATCGCAAACGCGTTCACGGTGTACCCCTCGCTGTCGGGTTCGATCGCCGAGGTGGCACGCCAGCTGCACACGCGGAAGGCCGGCGCCGAGGCCTGAGCCCCGCTAACCGCCGCATGCCGTAAGGGGTTTGGGGCGGGGCACCGGTTCGTGGCGAGACGTTCACCCAAGTCTCGGGTCGCGTATACCACTAGTCGCCCCGCCTTATGGACAACTTCGGTATTCCGGCGCAAAGAGCTGAAAGCAGACGGTCGTTGGGGTTACTGTCAGTTTCGTGTTCGCTGCAGAACGTCGCCAATTGATCCTCGAAATGGTGCGGGCCAACGGAGCGGTATCGCTCCGGGAGCTCGCCCGCGTCGTCCAGACCTCCGAAGTGACCGTACGGCGGGACGTGCGGGCACTGGAGGCAGAAGGACTCCTCGACCGCCGGCACGGCGGTGCGGTCTTGCCGGGCGGTTTCACGCGGGAGTCCGGCTTTCCGCAAAAGTCCCATCTCGCGACGGCGGAGAAGACCGCCATTGCCGATGTCGCGGCCGGCCTCGTGGAAGAGGGCGAGGCCGTCGTCGTCGGCGCGGGCACCACGACGCAGGAGCTGGCCCGCCGGCTCGCCCGCGTGCCCGGACTGACCGTCGTCACCAACTCGCTGCTCGTCGCGCAGGCCCTGGCCCATGCGAACCGGGTGGAGGTGGTGATGACCGGCGGCACCCTGCGCGGGTCGAACTACGCCCTCGTGGGAAGCGGAGCCGAACAGTCCCTCCAGGGACTGCGGGTGTCCCGGGCCTTCCTGTCGGGGAGCGGTCTGACCGCCGAGCGCGGGCTGTCCACGTCCAACATGCTCTCCGCGAGCGTGGACCGGGCGCTGGTGCAGGCGGCGGCGGAGGTGGTGGTGCTGGCCGACCACACGAAGCTCGGCACCGACACGATGTTCCAGACCGTGCCGACCGACGTGATGACGCGGCTGGTGACGGACGAGCCGCCGCCGCACGACGACCGGGCGGGTACGGAGTTGCAGGCGCTGGCGGATCAGGGCGTGCAGATCACCGTGGCCGGCGCGGTGGCCTCCGGCGGTGGTGGCGGTGACGGCATGGTGGCGCGGCGGCCGCGGCGGGAGTCTCCGGTGCCCGTGCAGAGGCGTGGGGGGCCCACCGCCCAGTTGCGGAGCGCCCCCGGCGGGATGCTGGAGCAGCAGGCCGAGCGGGCGCGGGTCGCGGACATGCGGCGCCGATAGCCCCTGCGGGCCGGCTGCTGGGGGCGCTGCCCCCAGACCCCCGCGCCTCAAACGCCGGCGAGGCTGGAGAGCGCGCCTCAAGCGCCGGCGGGGCTGAATCGTGAAAGGGCGAGGCCCCGCCCGGTGGTGAACCGGGCGGGGCCTTGGCGTTCTCGGACGTCAGTCCTTGATCTCGCAGATGGTGGCGCCCGAGGTGACGGAGGCGCCGACCTCGGCCGTGAGGCCGACGATCGTGCCGGAGCGGTGCGCGTTCAGCGGCTGCTCCATCTTCATGGCCTCGAGTACGACGACCAGTTCGCCCTCGGTGACCTGCTGGCCCTCCTCGACCGCGACCTTGACGATCGTGCCCTGCATCGGGGAAGCGAGCGTGTCACCGGAGGCGGCCGGGCCGGACTTCTTGGCCGCGCGGCGCTTCGGCTTCGCGCCACCCGCGGCGGCCGTGCGGGCCAGGGTCATGCCCAGGGACGACGGCAGCGAGACCTCGAGGCGCTTGCCGCCGACCTCGACGACCACCGTCTCGCGGCCCGGCTCCTCCTCGGTGTCCTCCGCGGCCGGGGCCACGAACGCCGGGATCTCGTTCACGAACTCGGTCTCGATCCAGCGGGTGTGGACCGTGAAGGGTCCCTCCGCGGGGGCGAAGGCGGGGTCGGCGACGACGGCGCGGTGGAAGGGAATGGCGGTGGCCATGCCCTCGACCTCGAACTCGGCGAGGGCGCGGGCGGCGCGCTGGAGGGCCTGTTCGCGGGTGGCGCCGGTGACGATGAGCTTGGCCAGCAGGGAGTCCCAGGCCGGGCCGATCACGGAGCCGGACTCGACGCCCGCGTCGAGGCGGACGCCCGGGCCGGTCGGCGGGGCGAACTTCGTCACCGTGCCGGGGGCCGGGAGGAAGCCGCGGCCGGGGTCCTCGCCGTTGATGCGGAACTCGATGGAGTGACCGCGCAGGACCGGGTCGCCGTAGCCCAGTTCCTCGCCGTCGGCGATGCGGAACATCTCGCGCACCAGGTCGATGCCGGAGACCTCCTCGGTGACCGGGTGCTCGACCTGGAGGCGGGTGTTGACCTCCAGGAAGGAGATGAGGCCGTCGGCGGCGACGAGGAACTCGACGGTTCCGGCGCCGACGTAGCCGGCCTCCTTGAGGATCGCCTTGGACGCCGCGTACAGCTCGGCGTTCTGGGCGTCCGTCAGGAACGGCGCGGGAGCCTCCTCGACCAGCTTCTGGTGGCGGCGCTGGAGGGAGCAGTCACGGGTCGACACGACGACGACGTTGCCGTGCGAGTCGGCCAGGCACTGGGTCTCGACGTGGCGCGGCTTGTCGAGGTAGCGCTCGACGAAGCACTCGCCGCGCCCGAAGGCGGCGACGGCCTCGCGGACGGCGGAGTCGTACAGCTCCGGCACCTCTTCGAGGGTGCGGGCGACCTTCAGGCCGCGACCGCCACCGCCGAAGGCGGCCTTGATCGCGATCGGCAGGCCGTGCTCCTTGGCGAAGGCGACGACCTCGTCGGCCCCGGAGACCGGGTCCGGCGTACCGGCGACGAGCGGCGCACCGGCGCGCTGGGCGATGTGACGGGCGGCCACCTTGTCGCCGAGGTCACGGATGGCCTGCGGCGGCGGACCGATCCAGGTCAGGCCCGCGTCGATCACGGCCTGGGCGAAGTCGGCGTTCTCGGAGAGGAAGCCGTATCCGGGATGGATGGCGTCCGCACCGGAGTCGGCTGCGGCCTGGAGGACCTTGGAGATGTCCAGGTAGCTGGCGGCCGGGGTGTCACCGCCCAACGCGAAAGCTTCGTCGGCCGCGCGGACGTGCAGAGCGTCCCGGTCCGGATCGGCGTAGACGGCTACGCTCGCGATCCCGGCGTCCCGGCAGGCCCGAGCAACGCGGACAGCGATTTCGCCACGGTTGGCGATGAGCACCTTGCGCACGATGGCTCCCTCCTTGAAACAAGCTGAGTTTAGGGACAGCCCACACGGCCTTACGACCCTTCCCCGGTGGTGAGCTTGCCCACACAGAGTGTGATGCGAGGCCCGATCCGCCGGAGAACCCTTGTGGCGCCCCAGGTCAGGGGGATCCCCGACTGCACAGTAACCCCGTCATGTATCCAAGGTCTCTGTCCCCCCGGTCAGCGGCCCCGGGTGATTCTTTGTCGAGTCCCTACGAACGGCCCATATTTTCTTTGCTGGCGTGAGAGGAGTTGTCCCCTTGTTTACTGATTGGTAGCCCCGGCGTCCCGCAGGGCGAACCGGGACAACACCGTACCCGCGGCGACGTGGCCCACCACGGCCCAGACGGGCAGCAGCGCGCCGGGCGTGTAATGCAGATGGTCGACATTGAGGCCCACGACGAAGAACCACACGATACCGCCGAAGATCACCAGCGGATGGTTGCCCGTCTCGCCCAGGAGCCGCATGCCCGCCCACAGCAGCAGCGGCATGCCCACGACGCACACCACGAGCGTGCCGAGGTACTCGACCGTCCCGGCGAACATCACGTCGGGGTTCGCGCGCTCCGCGTCGCGGGTGGCCGCGAGGCCGGCGCTGAGCAGCAGGTGGCAGACCGCGAGGGCCGCCGCCGTGACGCAGGCCCCCTTGACGGTGCGCCCCGTGCGGGGGTCTTTCATGGATCGCAGCCTTTCGGGAAACGGCCGCGGGGGGCACGAGTACGGATACTCGGGCCCCCCGCGGCACGGGGCACGGGGCCCTGGGGGGGGGGGGGGGGGGGCCCCCCCCCCCCACCCCCCCCCCCCCCCCCCTCCCCCCCCCCCCCCCCCCCCCAGGGCCGTCAGCCGCCGTCGGTCACTTCATCTGCTTGAGGGTGTCCTCGAGCGAGTTGGCGTACAGGCGGGCGCCGCCCACCTTCGGGTGGAAGGACTGCGCCGACGTGGGCTGACCCTCGTCGGACTCCACCTTGTCCATGACGATGTTGTGGATCTGCTCGGGGTCGCCGCAGATGGCCTTGCCCTTGAAATCGTTCGTCGGGTCGGAGAAGTAGGCGTCGACGCCGTACTGGCTCTTCGCGTCCGCCGCCGCCCCCGCCATCTCGGCGGTGAGGTTGTCGGCGACCTTGTTGAGCCACTGCCCCTCGGTCTTCTCCATGTTGACGACGCAGGAGCCGTCCTTCTCCAGCAGCGGCGGGTAGCCCATCAGGACGACCTTCGCGTTCGGGGCCCTGTCGTGGATCATCTTCAGGGTCGCGACGATGTTCGGCCGGACGGATTCCTTGAGCCACTTCGGCGCCCAGTCCTCCAGCCTGCCGGTCTCGCCGGGCTCGTCGTCCCCGTTGCTGGGGTTGATGTTCCCGATCGAGTTGGCGTTGCAGTTCAGCAGCGCCGGCAGCACGCACTTCTTGATGATGTCGGTGAAGCGGGCGTCGTTGCCGCCGATGGAGAGGGTGACGAGGGTGGTGTGCTGGTCCAGGTAACCCTTCTGCAGCTGGGCCACCTCGCCGTTCTGCGCCTTGCTGATCACGTTGTACGAGCGGGCGCCCGAGCAGGCGATCAGGTGGTAGTCCATGTTCGGGTCGAGGCTGTCGGCCATGGCGCCGATGGACTTCGTGTAGCCGGGCAGGGTGGCCTGGCGGGACCAGGCGTGCTTGGAGCGGTGGCAGGCGTTCTTGGAGTACTTCTGCGTCTTGTCGTAGAAGTTGGTGTCGCGGTAGTAGTCGCCACCGCCGGAGGCGGAGGCACCCTCACCGGAGGAGTACGAGTCGCCCATCGCGACGATCATGTTCTTCGGCTTGGCCCCGAGCGGCTGGAAACCGACCGAGTCCCACGCGATGTCCTCGCTGCCGTCGCCGTCCTGCGTGTGGGTGTCGAGCCTCACCGTCGGCGTTCCGGTGAAGTTGAAGACGCCGAGGTCGACCCACTTGTTCTCCAGCAGCCGCTGGCCCTGCACGCGGACCGGGCTCTTGGAGTCCGTGCCGCCGATGTAGTAGGTGGCCTGGCGGGTGTGGGCGCCGTGGTCGGGGATGTGCACGTAGACGCGCATCCAGCCGCGGTCGGGCTTGTTCAGCGTCCACGTACCCGTGGTGCGCATGCGCTCGCCGTCGGGGTTCCCGATCGTGGTGCGGGTGTGGGAGAACCAGAAGTGGTTCCCGTAGGCGCCGCCGATCTGGTGCAGGTCGATCTTGCCGGGGTACTTGCCGCCGGACTCCTTGAAGTCGAACTTGAACGTGCCGGCCGAGGAGACGCTTCCGCACGACCTCGTGGCCGATCCCGCCGGGACGGTGCCGCTGGGCAGGTCGTCGACGATGTACGTGCCGGACGGCAGACCGGTGGTGCACCGCGGCGCGTAGGAGTTCTCGTCGGGCTGCTCGGGGTAGGTGTCGTTGAACCGGTGGATCGCGACCCCGCACTCCCCGTTCTTGCAGTCCTTCCACTTGGCCGGCTTGTTGTACCAGCACTTCAGGTAGAGCGGGTTCTTGTCGTCCGGGTCGCCCGGCAGCAGGCAGGGGCCCTTGCCGGTCTGGTTGGACGCGCCCGTGCCGATCTTCGACGGGTCGCAGTTGTTGGACGCTTCGCAGAACAGGTTGATCGGCGGCTTGGCCTGGGTGCGGTAGGCGGGCTTGGTCCACCACGCGCCCTTGAAGCCGGCCTGGATGTCACCCGGCTTGAACAGGGCCGCGATCGGGCGGGCGGCCCAGCCGATCACCTTCTCCTGGTACGGCCAGTCCTGCGGGTGCGAGGCGTGCTGGTAGTCGTCGCCGCCCGCGCCGTTCTCCAGGAAGGGGGTGCGGTTCTCCTTCCAGAGGGGGTTGGCCGGGTTGTTCGTCCAGCCGACGCCCCACTTGCCGCTGTTGCTACCCGCGGTCGACTTCGGGTGGTACCCGGTGTTGTACGTCCACAGGGCGTACGTCCAGTTCTCGATGTACCGGGGATGACCATCATTGATGATCATCCCGTCCTTGCGGGTGGAGTTCCACTTCTCGATGAGGATGTTCACGCCGGCCGCGATGTTGGCCGCGTAGTCGAGGGCGATGGCCTCCTGCTGGACGACGGTCTTGGGCACCTCGCCCTTCTTCTCGTGGCCGTGCTTGCGCATGCCGTCGGTCACCTGGGCGACGCCGTAACCGCAGTCGGCCTCCTCCCAGTCGATGGCCCACGGGTCCTGCTGGCTGCCGTTCGAGGCGTACTTGACGCCGTAGAAACTGCCGACCAGCGAGTTCGCCGTCACGCCCGGGACGGCGTAGCGGGTGGCCTGCCACATGTTCGACTCCTGCGCGGTGATGCCGAGCATCACCGAGGAGGGAACGTGCCACTCGTCCTCGCGGTCAGTGGCGCCGTTGGGGTCGCCGGCGAGGGTCTGGAGCGGGAACAGGGTCTGCGGGGCGTACCCCGACATGCCGGTGTTCTTCCAGTTCGCCGAGCGGGTGGCGCCCTTGTTCAGCTTGCCGATGACGGCCTGGTTGACCGCCCATTCGATCTGCCGGGGCGTGGGCTGGAAGGCCTGCTTCTTCGGGTCGTTGCGGGGCACCGAGCAGTACCGGTCGGCGTCGACCGTGTCGTTCTGCGGCGCCGCGGCGGCGGCCTTCAGGACGGGGCTGGGCTCCAGGCCGGCGCGCGCGGAGGCCTCGCCGCCGATCCGCTCGGCCGCCGGCGGGGCGTCGAGGGTGACGCTCTTGCCGGTGTCGAGGGCCCGCAGGCTGGTGCGTACGGTCCGCTCGGTCAGCGCTTCCTCGGGACGGATCCGGGAGTCCTTGCCGTCCGCCCAGGTGCTCGTGACCACGGCGCCGCCGTCGGAGGAGACGCGGGCGCCCTTGCTGATGCCGCCGGGGTTCTTCACCACCGGCGGCAGCTTCTTGGCGCTGTCCGCCTTCCCGGTGATGTAGACGGATCCGCCGGGGGTGCGCGCCAGGTCGAACTTGGTGAGACCACCGGTCGCGACGGTCTGCGGCTCGGCGTCGGGCTTGGCCCTCTCGCCGGTGAGCGCCTTGGCGTCCAGCCGGTTCACGGCGGCGGTGTCCTTCTTGCCGCCGGGCGCGGTGCGGTCGATGTACGTGACACCGCCGGCCGCGTCGGCCATCAGCTGGAACGGGGTGGACGTGGTGGTCGCCACCTCGCTGACCCGGTCGCCCTTGATCTTCACGATCCGGTTCCCGCGGGCCGCGGCGATGCCGTCGTCCACGGGGATCGCGGAGGTGATCTGGCCGGGCAGCGTGTGGTTCTCGCGGACCTTGCCGCCGGCCGCGTCGACCGTGACCAGGCGCGTCTGCTGTTCCTTGGCCGTGTCGTCGGTCAGCGCGGTGAAGACCACGTCGTCGCCCTGGCCGCAGCCGGGCGAGAAGTAGCCGAGCGTCGCCTGGAACGGGAGCTTGGTCACGGCGCCGGAGGCGATGTCGACCACGGCGGTGAACGCGCCGTGCGTCATCAGGTCGGGCTTGTTGGTGAAGGTGCGCGGCGCGTAGGCCACGGCGGCGTACTTGCCCGATTCGGTCAGGCAGGCGTTACCGATCCACGTGTCGGTGTCGAAGCCGACCTCGGCCAGGGTCGCGGCGGTGCGCCACTGGTAGCCGTCCTTCTCGCCGGCGGTCAGCAGGTGGAATCCGGTGCCGTCACCGGACGTGGTCCACGCGGTGTCCTTGGACTGCTTGTAGTCCTTGCCGAGGGTCGCGGTCCGGTCCTTCTCGGGGACGGACGTGGGCTTGCCTCCGGGAGGTGTGCCGGGATCGCCGGCGGGGCTGCTCCAGCCCTCGGCCGCGTTGTCCGGCACGGGGGCGGGGGCCGAGTACGCCTGGGTGGACACCCCGGCGGCCAAGGCCATGGCGAGGACGGCGGTCACGGGTATCCGTGCACGCCTCAGTTCGTTGCGGTTCACACGTCGCTCTCTCGCGGTGAAGAGGGAAGAGGGAGGGGTGGATGCGCGCGTCATCCCGTACGGCGGCTGCTAGTTGCAGGAACCGACGACGCGGGTGTGGTCGACGACGACCTTGCCCGCCTTCTTCATGTACGAGTACACGTGGCCGCAATAGCCCTTGTTCTGGTACACGGGACCCGCGTAGGTGGTGTACGTACCGAAGTCCTGGGTGTCCGGGGTGGAGGTGTAGTTGTCCTTCAGGCGGACGCCCATGGACTGGGCCGAGCCGGTCTCGTTGTGGAGCACGGCGCAGGTCGGCTGGTCGTAGATCAGCGGGCCGGTCTCCTTGCCGTTGGTGTAGACGTAGACGGTCGCGTAGCGGCGGGCGTCGGGCAGCCGCTCGGCGAGCAGGATCTTGGTGTAGCCGGCGCCGCAGATGTTCCCGGCCGCGCGGGCCACGGCCGGCTGAGCGGCGACGAGGGCCTTGGTGGACGCCGAGGCCCTGGCCGACACGCTGACGTCAGGGCCGGGCGTGGCGGCGACGGCGGCCTGCGGCGCGGCGAAGCCGAGCGCCGCGAAGGTGGCGGTGGCCAGAGCGCCGCGCAGGGCGGTCTTCATGTTCATGTGGTCGAACTCCCCGAAGACTTCTGTTGGTCAGACAAAAGAGGTCGCCGAGGAGCTGTGCAAATTTCCCCATTTGCAAGATCGCCCCCCGGTCGATCAAGAAGAACCTACCAACCGGTATCCGGTGCATAAGTACCAAGTCGTCCCATAGGGGACGGGGTTGGGAGATGGATCACATTTCGTGCCGGAACTCGGGGAGTTGAGCCGTCCGTGAGCCATCGGCTGTCCTGCAAAGGTGAGTTGACGGAGTGTCGACGTTCCGCCGAACCGGGGTGGACGGACGTCTTGCCCGCTGCTCTACCCGTTAGTAGCCTCCAGGCGTCGAACAGGCTTGTGACGCGTGGGGGGTGGGGACGTCGTGCTGCGAAGACTCGTGGCCGGACTGGCCGCGATCGTACTTGTCGTGGAAGCGGCCGTACTCGTGCTCGTCCACATCGTGCTGGGCAAGACCACGGCGAACCAGTCGATGTCCATCGCGGGCAGCGATCCGGACGTCATGTCCAAGGCGACCTACGCCATGGGGGCGGGCATGGGCGCCTTCCTCCTGCTGTGCGCCGTGCTCGCCGCCGTCGCCGCGCTCGGCGACCGGCCCCCGGGCCGCTTCGCCCGCGTCGTGCTCGTCACCGCCGCCGTCGTCCACGGCGTGCTCGGCACCCTCGCCGTCGGCCTGGTCGGCTGGGCCGCCTTCGCCGCGACGACGCTGATCCTGTGCCTGCTCGTGCTGACCCTGACGCTCTACGCCGCCCGGCAGGACGGCGACGGTGCCGGCGGCAGCGGCAGCGACGGGGACGGAGACGCGCCGGCGCCTCCACCGCCGCCGCCGTTCGGGGAGCTCAAGCCCACAGGTCCGTGATGGACACGCCCAGTTCGCCCAGCAGGGAGCGCAGCAGCGGCATCGACAGGCCGATCACGTTGCCGTGATCCCCGTCGATGCCGTCGATGAACGGCGCCGACAGCCCGTCCAGGGTGAACGCCCCCGCCACGTGCAGCGGCTCGCCGCTCGCCACGTACGCCGCGATCTCCGCGTCCGTCGGCTCACCGAAGCGGACCGTCGTGGACGCCGTGGCCGAGACCTGACGGCCGTCCACCGTGTCGATCACGCAGTGCCCGGTGCGCAGTACGCCCGCCCGTCCGCGCATCGCCTTCCAGCGCGCGGTGGCCTCCTCGGCGTCCGCGGGCTTGCCCAGCGCCTCACCGTCCAGCTCCAGCACCGAGTCGCAGCCGATCACCAGGGCGCCCGCGGCCTCGTCCAGGGCCGCCACGACGGCAGCCTTCGCCTCGGCCAGCGCCAGGGCCAGAGCGGCCGGCTCGTCGTGGTCCAGGGTGTCCTCGTCGAAACCGCTGACGATCACGTGCGGGGCGAGCCCGGCCTGCCGCAGCAGGTTCAGCCGGGCGGGGGAGGCGGACGCGAGGACGAGCTTGCGCGCGTTCGGGGGCTGAGGTGTGGCAGTCATGGTGGCCATCGTAGGCGCGGCGCCGGACCCCTCGGGAAATGGCCTGAAAGCCCTGACACCGCCCGGACAGCCTAGAAACAGCCTAGAAGTGGCCCACGCCCAGGACGTACACCACCACGAGCATGGCGAGGGCGAGCACCACGCTCAGCCGCCGGATCATCGCCTGCGCGTCGCGCATGTCCTTGGGCGGCTCGTTCTTCGGATCGGACCAGAGCATGCTCCGATCCTGTCCCCGGAGACGGGTGTGGCGCCTGAGTACCCGTACTCAGGCGCCACCCTCCGTTCACACCATCTTGGCTACCCGGGCCAGTACGTACGGCCCCAGGCCCGCGGCCCCGGCTGCAGCCGGCGCCGCCGTGCCACCCGGGCCGGCGTCGACCACTCGTCCGCGACCGGCGGGGCGCCCGACGGTGCCGAAGCCAGCACCGCCGCGCGCGCTTGGACCACCGCCAGTGCGGCGGCCAGCTCCTCCGGGGTCGGGTTGCCCCTGACGACCTTGATCACCACAGAGACCTCCTGGAGGGGCTAGAGGGGGATGTTGCCGTGCTTCTTCGGCGGCAGGGACTCCCGCTTGGTGCGCAGCTGCCGCAGCCCCTTCACCACGTGCGCCCGGGTCTCGGACGGCATGGTCACCGCGTCGATGTAACCCCGCTCGGCGGCCGTGTACGGGTTCAGCAGCGCGTCCTCGTACTCGGTGATGAGCCGGGCCCGGGTCTCCTCCACATCATCCGCCTCCGCGATGGTCCTGCGGTGCAGGATGTTCACCGCGCCCTGCGCGCCCATGACGGCGATCTGCGCGGTCGGCCAGGCCAGGTTCAGGTCCGCGCCGAGGTGCTTGGAGCCCATGACGTCGTACGCGCCGCCGAAGGCCTTGCGGGTGATGACCGTGATCAGGGGGACGGTGGCCTCGGCGTACGCGTAGATCAGCTTCGCGCCGCGCCGGATGATTCCGTTGTACTCCTGGTCCGTGCCCGGCAGGAAGCCCGGCACGTCCACGAAGGTCAGCACCGGGATGTTGAAGGCGTCGCAGGTCCGGACGAAGCGCGCCGCCTTCTCGGAGGCGTTGATGTCCAGGCAGCCGGCGAACTGCATCGGCTGGTTGGCGACGACGCCCACCGGGTGGCCCTCGACCCGGCCGAATCCGGTCAGGATGTTCGGCGCGAAGAGCGACTGCGTCTCCAGGAACTCCGCGTCGTCCAGTACGTGCTCGATCACGGTGTGCATGTCGTACGGCTGGTTCGCGCTGTCCGGGATCAGCACGTCGAGCTCGCGGTCGATGTCGGAGACCTCGGTGTCCGCGTCCTCCGGGAAGGCGGGCGGCTCGGAGAGGTTGTTCGACGGCAGGTACGCGAGGAGCGACTTCACGTACTCGATGGCGTCCTTCTCGTCGCCCGCCATGTGGTGCGCGACGCCGGACGTGCTGTTGTGCGTGCGCGCCCCGCCCAGCTCCTCGAAGCCGACGTCCTCGCCGGTGACCGTCTTGATGACGTCCGGGCCGGTGATGAACATGTGCGAGGTCTGGTCGACCATGACCGTGAAGTCGGTGATGGCGGGGGAGTAGACGGCGCCTCCCGCACAGGGCCCGACGACCAGGCTGATCTGCGGGATCACGCCCGACGCGTGGACGTTGCGGCGGAAGATCTCCCCGTACATGCCCAGCGCGCTGACGCCCTCCTGGATACGGGCGCCACCGGAGTCGTTGATGCCGACGACCGGGCAGCCGGTCTTCAGCGCGAAGTCCATCACCTTGATGATCTTCTGGCCGTAGACCTCGCCGAGGGCGCCGCCGAAGACGGTGAAGTCCTGCGAGAACACGGCCACCGGACGGCCGTCCACCGTGCCGTAGCCGGTGACGACGCCGTCGCCGTAGGGCCGGGTCTTCTCCAGCCCGAAGCTGGTGGAGCGGTGCCGGGCGAACTCGTCCAGCTCGACGAAGGAACCCTCGTCCAGCAGCAGGGCCACCCGCTCACGCGCCGTCAGCTTGCCCTTGGCGTGCTGCTTCTCCACGGCACGCGCGGATCCGGCGTGGGTGGCTTCGTCGATGCGGCGCTGCAGATCCGCGATCTTGCCCGCGGTGGTGTGCATGTCGATCGGCTCTGACGGATGTGACATCGGGGTCGCGGCTCCCTGCGTGGTGTCAACTGCCTGGTCAATTGATTGACTACTGCTGGCTACTCGTGCGTAGCGTATCGGCGGGCATGGCGCTCGGCAGTGCGGCGTTTGACACACCTACTGTGGGTTGCATGACGCCATCAGATGCCTCAGCAGGTGCTTCCGCGGGTCGCTGGTCGAACCTGGACCGGCCGCCCCTCAATGCCGCCGCGCTTCAGCGGGCCCTCGTCACCGGGGACGGGCTGTGGACCTCCCTGGAGGTGGTCGCGACCACCGGGTCCACCAACACCGATCTCGCCGCCCGGGCGGCGCAGCTGCCCGAGGGAGCCGTGCTCGTCGCCGAGGAGCAGAGCGCCGGACGCGGCCGGCTGGACCGGAGCTGGGTCGCGCCGGCCCGGTCCGGGCTGTTCTTCTCCGTCCTGCTCAAGCCGGGCGACGCCGTGCCGCAGGAGCGGTGGGGCTGGCTGACCCTGCTGGCCGGCGTGGCCACCGCGACCGGGCTGTCCCGGGCGGCGGGCGTGGACACCGCCCTCAAGTGGCCCAACGACCTGCTGGTCAGCGTGGAGGGGGAGGAGCGCAAGACCGGCGGGATCCTCTCCGAGCGGGTCGAAGACGGCGTGGTCATCGGGATCGGGCTCAACGTCTCCCTCACCGAGGACGAGCTGCCGGTACCGGGCGCCGGATCGCTGGCGCTGGCCAAGGCCGCCGTGACCGACCGGGACCCGCTGCTGAGGGCCGTACTGCGGTCCCTGGAGGAGTGGTACGGGAACTGGCGCGCCTCGGGCGGCGACCCCGCGGCCAGCGGCCTCCAGGAGACCTACGCGGCGGGCTGCGCGACCCTCGGCCGCCACGTCCGCGCGGAGCTCCCGGGCGGCCGCACCCTCACCGGAACGGCCGAAGCGGTGGACACCGATGGCCGCCTGGTGATCCGTACGGCCGAAGGGCAGCACGAGGCGGTGGGGGCGGGCGACGTCGTCCACCTGCGGTCCGTGCACTGACGCGGCACGGGTCCGGTTCCGGGTCCGGCGGGTCCGGGTCCCGGCCCCGGACCCGCGCCCCGCACCGGGCGGGGGCCGGAAGTGGGCCAGGGGGAGTGAGCTACGGCACACCTGCCGTATGGTTTAGGCGATCCCGGTGCTCGTCGTGATCAACCGGTTCGGCAGGGCAGTGCGCACGGAATGGACAGGAGGCGGCCCTTGACCGTCGACGACTCTACGTCCAGCGCGTCCGCCGGCTCCGGCGGCCCGGGCGGTTCCGGAGGCTCCGGGTCCGGTCCGGTCACTCCGATCGGCCGCGACCAGCACACCCCGCACCACGAGGTCGATCACACGGTCCAGCCGACGGCGGATCCTCTCGCCATCCGGCTGGAGCAGCTGATCCTCGGTGCCGAGCGCCGGTACACGCCCTTCCAGGCCGCCCGGAGCGCCGGCGTGTCGATGGAGCTCGCCTCCCGGTTCTGGCGGGCCATGGGCTTCGCCGACATCGGGCAGGCCAAGGCGCTGACGGAGGCCGACGTACTGGCGCTGCGCCGGCTCGCCGGTCTGGTGGAGGCCGGGCTGCTGTCCGAGCCGATGGCGGTGCAGGTGGCGCGGTCCACCGGGCAGACCACGGCGCGGCTGGCGGAGTGGCAGATCGACTCGTTCCTGGAGGGGCTGACGGAGCCGCCGGAGCCGGGGATGACCCGTACGGAGGTCACGTACCCCCTGGTGGAGCTGCTGCTGCCCGAACTGGAGGAGTTCCTCGTCTACGTGTGGCGGCGCCAGCTGGCGGCCGCCACCGGGCGGGTGGTGCAGGTCGCGGACGACGACGAGATGGTCGACCGGCGGCTCGCGGTGGGCTTCGCCGACCTGGTGGGCTTCACCCGCCTCACGCGGCGGCTGGAGGAGGAGGAGCTCGGAGAGCTGGTCGAGTCCTTCGAGACGACCGCGGCGGACCTGGTGGCCGCGCACGGCGGCCGGCTGATCAAGACGCTGGGCGATGAGGTGCTGTACGCCGCCGACGACGCGGCGACGGCGGCGGAGATCGCGCTGCGGCTGATCGAGACGATGGAGCTCGACGCGCAGATGCCCGAGCTGCGGGTCGGGATCGCCTTCGGCACGGTGACGACCCGGATGGGCGACGTCTTCGGGACCACGGTGAACCTGGCGAGCCGGCTGACGTCGATAGCGCCGAAGGACGCGGTGCTGGTGGACGGGGCGATGGCCGAGGAGCTCGCCCGGACCGGGGCGGCGCCGGTGTCGGAGAAGGAGGCGGAGGCGGCGCCCGACGAAGGTGCGGCCTACCGGTTCGCCCTTCAGCCGATGTGGCAGCGGCCGGTGCGCGGGCTGGGTGTCGTGGAGCCCTGGTCACTGACCCGGCGCAAGCGAGCAGCGGGCGCCGGCTAGGGAGTGTCGTCAAAGTAGCGTCGGCCGCCCGGAGGGCGGGGCTGGCGGGGCCTGGTGCGTGCGATCGCAAGGCGGAGGAGGGAGTCGACGCGGAGCGTCGGCGACCGACGACAACGCGGCGAGCGTGCGTGCCAGGCCCCGCCAGCCAGACGGGACTTTGACGACACGACCTAGGGCGGGCCGGCTCGGGACGCCGCGGGCGGCGGGCGGCGGGCCGGGCTCCGGATGTCGGGCGGTTGGCCGGGCGCTGCGGCCAGGGGCCGTGAGCTCTGGCCCGGTCTGCTCGCCACCCCCTAGGATCCCGGGGTAACGCTCGTTAACCGGGAGGGTCCTGTGTCTGTGGAGTCGGAGTTCGTTTCGGTACGTCGGCATGGTGACGACGGGGTCGTCGAGCTGGTGCTGGACCGCCCGAAGGCGATGAACGCGGTGTCGACGGACATGGCCCGGGCCATCGGGGCGGCCTGTGCCGAGCTGGCCGCGGACCCGTCGGTACGGGTCGTCGTGCTCTCCTCCGCCGCCGAGCGGGCCTTCTGCGTCGGGGCCGACCTCAAGGAGCGGAACTCACTGTCGGACGCCGAGCTGGTGCGGCAGCGGCCGACCACGCGCGGGGCGTACGGGGGCGTGCTGGAGCTGCCGATGCCGACGGTCGCGGCCGTGCATGGTTTCGCGCTGGGCGGCGGTTTCGAGCTGGCCCTGGCCTGCGATGTGATCGTCGCCGACGAGACCGCGGTGGTCGGCCTGCCCGAGGTCTCGGTGGGCGTCATCCCGGGCGGCGGGGGTACGCAGCTGCTGCCGCGCCGGGTGGGTGCGGCGCGGGCGGCCGAGCTGATCTTCACGGCGCGCCGGGTGGAGGCGGCCGAGGCGCTGTCCCTGGGCCTGGTGGACTCGGTGGTCCCGGCGGGGCAGGACACGGCCGAGGCCCTGGCCCTGGCCGGGCGGATGGCGGCGAACTCGCCCGTGGGGCTGCGGGCGGCCAAGCGCGCGCTGCGGCTGGGTCACGGGATGGACCTGGCGGCCGGGCTGGAGATCGAGGACGCGGCCTGGCGGACGGTGGCTTTCTCCGGGGACCGGGCCGAGGGCGTGGCGGCCTTCAACGAGAAGCGCAAGCCGAACTGGCCGGGGGAGTAGTCCCGCTCCGGCCTCGCCGCTCCCGCCGCTGCCCCGCCGCCCCCGCCCCGCCGCCCGACGGCCCTACTAGAGGGTGTCCGGCGGATCATGGCCGGGCCCGGGCCGCCTGGCACCGCGCCTTGCCGCGTTGTCGTCGGTCGTCGATGCTCCGTATGGACTCCCTCCTCCGCCTTGCAATGCACGGCGCCAGACGACCCGGGCTATCCGACCCTGATCCGCCGGACACCCCCTAGCCCCGCCTCCCTCGCCGGCGAGGCCGAGCGCTGCCGCGTCAAGTAGTACTAAATCGGACGAAACTCCCTAACCTGGGGTGATGGGAGTTGACGGGCGGCTACGAGCCGTGGTGGGCCTCGCGCAGGCGATGGCCGCGGCGTGCGCGCCGCGGGACAGTGTGCGGGCGGCCGCGCGGGGGGCGCGCGTGGCGATGGACGGCTCGTTCGCCGCGATCTCCGCGTGGGAGCGCGAGCGGGGGTGCCTGCGGGTGCTCGTGAACGAGGGCGAGCTGCGGGCGGGGGAGGAGGAGTTCCCCGAGGACGAGTCCTACCCCGTACACGACTTCCCCGAGATCACCGAGTTCCTGCACGAGCGCTGGGTGGGCGGCGGCGGCCCGCACGCCTGGGTCGAGAGCGCCGTCGGCGACCGGCCGGGGCGGCGCGGAGCGGCCCTGCGCCGCCGCGGCCGCGGGACCTGCGTGGTCGCGCCCATCGTGCTCAGCGGGCGGGCCTGGGGCGAGCTGTACGTCGCCCGGGACGAGGGGCTGCCCGACTTCGACGAGGAGGACGCCGAGTTCGCCACCGTGCTCGCCGCCGTGGTCGCGGCCGGTCTCGCCCAGAACGAGCGGCTGGAGGAGGCCCGGCGGCTGGCCTTCACGGATCCGCTGACCGGGCTCGCGAACCGGCGGGCGGTCGACATGCGGCTCGACGAGGCGCTGGAGGAGCACCGGCGGACCGGGGCGGTGGTCAGCCTCGTCGTCTGCGACCTGAACGGGTTGAAGAAGGTCAACGACACCCTCGGCCACGCCATGGGCGACCGGCTGCTGGAGCGGTTCGGGTCGGTGCTGAGCCTGTGCGGGGCCATGCTGCCCGGCGCGCTGGTGGCGCGCCTGGGCGGCGACGAGTTCTGCCTGGTCGGGGTCGGCCCGACGGCGGACGAGGTGGTACGGGTCACCGAGGAGCTGTGCGTCCGGGCCGCCGGGCTGGACCTCGGTGAGGGCGTGGCCTGCGGGGTGGCCTCCACCGGCGACCCGATCGGGCCGGTGAAGTCCTCCCGGCGGCTGTTCCGGCTGGCGGACGCCGCCCAGTACAAGGCGAAGGCCGCGCGCTCGGCCGGGCCGGTGGTGGCCGGGCGGGACACCGCGGTGGTCCGGCTCGCGGACGCCGCCGCCGAAGCCGCCTCCGGCGAACGCCGCCGCTTCCGGGGGCGGCCGTGACCCCGCCGCGGCCTCCCGGGGCTCCGCCCCGGGCCCCGCGCCTCACACGCCGACGGGCTGGGGGCTCGTTGGGCCGTACGCCCGCCCGTCAGATCCCGGGGCTCCGCCCCGCACCCCGCGCCTCAATCGCCGGCGGGCTGGCATTGGCTGCCGTCAGCCGCCAGGTGCGGCTGGATTGCCCGCAGGGGGAATTCCAGCCCCGCCAGGGGTTCCCCCGGACGGGGGAGTTTGAGGCGCGGGTGTGGGCAGCGCCCGCGCAGCCCCGCGCAGCCGGGGTCGGTCGGGCGCCCCGCCCCCCTGGCCGGGGCGGCTGCCGCCGTAAGGGGTCCTCGTGCCGCGTGATCGTGACAGGTTCACCTAGTGACATAACGCGATTCAATCCGTAGGGTGCTGAATATGGATATGCACACTGTCGTGGTGGGGACGTCCGGGACCACTGCCGAGGACGTCATCGCCGTCGCCCGCGGCAACGCGCGGGTCGAGCTGTCCGGCGAGGCGCTCGACGCGCTCGCCCGCGCCCGCGAGATCGTCGACGCCCTCGCCGCCAAGCCCGAGCCCGTCTACGGGGTGTCCACCGGGTTCGGCGCCCTCGCCTCCCGGCACATCAGTCCCGAGCTGCGCGCCCAGCTCCAGCGCAACATCGTCCGCTCGCACGCCGCCGGCATGGGCCCGCGCGTCGAGCGGGAGGTGGTCCGCGCGCTGATGTTCCTCCGGCTCAAGACCGTCGCCTCCGGGCACACCGGCGTACGGCCCTCCGTCGCCCAGACCATGGCCGACGTGCTCAACGCCGGAATCACCCCCGT
This sequence comes from Streptomyces sp. NPDC028910, assembly GCF_055564955.1. NCBI lineage: Bacteria > Bacillati > Actinomycetota > Actinomycetes > Kitasatosporales > Streptomycetaceae > Streptomyces > Streptomyces sp. NPDC028910. Next base: position 84,119 of record NZ_JBVHVF010000025.1, on the reverse strand, counting down.
GGTCCACGAGTACGGCTCCCTCGGCTGCTCCGGCGACCTCGCGCCGCTGTCCCACTGCGCGCTCGCGCTCATGGGCGAGGGCGACGCCGAGGGCCCGGACGGGACCGTCCGCCCCGCCGGTGAACTGCTCGCCGAAGCCGGGATCACCCCGGTCGAGCTCCGCGAGAAGGAGGGCCTCGCCCTCCTCAACGGCACCGACGGCATGCTCGGCATGCTGGTCATGGCCCTCGCCGACCTCGGCAGGCTCTACACCTGCGCCGACATCACCGCCGCGCTCACCCTGGAGGCGCTGCTCGGCACGGAGAAGGTCCTCCAGCCCGAGCTGCACGCCATCCGCCCACACCCCGGACAGGGTGCCTCCGCCGCCAACATGGCCGCCGTGCTGAAGGGCTCCGGGCTGACCGGGCACTTCCAGGAGGAGTCCGCCCCGCGCGTGCAGGACGCCTACTCCGTGCGCTGCGCCCCCCAGGTCGCCGGCGCGGGCCGCGACACCATGGCGCACGCCGCCCTCGTGGCCTCCCGCGAGCTGGCCGCCGCCGTCGACAACCCGGTGGTGCTTCCGGACGGGCGCGTGGAGTCCAACGGCAACTTCCACGGGGCCCCGGTCGCCTACGTGCTGGACTTCCTCGCCATCGCCGCCGCCGACCTCGGTTCCATCACCGAGCGGCGCACCGACCGGCTGCTCGACAAGAACCGCTCGCACGGCCTGCCCCCGTTCCTCGCGGAGGACGCCGGCGTGGACTCCGGGCTGATGATCGCCCAGTACACGCAGGCCGCCCTGGTCAGTGAGATGAAGCGGCTCGCGGTGCCGGCCTCGGCCGACTCGATCCCCTCCTCCGCCATGCAGGAGGACCACGTCTCGATGGGCTGGTCGGCCGCGCGCAAGCTGCGTACCGCCGTGGACAACCTGACCAAGATCATCGCGATCGAGCTGTACGCGGCCACCCGGGCCATAGAGCTGCGCCACGGGCTCACCCCGGCCCCGGCCAGCCGGGCCGCGATCGCGGCCGCCCGCGCGGCGGGCGTGCAGGGGCCCGGGCCGGATCGTTTCCTCGCCCCCGACCTGGCCGCCGCCGAGGAGTTCATCCGTACGGGTGCCCTGCTCGCCGCGGTGGAGCCGGTGACGGGCCCGCTGGCCTGACGGCAGGCGCGTCAGGCGGTGGTGTCGCGGCGAAGGGCCGCCCCGGGATCTCTCCCCGGGGCGGCCCTTCCCGCTTCACAGGGAGTGCGAGCGGCGGACCGAGAAGGCCACGAAACCGGCCCCGAGGCCGAGGCAGAGCGTGCCGCCCAGGAGGTAGGGGGTGGTGTCGACGGAGCCGGTGTCGGCGAGCGCGAGGGGCTGCCCCTGCCCGGCCTTGGCGGAGGCCGTCCCCGTGACCGTCCCGGCGGCGCCGTCGGTATCGGTGGCGCCGTCGGTAGCGGTGGCACCGGTGGCCGTCTCCGCGGTGTTCGCGCCCGCGGGCACACCGGAACGGCTCTCCGCGGCCCCTGGTGAGGTGGCGCCCGCCGAGGGCACGAACCACAGGGCGGCGAGGAGGGTGGTCGCTCCGAGAGCGGTGAGCAGCGGTCGGCGTGCGGACACGGTGCGATCCCCCTTGTGGCAGCAGTGAATTGGCCGTGTGCGGTGATGCTACGGAAAGGGGCGGGTCGTGGGAAAGTCAGGGGTTCTGCGGGCTTACGCTCCGTCGTATGAACCCTTCTGAGACATCACGATACGTACGACTTCGGGTGGATTTGGTGCTGGAGGTGCCGGACGCCCAGGCACTCACCGGAGCCGCACTCGCGCACATCAAGGCCGACGAGTTCATGCCGGACGAGGAACGCGGCCACGCCGAGTCCGCCGTCCGGGAGGACGAGTCGGAGGCCCTCGCCTACCTCGTCGACCCCACTGACCTGGTCGCGGAGATCCCCGGCGTGGAGCTGGCCCAGGCCTCCTGGAGCAGCGAGCCGGTCGAATACGACCCCGAGTCGATGGAGTGGGACCTCGACGAGGAAGATGGGGACTTCGACGAAGAACCCGACAACGCCTGACCGTGTGGTGGCCCACATCCGAACGGAATGTGGAACCGGCCAGCGACGTTAACGCGTTGTCAAGGCGAGGCAGGGGGCGCGTCCCCCTGCCCGGCCCGACCCCGGGACGGCAGCCCCGGGGTTTCCGGCAACGATGGAGTGGCGTGTGAGGACGGACAGCAAGCGGCGGAGAAGGTCCATGGTGGCCATATCCGCCGTGCTCGGCGGTGTACTGATGCTCTCGGCGTGCAACGACGGGGGCGGCGGCAAGCCGAAGGGCAACGGCGAGGCCAGCAAGTCCCAGGCGGAGGTCGACGCGGCGGCGGCCAAGGACACCTCGAAGGCCCGAATAACCATCACACCCAAGGACGGCGCCACCAACGTCGGCCTCAACGACGCGGCCAACGTCGCCGTCAGCGACGGCACGCTCACGCAGGTCGAGCTGAAGACCAGCGAGGGCACGGCCGTGGCCGGCAAGATCGCCGCCGACGGCAAGAGCTGGAAGCCCGACGCCGCGCTGAAGCGCTCCACGAAGTACGCCCTGTCGGCGACGGCGAAGGACGCCGACGGCCGCGAGGCGCACGAGAACGTCTCCTTCACCACCGTCTCCCCGGAGAACAGCTTCGTCGGCTCGTTCATCCCGGACGAGGGCCAGACGGTCGGCGTGGGCATGCCCGTCTCGATCACCTTCAACAAGCCGATCAAGGACAAGAAGGCCGTCCAGGCGGCCATCTCGGTCTCCTCCAGCAGTGGCCAGGAAGTCGTCGGCCACTGGTTCAGCGCCCAGCGGCTGGACTTCCGCCCGGAGCAGTACTGGCAGGCGAACTCCACCGTCACGCTGAAGCTGGCGCTGGAGGGCGTCCAGGGCGCTCCCGGCGTCCAGGGCGTCCAGAGCAAGACGGTCACCTTCAAGGTCGGCCGCAGCCAGGTCTCCACGGTCGACGCGAAGTCGAAGAAGATGACGGTCACCCGGGACGGCGCGGTCATCAAGACCATCCCGATCTCGGCGGGCTCCCCGGCGACCCCGACGTACAACGGCCAGATGGTGATCTCCGAGAAGTTCAAGGAGACGCGGATGGACGGCTCCACCGTCGGCTTCAAGAACGAAGAGGGCAAGGGCGAGTACGACATCAAGGACGTCCCGCACGCCATGCGGCTGTCCACCTCCGGCACCTTCATCCACGGCAACTACTGGGGAGCGGACTCGATCTTCGGCAGTGTGAACACCAGCCACGGCTGTGTCGGCCTGAACGACGCCAAGGGCGCGAACGACCCGAGCCAGCCCGGCGCGTGGTTCTTCGACAACTCGCTCATCGGCGACGTGGTCACCGTGGTCAACTCCCCGGACAAGACCATCAAGCCGGACAACGGCCTCAACGGCTGGAACATGAGCTGGGCCGAGTGGAAGGCCGGCGCGGCCGCCTGACACGACGCGTGAACCGAACGGCGGGGAACCCTTACGGGCTCCCCGCCGTTCGTCTGCCGGCCGACGGTGACCGAAAACCGCTCAACGGCGGCCGGGGGCCCGTCTAGGGTCGAGAGCATGAAGATCAACACCCTCACTCCGCCCCCGTCCGACACCGAGGTGGACGCCTGGCTGGCCGTCCTGACCGCCGCCGGGGCCACCGATCTGCCGCGGCTGCCCGCGCCCGCCCGGGTGGAGGTCGCCGGACGGCTGCGCGTACCGTCCGCGCGCGGCCGGGCCGTGCTCTGGACGGCGGACGAGGGCACGGACGAGGGCACGGACGAGGGCATGGGTGAGGGCGCGGACGCGGGCACGGGCGCCGGCGAATGCGCGGGCGTAGCGGGTCTGATCCTCTTCACGGAGGAGGGCAACACGCACACCGCGTTCCTGGACGTGCTGACCGTACGTCCGCGGGCGCGGCGGCGGGGCGTAGGCACCGCCCTGTGGGAGCGGGTCCGCGAGGAACTGCTCGCGCAGGGCCGGACCTCGGTCGAGACCCTGGTGGACCTGGGCGGTCCGGGCCAGGCGTTCGCGGAGTCCCTCGGCTTCGAGAACGTCCTGCCGATGGCCTGGTACGAACAGGAACTCCCCGCCGACGGGCCCGCGCCGGTCCCGGCCACCCCCGGGTACGAGCTCGTGACCTGGCACGGCCTGGTACCCGACGCCTGGGCGCCGGCCGCCGCCGTGGCGCACGGGGCGATGGAGGACGCGCCGAGCGGGGACATGGAGGCGCAGCTCCCGGCCTGGACGGCGCAGCGGCTGCACGCCGTGGAGCAGCTGATCCTCGACCGGGGCGGGGAGCTGACCACGGTCGCGGCGGTGACCGCGACGGGCGAGGTGGCGGCGTACACCGAGCTCGTCCTCCCGGACCCCACCGGTCCGCGGGCCCTCCAGTACGACACGGCGGTCGTCCCCGCCCACCGCGGCCGGGGCCTGGGCCGCGCCGTGAAACTGCGCATGGCGGCGGAGGCCGCCGAGCGGTATCCGGCGCTGCGGCACATCGCCACGACGGTGGCGGACGGGAACATCCCGATGCGCGCGGTGAACGAGTCCCTGGGTTACCGCCGCGCGCGCGACGCGGCGTACTTCCAGCTCAAGCTGTAGCGGGGTCCGGGACGTCGGCCGCCGACCGCGCGGTTGGCTGCGCTTGCGGCTGCACTCGCTGCTGCACTCGCTGCTGCGCGGTCGGCTGCGCGGTCGGCTGCGCCGGCGGCTGCGCGTCCCAGGAGGCCAGCAGGCGCAGGGCGTCCGCGGACGGGGACCCCGGCGCCGCGTGGAAGGTGACCAGCGACTGCTCCGGGTCGTCCGGCAGGGTCAGCGTCTCGAACGAGAGCGTCAGGTCGCCCACCAGCGGATGGTGCAGCAGCTTCACCCCGTGCGCCTTGTCCGCCACCGTGTGCGCCGCCCACAGCCGCCGGAACTCCTCGTTCTTCACCGACAGCTCCCCGACCAGCGCCACCAGCTGCTCGTCGTCCGGGTGGCGCCCCGCGTACAGCCGAAGGTTGCTCACCACCTCGCAGCCCCGGCACTCCCAGTCGGCGTAGAGCTCCGCCGTCGCCGGTTCGAGGAACACCAGTCGCGCCAGGTTCCGCTCCTGCGCCGGCAGCGCCCCGAAGTCCCCGAACACGGCGGCCGCCAGCCGGTTCCAGCCGATGATGTCCAGCCGACGCCCCACCAGGTACGCCGGTACGCCGTCCATCGCGTCCAGCAGCGTCCGCAGCTCCGGCCGGACCTGCTGGGGGCGGTGGCTCTGGCGGCGCCTGCGCGGAGTCGGCCGCGCCAGGTGCATCAGGTGCGCCTGCTCCGTCCCGTCCAGCCGCAGCGCCCGGGCGATCGCGTCCAGCACCTCCACGGACACGTTGTGCCCGCCGCCCTGCTCCAGCCGGGTGTAGTACGCGGCCGACACCCCGGCCAGCTGCGCCAGTTCCTCGCGGCGCAGCCCGGGCACGCGCCGACGGCGCCCGTAGTCGCGCAGGCCCACGTCCTCGGGGCGCAGGCGTGCGCGGCGGGAGCGGAGGAACTCGCCGAGCTCGGCACGCTGATCAAGCTGGTCCATGGCGTCAGTATTCCTCGGCGGCCCGCCGCGACGCGGGCGGAAGCCTGACCCCGCCAGGGGTAGGTTGGCCAGTCCTAGGCAGGACAGGTGGCTGGGTGGACGCCCGACGGACGGGCACCGTGGTTCCCACCGCAGACCGATGTCACCGCTTGAGGAGCCCCCCCCATGTCCGCCACCTCCGCCACCTCCGCCACCCCCGGCACCTCCCTGACCTCCCTCACCTCCGTGACCCAGGTCGCCGCCTACGCCGCCCCCGCCCCCAGGGCCCCGCTGGAGCGCACCACCGTCCCGCGGCGCCCGGTCGGCGAGCACGACGTCCTCATCGACATCAAGTACGCGGGCATCTGCCACTCCGACATCCACCAGGTGCGCGACGGCTGGCGCGAGGGCATCTACCCCATGGTCCCCGGCCACGAGATCGCCGGTGTGGTCACCGAAGTGGGGCCGGGCGTCACCAAGTTCGCCGTGGGGGACCGGGTGGGCGTCGGCTGCTTCGTCGACTCCTGCCGCGCGTGCGAGTACTGCCTGCGCGGACAGGAGCAGTTCTGCGTCAAGGGCGCGACCGGCACCTACAACGCCCTCGACAGGAACGGCGATCCCACGTACGGGGGTTACTCCACCCACCTCGTCGTCGACGAGAACTACACCGTCCGCATCCCCGACGGCCTCGCCCTGGACGTCGCCGCCCCGCTGCTGTGCGCGGGCATCACCCTCTACTCCCCGCTGAAGCACTGGCAGGCGGGCCCCGGCAAGAAGGTCGCCGTCGTCGGCCTCGGCGGCCTCGGCCACATGGGCGTGAAGATCGCGGCGGCCCTGGGCGCGGAGGTCACCGTCCTGTCCCAGTCCCTGCGCAAGAAGGAGCACGGCCTGAAGCTGGGCGCCTCCCACTTCCACGCCACCAGCGACGAGGCCACCTTCGAGGAGCTGGCCGGCAGCTTCGACCTGATCCTGTCCACCGTCTCCGCGCCGCTCGGCCTGGACGCGTACCTGGGCCTGCTGAAGGTCGACGGCGCACTGGTGAACGTCGGCGCCCCGGAGGAACCGGTCTCCCTCAACCTCTTCTCCGTCATCGACGGCCGCAAGACCCTCGCCGGCTCGATGATCGGCGGGATCGCCGAAACCCAGGAGATGCTGGACTTCTGCGCCGAGCGCGGCCTCGGCTCGGAGATCGAGCTGATCAGCGCCGACCAGATCAACGAGGCGTACGAGCGGGTCCTGACGAGCGACGTCCGCTACCGCTTCGTGATCGACACCTCGACGATCTGACCCAGCGCCGCACACCTCCTGGGTCGCGGCCACGCGTCGGTCGCCTGACCCGCCGCCGCGGCCCTTCCGCTACAGCGCGTCGAACGGCGGAACGATCGCCGAGGTCAATCTCCATGCCGGCCAGGTCGTACTCCCAGTGCCAGCCGGTGCTCACTGCTGGGGCTTTGCGAGGGCCGCGTGGGCGGCGTCGAGGAGTCGGCCGATCTCGGAAGCAGCCGCCGCAGCTCCGATGCGAGATGCGGCTGGCGCTGGATGTGCACGTACGCCGCCCATTGCGCGATGAACCGGCGCAAGGGAGCCAGGTCGGAGCCCTGTCGGGACTGGTCCGCAGCCTGGTCCAGCTCGCGGGTGAAAGCGGGCAGGGCCGCCGGGGAGATCTGCGCGACGGCCTGCCGCAGCGCGGTCACGGTGGCGGGCGGCTGCGGGATGAGCGGCTGCCCCGCTGCGGACGTGGTCACGGTTGCTCCCATGGGCGAGATGCTGGGCACCGGCGCCAGCGTACCCAGCGGAACGGCCGAGCCCCCATCCGAAAGGGTGGTCCGCGCCGCGCCGCCGGGCTCCGCCGCTGGTGCGCTCACTCCGCCGCGGCCACGCCGATCGGGCAGGAGACGCCCGTGCCGCCGATGCCGCAGTAGCCGCCCGGGTTCTTGTCCAGGTACTGCTGGTGGTGGGCTTCCGCGGGCCAGAAGGGGCGGTCCGCCGCCGGGAGGACGGCCGTGGTGATCTCGCCGTAGCCCGAGGAGGTCAGGACCTGCTGGTAGGCCGTGCGGGAGGCCTCCGCCGTCGCCTGCTGGGCGGGGGAGTGGGTGTAGAGCGCCGAGCGGTACTGGGTGCCGACGTCATTGCCCTGGCGGAAGCCCTGGGTGGGGTCGTGGGACTCCCAGAACAGCTTGAGCAGGGTCGCGTAGGAGACCTGCGACGGATCGAAGACCACACGGACGACCTCGGTGTGGCCGGTCAGACCCGAGCAGACCTCCTCGTAGGTCGGATTCTCGGTGAAGCCGCCCTGGTACCCGGCCAGCGTGGTCCACACCCCGGGGGTCTGCCAGAACTTCCGCTCCGCGCCCCAGAAACAGCCCAGCCCGAAGTCGGCCACTTCGAGGTACGCGGGATACGGGCCGGACAGCGGGTTGCCCAGCACGGTGTGCTTCTCGGGAAGGGTGAAGAGCGCCTCCGCGCGGCCCGTCAGGGCCTCCTCGCGGGTCGGCAGCTCGGGCGTACGGCGGTACGAGAACATGGTTCGCCTCCTTCGGTACCCCCTCAACGGCCGGAGCCGGGCCGGGATTCCCGGCCGGGCCCGTCCGAAGCCCGGGCCGGGCCGCCGAACCGCACCAGCCGACCCGCCCAGAGGGCTACCGCGGCAGTGTCGCCGGAGAGCCGCCGTTCGCCTCGTAGCCCGCCACCGCCAGGGCCCGGTACACCGCGTACTGCTCCGCCGGGTCCGCCGAGGCCGACCACGGCAGCGCGCCCACGTACCCGTCCACGTGCCGCACCTGCTCCATAGCCTCCGCCCAGCGCTCCATGTTGACCAGGAACAGCAGCAGCAGGTGCCGTACGTGCGCCAGCATCGGGTCGTCCTGCCGCGCCGTGTGCACCGCGTAGAGCGCGCCCTCCACCGCCCGCGTCACCGCCGCGCTCTGGTAGAAGCCGCCGCTCAGGATGACGTCCGGCAGGTTCTCGTACAGGGCGAACAACGGCAGCGCCGCCAGCAGCGAGCCCTGCGGGGCGCGGGCCGCCGCCGCGTGCGAGAAGGCGTCGGCCTTCTCCCGCGAGCCGTGCCACTTCGCGCACCAGTAGTGCAGCGCCGCGATGTGCGCGCCCATGTGCTCGGGCGCCCGGTCGATGACCTTCGCCCACAGCTCGTCGAACTCCGCCTCCGAGTAGGCCAGACCGCGGGCGACCGCCAGTTCCGTGATGTACGGGACCGGATCCCCCGGCGCCAGCAGCGCGGCCTTGCGGCACGCCTCCCGGGCCTCCTCCAGGATGATCCGGTGATCGGTGGACCCGACCCCGCCCGAGTGCCGCCACGCCTGCTGCACCAGCAGCTCCGCGTGCACCTGCGCGCCGCCGGCGTCCTTCTCCGCCTCCAGCCGCCACGCCTTCAGCCACTGCGCGCCCACTCCCGGCTGCGCCACGAGCTCCAGCGCCGCCGCCCCGCCGAAGGCCTGTACCCGCTGCCAGCGCCGCTCGCCCTCCCGCGGGGTTCCGGCGAGCAGCTGCGAGGCCGCCTGCCACTGGCCGGTGCGCTGCACGTTGTCGAGGGCGTCCATCAGGTCCGGGTCGGGCCCGGGGATCCGGATGTCGAGATCCTCCTGCCGGTCGAATCCGTAGGTCGCCGGGTCGGCGGCGTCAGGGCTGCCCGGCGCGACCAGGCGGATGCCGCCGCGCCTGCGCCGGATGTACGGACCGACGATGAACACGATCATGAGCATCGCGAACACGAACCACAGAATCTCCATGCCTCCAGCGAACCAGACCGAGGGGGCAGCAGGCCAATAGGGGAGCGGATAGGGGAGCGGATAGGGGAGCGGACCCGGGGCTGGGCATAGCATCTGCCCATGAGCGACGACAGCCACGAGCACCAGAGCTTCGAGACCCGCGCGATCCACGCGGGCAACACGGCGGACCCGCTGACCGGCGCGGTCGTACCGCCGATCTACCAGGTTTCCACGTACAAGCAGGACGGGGTCGGAGGACTCCGCGGCGGTTACGAGTACAGCCGCAGCGCCAACCCGACCCGTACCGCGCTGGAGGAGAACCTCGCGGCGCTGGAGGGCGGCCGACGCGGGCTCGCCTTCGCGTCCGGCCTCGCCGCCGAGGACTGCCTGCTGCGCACCCTGCTCTCTCCGGGCGACCACGTGGTCATCCCGAACGACGCGTACGGCGGCACCTTCCGCCTCTTCGCGAAGGTCGTCTCCCGCTGGGGCGTGGAGTGGTCGGTGGCCGACACCTCGAACGCGGAGTCCGTACGGGCCGCCCTCACCCCGAAGACGAAGGTCATCTGGGTCGAGACCCCCTCCAACCCGCTGCTCGGCATCACCGACATCGCCGTCGTCGCCGACATCGCGCGGACGGCCGGCGCCAAGCTGGTCGTGGACAACACCTTCGCCTCGCCGTACCTCCAGCAGCCCCTGGCGCTGGGCGCGGACGTGGTCGTGCACTCGCTGACCAAGTACATGGGCGGGCACTCCGACGTGGTCGGCGGCGCGCTGGTGACGGCGGACGCGGCGCTGGGCGAAGAACTGGCCTACCACCAGAACGCGATGGGCGCGGTGGCCGGGCCCTTCGACTCCTGGATCGTGCTGCGGGGCATCAAGACCCTGGCCGTACGCATGGACCGGCACGCGGAGAACGCGGGCAAGGTCGTCGACCTGCTGACCCGCCACCCCAAGGTGACGCGCGTCCTGTACCCGGGGCTGCCGGAGCACCCGGGGCACGAGGTGGCCGCCAAGCAGATGCGGAACTTCGGCGGCATGGTCTCCTTCCAGGTCGCCGGTGGGGAGGAGGCGGCGGTGGAGGTCTGCAACCGCGCGAAGCTGTTCACCCTCGGGGAGTCGCTGGGCGGCGTCGAGTCCCTGATCGAGCACCCGGGCCGGATGACGCACGCGTCGGTGGCCGGCTCGGCCCTTGAGGTCCCGGCTGACCTGGTCCGCCTGTCGGTCGGCATCGAAAACGCCGACGACCTCCTGGCCGACCTGACCCAGGCCCTGGGCTGAAGCCATGCGGCCGGCTGGGTGAGGCGCCGGCTCGGTGCCCCACCCACCCGGTCCGCACGCTATGTGAGACCCATGCCCAAGTGCATGCATCCGCCGCTAGGCTGACTGTATGTCACTTAAGCGGATGGCTCTCACTAACTATCGGTGCTTCGCTCATCGCGAGGATATCGAGCTGGGGCCGCTCACCGTCATCCTAGGTCGGAACAACTCGGGTAAGAGTGCCCTTTCGCGGGCTCCCCTGGTCCTCGGGACGGGAGTTCACACGGACTCTCCGACACCGCTGGACCTGGATGTCCTGAGTGAGGACATCCTTGAATCGTTCACCGATCTCGTCTACGGGAACCGTCCGCATGGAAGTATTTCCATCGAATTGGAGATCGAGTCGGTCTCGGGTTCGGTGATCGGACTGGAAGCCACCGTTCAAAACATCGATGAGTTCCGGATGCAGGTTGTCAGCGACCTGAAGATCGAAGTGGACGGCATCCGGACGCACCTGACGTGGGTGCCCGAGGAGCCGCTCCGTGCGCTACGGTACGACATCGTTCATGAAGGTGAGCGGTTCGAATCGGTTGAGGTTAGTTTTCACGGGATCCTGCCACGAGGTTTTCCTGAACCGTCTGCAAAATCAGCTGCACTGGAATCCCACGTGGCGCGGATGTACGACGCAGTGCGCGAGAGCTATCCCGTCGTCAGGTATGTCGGGCCTTTTCGTGAACGCCCGCACCGCAGATACCGCCTTCCGGCGAGGATGCCGGAAAATGTGGGTATCACGGGGGAGAACGCCGCTGGAATCCTTTCGAGCGATATCGCACGCAACCATGGCGAACTGGTGCGACAGGTAAATGAGGACCTGGCGCGGAACCTTCCCGGATGGAAGCTCGATGTCGTGGAGAAGGGCGGAATGTATTCCCTCGTCCTGACATCGGAGGCGGATGACGGGCTGGCAGTCAACCTTGCGGATGCCGGCACGGGCGTCGCCCAAGTCCTCCCCATTTTCGTCCAACGCGCCATCGATGCCCTGACCCTGCCGGAACGGCCGGTGCTGGAAATCGTCGAGCAGCCTGAACTACATCTGCATCCGGCCGCACACGGGGCCCTGGCCGATCTGTATCTGACGGCAGCGCAGCGCTCCGGGGTGCGTTTCATCATCGAGACGCACAGCGAGACCTTCCTTCTGAGGCTTCGGCGGCGGATCGCCGAAGGCGCCTCCCCTGCGGAGAGCGTGGCGATTTACTTCGTTGACCATGACGGCGGTCATTCCAGAGCCCGGCGTATCAACGTCGCCCAGGACGGAAGTCTGGACTTTTGGCCGCTGGGTGTTTTCTCCGAGGACTACGAAGAGACTCGCGCATTGGCCTCGGCCCAGTTGGAGAGGCGCGGTACTCGGTGAGGCTAAGTCTTCCGGTAGAGGTGTTCGTTTCCGCGGAGTCCCTAACGGACATCTTGAACATTTTACGTGCGGTCTCGGACGGGCGACATGAGTGGGAGGTCACACCCGAGACCGTGGACGCCGTCGGTGCGTACCTCCAGGACCATGCGCCGACACTCGCGCAGAGTTTCCTGGAACTTGCTTCCAAGAGCATGGTCGCGGCTTCGTGGCTGGGGGCATCCGGGAAGGAGCCTCTGGTCGAGATCGAGCCAGCGCAGCTCAAGGAGTACGCGCACGATCTCTGTCGTCCTGCGCTCGTTGTCGTCGAGGACGAAGAATCGGACGGCTATTTCCTCCGCACGGTTTCCGCGTTCTTCGGTGCGGGGCGCATGAGCAGGGCGCTCGAAGAAGGGTGGCTCGAAATCAGGCACGGCGGCGGCGGAAGTCTGGCCAAGGTAGCCGCTGAAGCTGCCTCCAAGTACAAGGTCGTTGTGCGTGTGAGCGCCATCCTCGACAGCGACCGGATGATCCCCGGGCAGCGCACCGGATCGCATGTCAAGGCCGACCGGATTTCTGAGCTGGGGGTCAGGGTCCACGTCCTGGAGCTGCGAGAGGCGGAGAACTACGTGCCCAACAGGATCCTGTCGATGGTCGGCCCGAGGCGGGAGAGTTCGCGCAGGCTTACTCACCTGAGCAAGCTGTCTCCGGAACAGCGCGGTCACTACGACATGAAGTCGGGCTTCAAGAAGCTCCCCGGCCAGCCTGCCGTCGTACCCGTGGAGCAGTTGGAGCTGTACGAGGATCACGACCGCGTGACCATCGACGGACTTCAAGGGGGATTCGGGAGGAACATCCTGAAGGTCATGAGCGAGAAGAAGGGAGCGCTTACTGCCCGTGATTTCGAGACTTTGGGTGCTGCTGTACTCGAAGAGTTGAGCATTCTCGTAAAGAATATTCTGAGTGTAGTTTAGGAGGAGTGATGGCAGAATCTGAAGCAGCGATCACCGTAAATCCTCAGATCATGCTACTGGAGCAAGTTCTGAACGAGATTGCGGCGGGTCGGCTTCGCGTTCCAAGGTTTCAGCGTCCATTTGTTTGGCGTCCCGAGCAAATGCTAAAACTGTTCGACAGTATTGAGCGTGGATATCCCATCGGAAGTCTGCTGGTGTGGGAGACGAACTCGTCGATCCCGAGCCTGGAGGCGCTGGCGGACATTGCTGTTCCGGACCCTCCCCAGGATGGTGTTGCCTATCTCCTCGACGGCCATCAGCGGATCTCGACGCTCTTCGGCAGCTTGTCGAAGCGTCCTCTTGGTAATGATCCCGAGGCTCAGGGGGAGTGGATGTGGCAGATCTATCGTGAGCTAAGTGGTCGGGAAGACCGGGCTGATAAGTTCAGGCATTGGAAGAAGGGTGACGAACCGCCGCCGAATTATCTCCCCATGCGTTCCGTGCTTCGGACGATGGATTTTCTGGCATACGGTCGGAAGCTCTCCGGTGCCGTGGAACCGGATGAGCTGGAGCCGCTGCTTGACGAGGCAGAAGCCCTTGCCCACCGGATCAAATCCTTCCAGTTGGCGGTCATCAGGCTCAAGGGAGGAGATCTCCAGCATGCGGTCGAGGTTTTTTCGCGACTGAACAGCAGTGGTCAGTCGATGTCCCCGGACCAGATGGTCTCGGCTCTGGCATATCAGGCGGACGGCGAGAGCCTGGCCGAGCGAATTGATTCCATCCGAGAGGGGCTAGCGCCCCTCGGATATGGCCAGGTGACGTCCATCACCGTCTTCCGATCGATTCTGGCAGTTTCCGGGGAACAGGACATCCTGGATGCCAGATGGGACGTCCTGGCACGTCGGGTGCAGGGGCATCTGGCAGACGCGGTGGAAGATACGGACAGGGCCATTCGGCTCGCCGTTCATTTCCTCAGGAACGAGATTCCGGTGCCCTTGGCTCGCCTCGTGCCCTATCAGGTGCAGATCGTGCTGCTCACTGCCTTCTTCCACTACAACCGCGACCCTTCTCCCGGACAGCTCCGCGAACTGACGAGGTGGTTCTGGGGGACGTCGTGGTCGGGATTCTTCGCCGGAGCCAACAGTACGCAGGTGAAGAATGCGCTTCAGGAGATGAAGCTGTTCGCCCAGGGTGACCGCGATGCGCCGTGGGTGGCGGAAGTAGCCAGGCCGTTCCCCAACCGTTTCGACATGAGAAGTGCGCGGGTGCGTGCCTTCATCCTCTGGGAGCTGAGAACGTTCCCCCGCAGAGGAACGGCATCGGGCGAATACGCGAACCCGGTCGACCTGCTCCGTGTCGCCGATTCGGGGGCCTATCAGCATGTCGCCCACAAGTCATCGATGGTTTCGCACCCGGCCAATCGCCTCATCCTCTCGACAGGAGAAGGCGCATCGATCCGGAGCACGCTGTTCACCCTGGACGAAAAGGGCGTGGATGCGTTCCTCCAGAGTCATGGAATCCCTGCCGAGGCGATGCGGCACCTGCGTTCCCAGAACGTCGAGGGGTTCATCTCCGAGAGGGCGAAGTTCTTGGAGGCGAGCGAGCGGGCATTCATGGAGGCCATGGACATCGAGACCTCCCTCTTGCACGGGGGTGACGCGGACATCGACACCGAGTGAGCCCGCACGATCGACGGGCAGGGCCAGGAGTCGGTCGGACTCCTACCAGCCCTCCAGGGGTGGGGAGATGCCGCTTGGTGGCGCGGCCCAGGGGCGGGTCAGGGAGGCCCAGACCGTGAAGGCCACCGCTGCGGCGAAGAGCACCGCCCAGCCGAACCTGCGGAGCACCCGGCGGCGGCGCAGCAGGCGGTCCCCCCGGGCCGCCGCGCCCGCCGCGAGCCCCGCCGGGACCACTGGGTACGGGCCCTCCAGGAGTTGTCTGACCTGGGCTTCCTTCCGGTCCGGGATCCCGCTCACGCCGCCGCCTCCCGGGACCTCAGCGCGGCCACGGCCCGGTTGCACAGCACCCGTACCCGCTCGACCGGCAGCCCCAGCTGCGCCGCCGTGACCTCCTCCGCGACCCCTTCGTAGAGCCGCAGGACGAGGACGAGCCGCTCCGGCGGGCTCAGCCGTGCCAGCAGGCCGCTGCCCCCCTGGTGGCGCGACCCGGTCCGCGCGAAGGCCGCGCACAGCTCCTGGCGGGTGAAGTCGTACGGGTCGTCCCCGCGCAGGCGCCGCCAGTTCGCGTACGTACGGGCCAGTGCGCCCGCCAGCAGCCGGCGCGCCGGCTCCGGTTCACCGGTGAGCAGCACCGCGACATGCAGGAGCCGCCCGGCCGCGCCCGCCACGAAGGCCTCGAACTCCGCGTAGGAGCCCGCCTGTTGATCAACCACCCGCATAGTCCACATAGTGCGGGCAGCGGGACCACCCAGGTCAAGAGGACGGACGTACTCCGCTCAGGACGCGGGCCCGGCTTCGGCCACGGACGCCATCAGCTCCGACAGCGACAGGTTGAAGCGCGTCAGCAGCCCGGTGAAGGATTCGCGCTCGTCCTCGCTCCAGCCCTCCGTCACCCGGGCCATCAGCTCGCGCCGCGAGGAGCGCACCTCCTCCAGCCGCGCCAGCCCGCGCGCGGACAGCGCGAGCACCACGGCGCGCCCGTCCTCGGGGTGCGAGGTCCGCTTGACCAGACCGCTGTCGACCAGCGGCGCGACCTGCCGGGTCACCGTGGAGGAGTCGATTCCCATGCCGCCGGCGAGCGCCTTGACGCCCATCGGGCCCTCCAGGTCGAGCCGGTTCAGCAGCAGGTAGGCGGCGCGGTCCATCGAGTTGCGGGCCTGGCCCACCCCGCCCAGGCGGGTCTGCTCGGCGCGGCGGGCGAAGACCGCCACCTGGTGCTGGAGCGCGTCGAGGAGACCGGCTCCGGCGGGCGCGTCGGCCGCCGCGGGCAGGTCGGAATTGGCCGGGGTGGAAGGCATGGCCGTGGGCTCTCTTCGCGTGGGTCCGACAAGGATGGGGGACAGAGTACGCGGCCGTGCGGCGGCTCGTACGCCCCGTTTGACAACTGATACGGCGGGTGAGGAGCGAGTCCCTGGGGCCGCCCGGGATGGCCGGATTTCGCCCCGCCCCCATCTAGCCTCGCCGGGCTCTGCCCTTCAGCCTCGCCGGCGTTTGAGGCAGGGGGCACCTCCCAGCGGTAGCTGGGGGAGGGTCCGGGCGGAGCCCGGTGCCCGGCGGAGCCGGGTTTCCTGGGGCGCCGCCCCAGACCCCGCGCCTCAAACGCCGGCGGGGCTGGGTGGGTGCGCCTCAAACGCCGGCGGGGCTGGGTGGGTGCGCCTCAAACGCCGGCGGGGCTGGGTGGGGCCGGCGGGGCTGGTGGTCAAGGCAAGGCTGGTGGTGCCGGCGGGGCTGGGCGGGGCCGGCGGGGCTGGTGGTCAAGGCAAGGCTGGTGGTGCCGGACGGGGCTGGGTGGGGCCGGTGGGGCTGGTGGTCAAGGCAAGGCTGGTGGTGCCGGACGGGGGTGAGTGGGGCCGGTGGGGCTGGTGGTCAAGGCAAGGCTGGTGGTGCCGGACGGGGCTGGGTGGGGCCGGTGGGGCTGGTGGTCAAGGCAAGGCTGGTGGTGCCGGCGGGGCTGGGTGGTGCCGACGGGGCTGGTGGTCAAGGCAAGGCTGGTGGTGACGGCAAGGCTGGGGGTGCCCGCGGGGTCGGATGGGGGCCCAGCCTGCTGGCACGCGCCGCGCAGCGGGCCGGCTGCGAGACTGGCGGCATGAACTACCGCGTGCCCCAGCCCGTCCCACAGGTCATCCTCGACGACATCCGGGGGGCTCAGAAGATGCTGTCCGGCGTCTCCAGGGTCACCGCGATGGAGGGCAGCCGGCACCTCTCCTCGCTCACCGGCTCCCCGGTCCACTTCAAGTGCGAGAACCTCCAGCGCACCGGCTCCTTCAAGCTGCGCGGCGCCTACGTGCGCATCGCGGGCCTGCGCCCCGAGCAGCGCGCCGCCGGCGTCGTGGCGGCGAGCGCGGGCAACCACGCGCAGGGCGTGGCGCTGGCCTCCTCCCTCCTCGGTGTCCGCTCGACCGTGTTCATGCCGGTCGGGGCCCCGCTGCCGAAGGTGGCCGCGACCCAGGAGTACGGCGCCGAGGTGCGCATGCACGGGCAGGTCGTCGACGAGACCCTCGCGGCCGCCCAGGACTACGCGGACCGCACCGGCGCGGTGTTCATCCACCCCTTCGACCACCGCGACATCATCGCGGGCCAGGGCACGGTGGGCCTGGAGATCCTGGAACAGTGCCCGGAGGTGCGGACCATCCTCGTCGGGATCGGCGGCGGCGGTCTCGCGGCCGGCATCGCGGTCGCGGTGAAGGCGCTGCGGCCGGACGTGCGGATCGTCGGCGTGCAGGCGGCGGGGGCGGCCGCGTACCCGCCCTCGCTCAAGGTCGGGCACCCGGTCTCGATCGACGCCCCGAACACGATGGCCGACGGGATCAAGGTCGGCCGCCCCGGCGACATCCCGTTCAAAATCATTGGCGAGCTCCTCGACGACGTGCGTACGGTCTCTGAGGACGCCCTCTCCAGCGCTCTGCTGCTGTGTCTGGAGCGGGCGAAGCTGGTGGTCGAGCCGGCCGGGTGCAGCACGGTCGCGGCCCTGCTGAGCGAGCCCGAACTGTACGGCGGCGGCCCGGTGGTCGCCGTCCTGTCCGGTGGGAACGTCGACCCGCTGCTGCTCCAGCGGATCCTGCGCCACGGCATGGCGGCGGCGGGCCGGTACCTCTCGCTGCGGCTGCGCGTGGCCGACCGTCCCGGGGCCCTGGCCGGGCTCCTGGCGGTGTTGTCAGTGGTGGATGCGAACGTGTTGGACGTGAGTCACGTACGGACCGACCCGCGACTGGGGCTCACGGAGGTGGAGGTGGAGCTGCACTTGGAGACCAAGGGCCCGGAGCACTGCGCCGAGGTAGCGCGTTCGCTGCACGCCGCGGGGTACAAGGTGATGAGCTAGTGCTGTGACCGGAAAGGTTCACCGGGTCACGGCCCCCGGCACGGCACCTCGCGGCGTTGTCGGACCGCGCAAGTACGTCCAGTACGAGCCGCGGTCCTCCGCCTTGCGATGCTTCCCCTCGGCCCTTCGGGCCTGGGGAGACCCCATGCACCGGACGCCGCGACCCGGCAAACCTTTCCGGCCACAGCACTAGCCGTCGGCCTCGGCATCCCCCGTTCGGCCGTGCCAGGCCCGACCGGCGCTCCTGGGTTCTGCAGAGAAACGCACTGAATGCCCTGAGTCTCCTGAATCTCATGAATTCCCTGGTTCTACTGGCCCGATCACGATCACTGGGAGAATCCCTATGCCAGGCGCTATCTACGCCGAAGGTCTGGTCAAGACCTTCGGCGATGTACGGGCTCTGGACGGCGTGGACCTCGATGTCCCCGAAGGCACCGTCCTGGGTCTGCTCGGCCCGAACGGCGCGGGCAAGACCACGACCGTACGCGTCCTGACCACCCTCCTCCGTCCCGACAGCGGCAGGGCCGTCGTCGCCGGCGTCGATGTGCTCAAACACCCCAACGAGGTTCGGCGCGCCATCGGCCTGTCCGGCCAGTTCGCGGCCGTCGACGAGTACCTGACCGGCCGCGAGAACCTCCAGATGGTCGGCCAGCTCTACCAGATGAAGGCCAAGGCCGCGAAGGTCCGGGCCGACGAACTCCTCGAACGCTTCAACCTCGGCGACGCAGCCGACCGCACGGCCAAGACGTACTCCGGCGGCATGCGCAGGCGCCTCGACCTCGCGGCCGCCCTCGTCGTCAGCCCGCCCGTGATGTTCATGGACGAGCCGACCACCGGACTCGACCCCCGCAACCGCCAGCAGTTGTGGGGGATCATCCAGGAACTGGTCGCCGGCGGCACCACCCTGCTGCTCACCACCCAGTACCTGGAGGAGGCCGACCACCTCGCGCACGACATCTGCGTGGTCGACCACGGCAAGGTCATCGCCCGCGGCACCTCCGACCAGCTCAAGGCCCGCACCGGCGGCGAGCGCGTGGAGGTCGTCGTCCACGAGCGCGAGCACATCACCACCGCACGCGAGGTGCTCGCCGGCTTCGGCAAGGGCGAGGCCACGGTCGAGGAGCACACCCGCAAGCTGACCGTGCCGGTGTCGGGCGGCGCCAAGCTGCTCGCCGAGGTCATCCGCGAGCTGGACGGCCGGGGCATCGAGATCGACGACATAGCCCTGCGCCGCCCGACCCTGGACGACGTGTTCATCTCCCTCACCGGACACGCGGCCGAACGGGCGGCGGAAGAGAACGGCGACGGCGCGGCCGACGGGGCCGTCAGCGAGGCCAAGGGCCGCAGGGCGGCCCGGAAGGAGACGGCGAAGTGACCCTCACCTCCCCGAACCCGGGCAGCCCCGGCAGCCACGGCACCCCCGCTCCGGGCCGGGACATCGCGGCACCCCGCCCGCGCGGCGGCCTCGTCCAGGGCGTCAACGACTCGCTGGTGATCGCCAAACGGAACCTGATCCGCATGTCCAGGATCCCCGAGATGATCATCTTCGGCGTGATCCAGCCCGTCATGTTCGTCGTGCTCTTCAGCTACGTCTTCGGCGGCTCCATCAGCGTCGGCGGCAGCACCTCGCCCGCCGCCTACCGCGAGTTCCTGATGGCCGGCATCTTCGCCCAGACCGTCACCTTCGCCACCGCCGGCGCGGGCGCCGGCATCGCGGACGACATGCACAAGGGCCTGATCGACCGCTTCCGTTCCCTGCCCATGGCGCGCGGCGCGGTCCTGACCGGCCGCACCCTGGCCGACCTCGTCCAGACCGCGCTCACCGTCGTCGTCCTGGCGGTCGTGGCCCTGATCGTCGGCTGGCGCACCCACACGAGCTTCGGCGAGATCCTCGCCGGCTTCAGCCTGCTGCTCCTGCTCGGCTACGCCTTCTCCTGGATCGGCGCCCTGATCGGCCTGTCGGTGCGCACCCCCGAGGCGGCCACCTCCGGCGGGCTGATCTGGCTCTTCCCGCTGACGTTCGTCTCGAACGCCTTCGTCCCCTCCGAGAACATGCCGGCCTTCCTGCGGCACATCGCGGAGTGGAACCCCTTCAGCGCCACCGTCCAGGCCGCCCGCGAGCTCTTCGGCAACCTCCCGGAGGGTTACCCGGTACCGGATGCCTGGCCGATGCAGCACCCCGTCATGGCGTCCATCCTGTGGTCGCTGCTGATCATCGTGGTCTTCCGGACCCTCGCGGTCCGCAAGTACCGCTCGGCGACCGCGTAGGACCCGCCGACCGCGCGGGACCCGTACGCAGGACCCGTACGCGGGACCCGTACGCACGATGCCCGGCCGGGAAGACCCCGGCCGGGCATCGTCATGCGTGAAGCTGCACAAGCGGGAAAGCAGCAAAAGCAGAAAAAGCAGAAACAGCGGGTGACCCAGGGTGATCAGCCGGTGAAGGGCTTGACGTCCAGGACCTTGACCGAGGCCTTCTTGCCGTTCGGCAGCTCGTACTCGGCGTCCTCGCCGATCGCCTTGCCCAGCACGCCACTGCCCAGCGGGGACTGGGGGGAGTACGTCTCGAAGTCCGAGGACGCGTACTCGCGCGAGGCCAGCAGGAACTCCATGGTGTCGTCCTCGTCGCCGTCGAAGGCGATCTTGACGAGCGTGCCCGGGGCCACCACGCCGTCGGACGCGGGCGCGGTCCCGACCTTGGCGTTCTCCAGGAGCTGCGTGAGCTGGCGGACCCGGAGCTCCTGCTTGCCCTGCTCCTCCTTGGCGGCGTGGTAACCGCCGTTCTCCCGCAGGTCGCCCTCCTCGCGGGCGGCTGCGATCTTCGTGGCGATCTCCGTGCGGGCAGGACCAGAGAGGTAGTCCAGCTCCGCCTTCAGCTGGTCGTACGCCGCCTGGGTCAGCCAGGTGACGCTTTCGCTCGTCTGGGTCACGGGTGCTCCTCGTCGGTACAGGGGACTACAAAGCCGCCAGCGGCGGACGAAACCACGAGCCTAACAATTCGGGAAGAAAAGGGGGAGGACCCCAGGGGCTCTTGCCCCGTGAGCCGCGTCGCGAAGCCTCAGTGAGCGGAGGCGGCTGCCGGCTGGCAGCCGACCAGCTCGATCATCGTGGCCCGGCCGGTGGTCTTCAGGGAGACGACCTCGTCCACCCGTGCCTCGGGCTGGGCGAAGGTGAAGTCCGCGCGGCCCACCTCGCCGTGCCCCTCGTCCTGGGAGCTCAGGGTGCAGACGCCGGTGACCGAGGCATCCTTGCGGACCTCCAGGTGCACCTTCACCTCGGTGTCCGAAATCACCTGGAACTTGATCACCTCGGCGCTCACGCTTTGCCCCGCGACGTAGTCCCAGCCGATCCAGCCGACCACGCCCAGCAGCACCACACCCAGCGCCGACCCGACGATCTTGAGCTTCCGGTCCGCACGCTCGTCCGCCGACCGGCCGTACCGGCCCTCGGGCAGTCCCTCGCGCACCGCGCTCATGATCGTTTCCTCTCTGCGGGGGCAGACCGGTCCGTCGCCGGTCCGGTCGCCTGGTAACTGGAGCATGCCATGGCCTTCGGGCCCGAGGGGAATCGGATCAGCGTCGGGTACGTGAGTACGCCCCGGCCACTCTGGAAAGGATGCTGACCGCGACCACCACAAGGCGGCCGACGCGGCCATCTCGGCCACCGAGCGCGAGCTGATCAACATGGCCCGCAAGCACGGTCGGGTCCTCCACCTTGTGGATCCGGCGCATACCACCAAGGACTGCGGACGATGCGGCGCGAGAGCCAAGCACGCATTGCCGCTGTCTGAACGTACCTACACGTGCGCCGCGTGCGGAACCGTCTCTCCCAGGGACAAGAACTCCGCCCGCGTCATGCTCGTCCGGGCAGGTCTCGACCCGGCCGGCGCTGATCGCGTAAGACCCGACGGACCGCCGGTCCGCCAGGCCGCGTGAGCCGGGAATCCCCCCTCGTCGTCGATTGCTGAGGGGAGGAGTCAATATAGAAGCCGACGTCGCGTCGCCGTCGCGCCGAATCGCAGAGGATCCTGTTTTGACCGAGCAGCTTCGACTGATGGCCGTCCACGCCCACCCCGACGACGAGTCGAGCAAGGGCGCGGCCACCATGGCCAAGTACGTGTCCGAGGGGGTTCCCGTGCTGGTCGTCACCTGCACCGGTGGCGAGCGCGGCTCCGTGCTGAACCCCAAGCTCCAGGGCGACAAGTACATCGAGGAGAACATCCACGAGGTGCGCGCCAAGGAGATGGACGAGGCCCGCCAGATCCTCGGCATCGAGCAGGAATGGCTCGGCTACGTGGACTCCGGCCTGCCCGAGGGCGATCCGCTGCCTCCGCTGCCCCAGGGCTGCTTCGCGCTCGCGGACGTCGACGAGGCCGCCGGTGAGCTGGTGAAGAAGATCCGCGCCTTCAAGCCGCAGGTCATCACCACGTACGACGAGAACGGCGGCTACCCGCACCCCGACCACATCATGACCCACAAGATCTCGATGGTGGCCTTCGACGGCGCGGCGGACACGGAGAAGTACCCGGAGAGCGAGTACGGCCCGGCGTACCAGCCGCAGAAGCTCTACTACAACCAGGGCTTCAACAAGCCGCGCACCATCGCCCTGCACGAGGCGCTGCTCGCGCGCGGCATGGAGTCCCCCTACGGGGAGTGGCTGGAGCGGTGGAAGGAGTTCGAGCGCAAGGAGCGGACCCTGACCACCCACGTGCCCTGCGCGGACTTCTTCGAGATCCGTGACAAGGCGCTCATCGCGCACGCCACGCAGATCGACCCGGACGGCGGCTGGTTCCGCGTCCCGATGGACGTCCAGAAGGAGGTCTGGCCCACCGAGGAGTACGAGCTGGCGAAGTCGCTCGTCGACACTTCCCTCCCCGAGTCCGACCTCTTCGCGGGCATCCGGGAGAATGCGTAGCTATGAGCGCTACGCAGGCAGCACTGACCGAGCTCCTTCCGCTGGCGGGTGACACCTTCGACAAGAACAAGGTGACGCCCGGCATCCTGGGCTTCCTCGTGTTCGCGGCCCTCGCCCTCGGGGTGTGGGCCCTGATGAAGTCGATGAACCGGCACATGGGCAAGGTGAACTTCCAGGAGGCTCCGGACCCGGCCGCCCCGGCCCCGGCCCCCGCCGCGGACGGCACCCGGGCCCCGTAGGTCTTCGTAGGTTTTCGTAGGTCTTCGGGCCCCGCAGGACCTTGTGCGCGACCGCCGCCCCCGGACCGGCGAAACCGGTGGGGGCGGCGGCTTCCGTGCGTGCGTCGCGGGTCACGCGGAGGGAGGGGCCGACGGGACGCCCATGACCTCCCGGGAGTGCAGGTTCGGGACCAGGCCGAGCCGCCACGCCTGCCAGCCCTCCGCCGGATCCACGCCCCGGCCCAGGATCACCCCGTAGGTCTCCAGGCAGTCCTCCAGCCGGCCGTCCCGCGCCGGATGCGGCGCCCGCGTCAGCCGATCCAGCTCCGCCCGCGCCTCCTCCAGGGCGGCCGGCACGGTCAGCGCCGCCACGTCGGCGTACGGCAGCATCGTGCACCGCAGGAAGCGCGCCCAGTCCTCCCCGCGCCGGTCCCCGTACGAGATGAACAGCCGCACCGCCTCCTCGCACAGGCCCAGCGCCTGCGCCAGACGGCCGTTGCCCGCGTCGATCACCGCCAGCTCCAGGCAGGTCCACGCCTCGCCGTGCGCCAGCCCGATCCGCCGGAAGTCCGCCCGCGCGTCCACCAGCAGCTGACGGGCGAAGCCGGAGTTCCTCAGGTTCCCCGTCTGCGCCGCCCGCTGGTCCCGGGTCACCCGGCCCGAGTGGTGGCGGGCGTGCGCCAGCCCGTACACGTCCCGCATCCGCGAGAACATCGTCCGGGCCCGCTCCAGCTCCCGTACCGCCTCGTCGCGCTCACCGCCCTCCTCCAGCGCCTGTCCGAGGTAGTACTGCGTCCACGCCTCGCCGCGCGCGTCCTCCGCCTCCCGGTGCCGGGCCAGCGCCTCCCGCAGCCGCTCCACCGCCGCCCCCGGATCCCCGTCCACCACCCGGGCCCGGCCCAGCTGCGTCAGCGCCCAGGCCTCGCCGCGGTCGTCGCGGGTACGCCCGTACAGGTCGAGGGCTAGCCGCAGCTCCGCCTCCGCCCGCTCCACGTCACCGGACCGCAGGTGCACCTGGCCCAGCTGGAAGTGCGCCCACGCCTCGCCGTGCACGCTCTCGCTCTGCCGGTGCAGGGCCAGGGAGGTCTCCAGCAGCCGCGTCGCCTCCGCCAGGTGCGCCAGGTCCCGCTCCACCGCTGCCAGCGCGTGCAGCCCCCACGCCCGGTCGCCCGCCAGCTCCGGCGGCTCCTGGAGCACCAGCGCCTCACGGATACGGACCGCCGCCTCCGGGAGGTTGCCCTGGTGGTGCAGCGTGATGCCCAGCGAGATCAGGGCCATCGCCGCCCCCGCCTCCTGATGGGCCTCCATGTACTGGTCCACCACCGAGGTCAGCGTGGTGCGGGCCTTGTCCAGCTCGCCCAGCTGGCGCGCCGCGATACCCGTACGCCACTGCACCGACCGCGCCAGCCGCCCCTGCTGCCCCTGTGGCCACTGCGGCCCCTTCCGGCCCGCCTCCACGGCCTGCGTGAGCTCGTCGATCTCACCGAGCCGGTACAGGTCCCCGCGCAGCAGACAGAAATCGCACAGCGCGCCGAGCAGGTCCAGCACCGCCTGCTGGTCCACCCCCTCCGAATGCCGCAGCGCCGCCGTGATGAAGCTCGACTCGTCGTCCAGCCAGCGCAGCGCCGCGTCCAGCGAGGGGAAGCCATGGCCGCCGACGGGTCCTTTGAAAAGCGTGTTCGCCCGCGTCGACATCTTCCCGTCGACCATCCGGATCACCGAGTCCGCGAGCTGCGCATAGGTGCGGATCAGCCGCTCGTGCGCCGCGGCCGCCTCCGCCCGGTCCCCGTCCGCCGCCGGCCGCCGCGCCGCGTACGCGCGCACCGCGTCGTGCATCCGGAACCGCTGGCCGCGCACCCGCTCGATCAGCCCGGCCTCCCACAGCTCCTCCAGCGTGCGCAGCGCCGCCTGCTCCGGTACGTCGGCCAGCGCGGCCGCGGCCGCGGCGCCGAGGGAGGCCCGCCCGGCCAGGGGCAGCCGCCGCAGCAGCTGCCGGGCGGGCTCGGCGAGGCGGGCGTCGGCGGCGCGCAGCGCGGCCTCCACCGGATGCCCGGCGCCGCCGTCGAGGGCCCGGCCGTCGCCCACCAGCGGCGCCAGCATCCGCAGGGCGAGGGGGAGCCCGCCGCTCAGCTCCACCACGGCGGCCACGGCCGCCTCGGCCCCCGCCTCGGCGCCCGTCTCGGCGCCCGTCTCGGCCCCCGCCTGGGCCCCCGCGTGGGCCCCCGCCTTGGCGCCCGCCCCCGCCTCAGCCCCCGGCGCGGCCGCCCGGACCAGCTCCGCCGTCTCGTCCGGCGTCAGCCGTTCCACCGGCAGCTGGTACACCCACGCCCCCAGGTCCGCGGGCAGCTCCAACGGCTCCCGCGCCGTCACCAGCACCAGACTCTCCGAGCGCTCCGGGACCAGCATCCGTACCTGCGCCGCGTCCACCGCGTCGTCGAGCAGCACCGTCACCGGCAATCCCTGCAGGTGCTGGTGGTACAGCTCGCCGAGCCGTCGCACCTGCTGCTCCGCCGAGGCGCCCTCGCGGAACAGCAGCTGCTCGCGCGGCGCGCCCAGCCGGTTCATCAGGTGCAGCAGCGCCTCCCGCGTCGACAGCGGCGCCTCACCGGGCTCGGCGCCGGGAGAACCGCCCCGCAGGTCCACCACGCACGCGCCCCGGAACTGGTCCCGCAGAGCGTGCGCCGCCCGCAGCGCCAGCGCCGTACGACCCACGCCCGGCTCGCCGTGCAGTACCACCACCACGGGGCGGGTCTCCGTACTGGCGCGGGCCGCCTGCACCCACTGCGCGATCCGCGTCAGCTCCGCCCGCCGTCCCGCGAACTGACCGGAAGGGTCGGGGAGCTGCCCGAAGGACTGCTCCAGCGCACTGCGCCGCCGGGCCTCCGCGCTGCGGTCCGTGCCGCGCAGCTGGACCGGTGTCCGGGCGGCGGCCCGGGCGGGGGGCCGAGGTGCCCGCGCCGCCGAGGCCACCGCGCGCTGCTGCTCCAGGAACGGACGTATCCCGCGCACCTCCAGCGCCGACAGCCACTGCAGTTTCAGCTGCTCCGAACCGCCCGGCCGGCCCAGCTCCCCGGCCCGCCGGTTCGCGGCCGGCAGGTGCAGCGCCGTCACCTTGGCCACCGTCGCCACCGCTCCCGCGATGCCCACGACGGCCCCCGCGGTCAGCGCCGTGCCGGCCGCGACGCCCAGCGACAGGTCCGCCCCGACGGCCGCGGCCGCCGCGACCGCCGTCACCAGCAGCGCGGTGGAGGTGTTGCCCCGCCGCAAGGCCTCACCGAGCGACTCGTCCCCGGCCGCCGCCTCGTCCAGGGCCCGTACGTACGCCTCGTACTCGGGAGCCGCACTCGCCGCGAGCGCGTCCAGGGCCTCCTTGCCCCGCGCCAGCAGCGCCGCCCTGTCGACCGCCGAGTCCGCTGCGCCCGCCCCGCGCCGGGCCGCCTCGTCCACGGCCCGTACCAACAGCCGCTCGGCCTCACCGCGATGGCTGTCCCGCATCGGCATCCCCCTCAGAGAGCTCCGGCAACGAGCCCCAAGTGTCCTGCGGGACTCCTCGGAGCGCGAGGGAATCTGAGCTAGTTCAGAGGGAAGCGGTCAGTCCTTCATATAGTCGGGGCAGAAACGTCCAACTGGTAGGAAAAGAGGGCCTCATGGCCATCCGAGGGACGCGCACGGCCGGCACGCCGGCCGCCGTGATCCTGTGCGCGCTGGCACTGCTGCCCGCGCTGGCCGGATGCGAAGGCGCCCCGCCCGCACGGGGATTCGTACCCCGCTACGAGAAGCCGGCCGCCGCCGACCGCGACAGCGCCGCCTTCCTCAAGCAGCGGCAGCTCGCCGAGACGGTCACCGCCGACCTCAACGCGTACCTCGACGTCCCCCACCGGGTCGTGGTCCTCGCCCGCTCCTGCGCGGGCGAGGGCAGCGGCTACGACCCCGGCACCCGCCGGATCGAGCTCTGCTACGACGACCTGGCCGAGGACCGGAAGCTCTTCGAGGAGGCGGACCACCGCCCGGCGGACGAAGCCCTCTCCGACATCGTCCGCGAGACGCTCTACCACGAGGCGGGCCACGCCCTCATCGACGCCCTGGACCTCCCCGACCGAGGGGAGCGCGCCGAAGAGGACGCCGCCGACCGCTTCGCCCAGCTGATGCTGCTGCGCGGCCACCGCGAGCAGGCCCTGCTGACCGCCGCCCGGGCCTACGACCTCGCCGCCGCGGCCGACCCCACCCCCGACCCCACGGACGAACACGCCCCGGACGCCGCCCGCGCGGAATCCCACCGCTGCGCCGTCCACGGCCACGCCCCCGCCCGCCACCCGGACCTAGCCACCCCCGCCCGCGCGGACTGCGCGGCCACCTGGGCCCGCGCCCGCGACGCGTGGACCAGCGACCTGACCCCTTTCCTGCGGCCGTGAGCCGACCCCGTGGGGCAGGATGGGATCATGTCGAACCGCCTCGCGAACGAGACCTCCTCGCGAACGAGACCTCCCCCTACCTCCTCCAGCACGCCGACAACCCCGTCGACTGGTGGCCCTGGTCTGCGGAGGCCTTCGAGGAGGCGCGTGAGCGCGGGGTGCCGGTGATGCTCAGCGTCGGCTACTCCAGCTGCCACTGGTGCCAGTGGCCTCACAGGCCCAGTGGTCGGCGGTGCTCACACCTCTCTGATGATCACGCGGCTCCCGCAGAGCTTCGACCAGTCATCGTGGTCGGAAGTCAGGACGATCACGGGGGCCGGGACGCGGAGGGCGAGCGCGGCGACGAGGGCGTCGATAGCGTACTTGTGCCCGTGAAGCCCGCCTGCGTCCTGAAGTAGCCCCACCGCGGTCAGGGAGTCCTCCTGGCTGACCGGTTCCACCCGCAGCCGGGAGAGCACCCACTTCAAGCGCGCCAGATCGGTCTTCCCATGCACGGCTTCGACGATGGTCAGCGCAGAGACGAGGACGGGAACTCCGACCTGCCGGGATGCCTCGACGCGAGCCGCCATCTTGCGGTCGTTGCGCAGGAGCAGGGAGAGCGCCTCGGAGTCGAGCACCAGCGAGCGAGCCGACTGCTCCTTCACGCAGCGCCCCGCTCGGCATCCCTGGCGTTCTCGTCTCCGAACAGCTCGCGACGAGCGGTTTCGATCTCCTGCTCTGTGAGCGCGCCGTGCACTTCCTCGTGGGCCGCGACGATCTCGGCGAGCCCGTCCATGGCGAGCTGGTGCCTGACGGCTTCGGTGATGTAGCTGGACAGTCCGCGACGACCGGTTCGAGAGCGGAGCTCACTGACCAGCTCGGCGGGCATGGACACGGAGATGTTCTCGGTGGTCCCGGCTCGGGTCGGCTTCATGCTCAGAGTGTAGGACAAGCTCTATTACACGGAGAGGGCTTCGTCGCTTCCCAGTGAGCTGGTCGACGGCCGGAGCTGCACTCAGCCCAGATGAGCTTCCCCGACCTTAGTGCTGTGACCGGAAAGGTTCACCGGGTCACGGCCCCCGGCACGGCACCTCGCGGCGTTGTCGGACCGCGCAAGTACGTCCAGTACGAGCCGCGGTCCTCCGCCTTGCGATCCTTCCCCTAGGCCCTGCGGGCCTGGGGAGACCCCATGCACCGGACGCCGCGACCCGGCAAACCTTTCGGCCACAGCACTAGCCACCCCCGCCCGCGCCGACTGCGCGGCCACCTGGGCCCGCGTCCGCGACGCGTGGACCAGCGACCTGACCCCGTTCCTGCGGCCGTGAGCCGACCCCGTGGGGCAGGATGGGATCATGTCGAACCGCCTCGCGAACGAGACCTCCCCCTACCTCCTCCAGCACGCCGACAACCCCGTCGACTGGTGGCCCTGGTCTGCGGAGGCCTTCGAGGAGGCGCGTGAGCGCGGGGTGCCGGTGATGCTCAGCGTCGGCTACTCCAGCTGCCACTGGTGCCATGTCATGGCGCACGAGTCCTTCGAGGACGAGCTGGCCGCCGCCTACCTCAACGAGCACTTCGTCAACATCAAGGTGGACCGCGAGGAGCGCCCCGACGTCGACGCCGTCTACATGGAGGCCGTGCAGGCCGCCACCGGGCAGGGCGGGTGGCCCATGACCGTCTTCCTCACGCCCGACGCCGAGCCCTTCTACTTCGGGACCTACTTCCCGCCCGAGCCCCGGCACGGCATGCCCTCCTTCATGCAGGTCCTCGAAGGCGTGCGGACCGCCTGGGTGGGGCGGCACGAGGAGGTCGCCGAGGTCGCGCAGCGGATCGTACGGGACCTGGCCGGGCGGCAGCTGGACTACGGGAAGGCCGGGAGCCCGGGGCCGGAGGAGCTCGCGCAGGCCCTGCTCGGGCTGACGCGGGACTACGACGCCGCGCGCGGGGGATTCGGCGGGGCGCCGAAGTTCCCGCCGTCCATGGTGCTGGAGTTCCTGCTGCGCCACCACGCGCGCACCGGGTCCGAGGGCGCGCTCCAGATGGCCGCCGATACGTGTGAGGCCATGGCCCGGGGCGGCATCTACGACCAGCTCGGGGGCGGGTTCGCGCGGTACTCCGTGGACCGGGAATGGGTCGTTCCGCACTTCGAGAAGATGCTCTACGACAATGCGCTGCTCTGTCGGGTCTACACGCACCTGTGGCGGACCACCCGGTCGGAGCTCGCGCGCCGCGTCGCGCTGGAGACGGCCGACTTCATGGTCCGGGAGCTGCGGACCGACCAGGGCGGTTTCGCCTCCGCGCTCGACGCCGACAGTGCGGATCCGGTCAGCGGTGAGCACGTGGAGGGGGCGTACTACGCGTGGACGCCCGCCCAGCTGCGGGAGGTGCTGGGGGAGGCCGACGCGGAGCTGGCCGCCCGCTGCTTCGGGGTGACCGAGGAGGGAACCTTCGAGCACGGCAAGTCCGTGTTGCAGCTGCCCCAGGACGGTCCCGCGGTGGACGCGCGCAAGCTCGCCGGCATCAAGGAGCGGCTGCTGGCCGCGCGGGACCGGCGGCCGGCGCCCGGGCGGGACGACAAGATCGTCGCCGCGTGGAACGGGCTGGCGATTGCCGCGCTCGCCGAGTGCGGGGCGTACTTCGAGCGGCCCGACCTGGTGGAGCGGGCGACCGAGGCCGCCGATCTGCTGGTGCGCGTGCACATGGACGGCCGGGCCCGGCTGGCCAGGACCAGCAAGGACGGTCACGTCGGCCCCAACGCGGGCGTGCTGGAGGACTACGGCGATGTGGCGGAGGGCTTCCTCGCCCTGGCGTCCGTGACGGGCGAGGGCGTCTGGCTTGAATTCGCCGGCTTCCTCGTCGACCTGGTACTGGACCAGTTCACCGCCGAGGACGGGTCGTTGTACGACACGGCGCACGACGCGGAGAAGCTCATCCGCCGGCCGCAGGATCCCACGGACACGGCCACCCCGTCCGGGTGGACCGCCGCCGGGGGCGCGTTGCTCTCGTACGCGGCGCACACGGGGTCGGAGGCTCACCGGACGGCGGCGGAGAGGGCGCTCGGGGTGGTGCACGCGCTCGGTCCGCGCGTGCCGCGCTTCATCGGGCACGGGCTGTCGGTCGCCGAGGCGCTGCTCGACGGGCCCCGTGAGGTGGCGGTCGTCGGCCATCCGGAGGACCCGGCGCTGGCGCGGCTGCACCGCACCGCGTTGCTGGGGACGGCTCCTGGGGCGGTGGTGGCGGTCGGTCTTCCGCGCGCGGAGGACGGCAGTGGGGGTGAGTTCCCCCTTCTGGCCGAGCGTACGCTCCTGAACGGCCTGCCGACGGCCTACGTCTGTCGACATTTCGTCTGCGCGCGGCCTACGACGGATCCGGTCGAGCTGGCGGAGCAGTTGGGTACGGTTCGTCCCTGAAGCAGCCGGAGTGCCGTCAATTCCGGTTCCCCGCACACCAGTTCAGACATCAGCTTTTTATCGATACAGCGACTGAGTGTCATGTTCACTGCCTAATCTCAGGTCGTTCGAGAGTCACTGTTTCAGGAGACATCGAGACAGCGCACTGGGGGGTGCGCGCAAGGGGGAAGCGGGGGCGGCGGGCCGGGGGGCCCGCTGTCAGCCCCCGGGGGGTTTGGCCATCGCCGCCTGGGGTTGCGGCATGTCTGTGGGGGACGCTGTGTATACCTCTGTGTTCATTTCTGTCATTTCGCTTGCGCTCTTCGGGATAGCCGCCTTCACGCTCTGGTGGCAGATGCACGCCTGGCGGACGCCCGAGGTGCTCGCCTCCACCCGTTTCGACCGCCCCGACGGAGAGGGCCGGCTGGCCTTCTCGCTGCTGCTGCCCGCCCGGCACGAGCAGGCGGTCCTGGAGCACACCATCGACCGGCTCCTGGAATCGAGCCACACCGACTACGAGATCATCGTCATCGTCGGGCACGACGACCCGGAGACCGCCGCCGTCGCCGAACGGGCGGCCGCCCGCGATCCGGCCCGCGTCCGGGTCGTCGTCGACCACCACGAGACGAAGAACAAGCCGAAGGCCCTCAACACCGCCCTCCCGTCCTGCCGCGGTGACATCGTCGGTGTCTTTGACGCCGAGGACCAGGTCCACCCCGAGCTGCTCGCCCACGTCGACCACGCCTTCCGCTCCACCGGCGCCGACGTGGTCCAGGGCGGGGTCCAGCTCATCAACTTCCACTCCAGCTGGTACAGCCTGCGCAACTGCCTGGAGTACTTCTTCTGGTTCCGCTCCCGGCTGCACCTGCACGCCGAGAAGGGCTTCATCCCGCTCGGCGGCAACACCGTCTTCGTGCGCACCGAGGTGCTGCGCGAGGCCGGCGGCTGGGACCAGAACTGCCTCGCCGAGGACTGCGACCTCGGGGTGCGGCTGTCGTCGGTCGGCAAGAAGGTCGTCGTCGCCTACGACTCCGACATGGTCACGCGGGAGGAGACGCCGGGCTCGCTGATGAGCCTGCTCAAGCAGCGCACCCGCTGGAACCAGGGATTCCTCCAGGTGTACCGGAAGAAGGACTGGCAGCAGCTGCCCGGGCGCGGTCAGCGCTGGCTCGCCCGCTACACGCTGATGACGCCCTTCATGCAGGCCGCGTCGGGTGTGATCATCCCGCTCAACTTCGCCATCGCGGTCTTCCTCGACGTGCCGGTCGGGATCGCGATCATCACCTTCCTGCCCATGATCACGGCGATGGTGACCTTCGTCTTCGAGATCGTCGGCCTGCACGACTTCGGGCGTCAGTACGGCCTGCGCGTCCGCTTCGTGCACTACGTCAAGCTCGTGGTCGGCGGCCCCTTCTACCAGGTGATGCTCGCGGGCGCGGCGATCCGCGCCGTCTGGCGCGAGCAGCGCGGCCGCAACGAGTGGGAACTGACCAGCCATACGGGCGCCCACCTGACCGGGGCGACCGCCGCCACCGCGATCCGAGAGGACAGCATCCAGTGACCGCCACCCTGCCCACGGCCACTGATCCCCAGCCCGAGACCGGAAACGAGACCGGGACGGCCGCCGCCACCGCCACGGCCGCCACCGCCACGACCGCCGCCGCCACGGCCGCCACCGCCACGGCCACCGCCACCGCCGCCGCGGCCACCGTCCCCGCTCAGCGGCGCAGCCCACTCGCCCCTGCCCGGCCGCTCGTGCGCTTCCGCTCCTCCCGCCCCGACCTGCTGCTGTGCGGCGCCCTGCTGCTCGTGATCGTGCTCGTCCAGGGCTGGAACATCACCGACTTCCCGACGCTGAGCGACGACGAGGGCACCTACCTCGCCCAGGCGTGGGCCGTCCAGCAGGGCGACGGCCTCGCCCACTACACGTACTGGTACGACCATCCGCCGCTCGGCTGGATCCAGGTCGCGGGCCTGACGTACCTGCCGTCCCTCTTCGTGCCCGAGTGGATGACCGTCGCGCCGATGCGGTTCTCGATGCTCGCCGTCTCCGCCGCCAGCTCCGTGCTGATGTACGTCCTCGCGCGCCGGCTGTGGCTGCCGCGCTGGGCGGCCGGGCTCGCGATGGCCCTCTTCGGGCTGTCCCCGCTGTCCGTCGTCCTCCAGCGCGAGATCTTCCTCGACAACATCGCCGTGATGTGGATCCTGCTGGCCTTCTGCCTCGCCGCGTCACCCAGCCGCCACCTGTGGCACCACTTCGGGTCCGGGCTGGCGGCCGCCACCGCCGTGCTGACCAAGGAGACGATGCTGGTGGTGCTTCCGGCGCTGCTGGTGACGATGTGGCGCCACAGCCACCGGGACACCCGCAAGTTCGCCGTCACCGGGGCCATCACCGCCTGCACGCTGATCGGGCTGTCGTATCCGCTGTACGCCCTGCTCAACGGCGAGTTGCTGCCCGGCTCCGGCCACGTCTCGCTCCTCGACGGCATCGCCTACCAGATGGGCCGCGAGGGCTCCGGCTTCATCCTCACCCCCGGTTCCGGCTCGAACGGCGTGTTCCGGTCCTGGCTCTACTACGACACCGTCCTGCCGCTCGGCGGGCTGGCCGGCGCCGTCCTGCTGCTGGCCACCATCCGCTGGTCCGTCACGGCCCGCGCGCTCGCCGGCCCCGCGCTCGCCGCCGTCATCCTCGCCCTCGTCGCGATGCGGCCCTCGGGCTACCTGCCGGCGATGTACGTGATCCAGGCGATGCCGTTCCTCGCCCTCGTCCTCGCCGGGGGCGCGGCCAGCATCACGCACGCCGTGCTGCGCCGCCGCCGCGGCCCCGGGGAGCGCGGGGCGCGGGTGTGGGCGCGCTGGGCGGTGCTCGGCGTACTCGCCGCGTCCGCCGCGGTGTACGTACTGCCGCGCTGGTACGACGGCAACCGCACCGCGCTCACGGTCGACGCGAACGCCCCGTACCGGCAGGCCGCGGCCTGGCTCGGCAGCGAGGTCGCCGACCCCGCGCACACCCGGGTGCTGCTCGACGACGCGCTGTGGCTGGACGCGGTGAAGCACGGCTTCGAGCCGGGGCTCGGCGCCATCTGGTTCTACAAG
Organism: Streptomyces sp. NPDC028910; assembly: GCF_055564955.1. Classification (NCBI taxonomy): domain Bacteria; kingdom Bacillati; phylum Actinomycetota; class Actinomycetes; order Kitasatosporales; family Streptomycetaceae; genus Streptomyces; species Streptomyces sp. NPDC028910. The sequence goes on along the minus strand of NZ_JBVHVF010000025.1, from coordinate 50,284 downwards.
GCCGACCTGGACCCCGCCGTCACCAAGACCCTGCCGCGCGGCTGGCAGGACATCGACTACGTGGTCTCATCGCCCACCGTGCGCCGTGACGCGGTGGACCTGCCCAACGTGAAGGGCGCGCTGGAGCATTCGACCGTGGTGGCCGTCTTCGGGTCGGGCGAGGACCGCATCGAGATACGCAGGACCGACGGCGCCCCCGACCGCGGGGGCCGAGCCGACCGCACGAGTGGGAGCTGAGTCACCATGAGCGAGGACCTGTGGTCCCTCCATGCCCCGGTCGATGCGGAGCTCGCCGCTCCGCAGGCCCTGACCGGCAGCGTCACCCTCATCATCCCGACCTTCAACGAGTCGGGGAACGTGGCGGAGCTGCTGCGCCGGCTCGGTGACGCGCTCCCCGACCACCTGCCCTGCGAGGTGCTGTTCGTGGACGACTCCACGGACGACACCCCCGCCGTCATCGAGAAGGCCGCCGCCGACCACCCCTTCCCGGTGTCCGTCCTGCACCGGGAGGTGGCCGACGGCGGTCTCGGAGGCGCGGTCGTCGAAGGGCTGAGGCGGGCGGACACCGACTGGATCGTCGTCATGGACGCCGACCTCCAGCACCCGCCCCACCTGGTGCCCGAGCTCGTCGGCGAGGGCGAGCGCACCGGCGCCGACCTCGTCGTCGCCTCCCGCTACATCAGCGGCGGCAGCCGGGCCGGACTCGCCGGGAGCTACCGCATCGCCGTCTCCCGCGGCGCGACCTGGCTGACCAAGGGGCTCTTCCCGCGCGCGCTGCGCGGCATCAGCGACCCGATGAGCGGCTTCTTCGCGATGCGCCGCTCGGTCGTCACGGCGGACGCCCTGAAGCCGCTCGGCTACAAGATCCTGCTGGAGCTGGCGGTGCGCTGCCGCCCCGGCACGGTCGCCGAGGTGCCCTTCGTCTTCCAGGACCGGTACTCCGGGCAGTCCAAGTCCACCGTCCGCGAGGGCATGCGCTTCCTCGCCCACCTCGCCTCGCTGCGCTCCGCGACCCCGCTGGCCCGCATGATCGGCTTCGGGCTGATCGGGCTCTCCGGTTTCGTCCCGAACCTGGCCGCGCTGTGGATGCTCACCCACGCCGGGATGCACTACCTGCCCGCGGAGATCGTCGCCAACCAGGCGGGGGTGCTGTGGAACTTCCTCCTCATCGAGACCCTGCTCTTCCGCGAGCGGCGCCGGCACCGCCACTGGGCGGACCGGGTCGGGCGCTTCGCCCTCCTCGCCAACGCCGATCTACTGCTGCGGATCCCGCTGATCGCCGTGTTCGTCGCGAAGTTCGGGATGGAGGTGCTGCCCGCGACCGCTCTCGCGCTGGTCACCACCTTCGTCCTGCGGTTCGCGGCCACCGAGGCCCTCGTCTACCTGCCGCGCCCCTCGCGCACGGCAGGGCGCCACACCAGGAGTTGAGCCGCACAGAAGGGAACCTTTCCATGCGTCTGAAGATCCGGCGGAGGGCCGGGCGGCGGGCCGCCCTGCTCGCCGTCGGGGCGATGACCGCGGGCCTGCTGCTCACCGCACCGCAGCAGGCCACGGCCGGTCCGCCCAATCTGCTCTCCAATCCCGGTTTCGAGACCGCCGGCGCCGCCGGCTCCGACATGCCGTCCTGCTGGTCCAAATCCGGCTGGGGCGACAACGACTTCAGCTTCGCCACCGTCACCGACGCGCACAGCGGCACCAAGGCGATGAAGGTCTCGCTCACCCGCCGGGTGGACGGCGACCGCAAGGCCCTGGTCACCGAGACCAGCACCTGCGCCCCGGCCGTCACGCCGGGCAAGCAGTACGACCTCTCCGCCTGGTACAAGTCGAACACCCCGGACGTCTCGGTGACGGTGTTCCGGCGGGAGGCCACGACCGGGGCCTGGCAGTACTGGACCGACCTGCAGAATCCGCCCGTCAGCGCCGCGTGGGCCCGTACGGAGGTCCGTACGCCGGCCGTCCCGCCCAACACCGACAAGATCGCATGGGGCCTGTCGGTCTACGGGGTGGGCACCCTCACCTCCGACGACTACGCGGTGGAGGAGGTGGGCGCGGTCCCGCCGCAGCCGGCCTGCTCGGGTACGGCGGAGGAGTGCGCCAAGGGCAAGTGGGAGGTGATCCCGGCCAAGAACCCGGTGCGCTCGATGCACGCCGTCGTGCTGAAGAACGGCAAGGTGCTGCTGATCGCGGGCTCGGGCAACGACATCGCCCAGTTCAACGCGGGCACCTTCACCTCGGCCGTCTACGACCCGGCGAACGGCAGCTTCAAGACGATTCCGACGCCGGTGGACATGTTCTGCGCGGGCCACGTGCAGCTGTCGGACGGCCGGGTGCTGGTGATGAGCGGTAACAAGGGCTATCCGTCGGCCGACGGGAAGATCGGCTACCAGGGGCTGAAGGACAGTTACGTCTTCGACCCGACGACCGAGAAGTACATCAGGACCAACGACATGAACGGCGGGCACTGGTACCCGTCGGCGACGCTCCTCGGCAACGGTGACGTGATCTCCTTCGGCGGGCTGAAGGAGGACTCCACGGGCAACGTGACCGCGGAGAAGTTCTCGGCGGCGCAGAACAAGTGGCTGCCGATGAACGAGGTCAACCAGACCTGGTCGTACTGGGGCCTGTACCCGTCGATGATCCTGATGCAGGACGGGCGGCTCTTCTACTCGGGCAGCCACACCTTCGGCAACGGCACCCCGGGTACGGGCGCCTCGGTCTACGACTACGACGCCAACACCATCACCGACGTGCCCGGGCTGCGCAACAAGGACCAGCGCGACGAGTCGGCGAGCGTGCTGCTGCCCCCGGCCCAGGACCAGCGGGTCCTGACCATCGGCGGCGGCAACAACGAGACGAACCCGGCGGCGAACCGGCTCACCGACATCATCGACCTGAAGAAGCCGAGCCCCGCCTACACGGCCGGCCCCGACCTCCCGCAGGGCCTGGTCGACACGGGCACGGGCAAGCGGCCGCAGACCGGGGCCGAGGGCAAGATGTACGTGTCGGCCGTGCTCCTGCCGGACGGCAAGGTACTGGAGACCGGCGGCGGCCTGCACGACCGGGCCGACCCGGTCTTCGAGGCGTCCTTCTTCGACCCGACGACCAACACCTACCAGGCGGGCCTCGCCACCGACCCGATCCCGCGGACGTACCACTCGGCGTCCTTCCTGATGCCGGACGGCCGGGTCATGTCGGTCGGCGACAACCCGGGCAACGGCACCTACAACCACAACGTGTCGATCTACACCCCGCCCTACCTCTTCAAGGGCGCCCGCCCGCAGATCACCTCGGTGATCGACACGCAGTGGGTGTACGGGGACACGCAGCGGATCACCGTCAACCGGCCGATCGCCAAGGCGGAGCTGATCCGTCCGGCGGCGGTCACGCACTCCTCGGACCCGAACCAGCGGTTCGTGGACCTGCCGATGACCGTGGTCAACGGCACCACCATCGACCTCAACGTCACCAGTAACCCCAACCTGGCGCCCCCGGGCTGGTACATGCTCTTCGCGGTCGACGCGAACGGCGTCCCGTCGATCGCGACCTGGGTGCACCTGGGCGGTCCCTCCGCGCTGGCGGCCACTCAGGAACAGCCGTCCGCGCACGAGCACACCTTCGCGGACAAGCTGGGCCCCGCGAAGCAGAACCCGGCCCGGCGGGACTCCGTCCCGGTCCCGCCGAGCGTGGCCGGCTGCGACCGGCACTACGGCACGGTCAACGTGTGCGTGCCGACCCGCTTCCCGGCGGAGGTGAAGGAGACGACCAAGGCCCGCTGCGACTGGCTGGCCTCCCACCAGTACCCGAAGCGCCTGAAGGTCAACGGCAGCGACCCGCTGCGCCTGGACCCCGACCGGGACGGCTACGCCTGCTGAACCCAGGGCCGCCGGACCAAGGGAAGGGGCCCGGCCGCACCTGCGGCCGGGCCCCTTCCCGCGCTGGTGCTCAGTGCTGGTACGCGGCCAGGGAGATACCGACGTAGTGGGCCACGAAGGCCGCGAGGGTCAGGGAGTGGAAGACTTCGTGGAAGCCGAAGAAGCGGGGTGAGGGGTTCGGCCGCTTCATGCCGTAGATGACCCCGCCCACGCTGTAGAGGAGGCCGCCGACGATCACCAGGACCAGGACCGCGATGCCGCCGGTGCGCATGAAGTCGGGCAGGAAGAAGACCGCCGCCCAGCCCATGGCTATGTAGCACGGGGTGTAGAGCCAGCGCGGGGCGCCGACCCAGAAGACGCGGAAGGCGATGCCGACGGCGGCCGCGATCCACACCGCCCACAGCAGGGTGCGTCCGGTGGAGGGCGGGAGCAGCAGGACGGTCAGCGGGGTATAGGTACCCGCGATGATCAGGAAGATGTTGGCGTGGTCCAGCCGCCGCAGGACGGCCTCGCCGCGCGGTCCCCAGGTGCCGCGGTGGTACACCGCGCTCACTCCGAAGAGGAGGCAGGCGGTGAGGACGTAGACCCCGCAGGCCACCCGCGCCCGGGTCGAGTCGGTGAAGGCCATCAGCACCAGGCCCGCGACGACCACGGCGGGGAACATCCCGGTGTGCAGCCAGCCGCGCATCAGCGGCTTTTCCTCCAGGGCGGTCTCGGCGGCCTCCAGGGCCTGGACGACCGGGGAGGCCTCGGCGGCCGGGACGGCGGCGTCAGAAGTCATGCACGCCATGCTACCTACGGGTCCGTAGGTTTCCGTTGGTCGTCTTTACGGAAGATTGACGGACGTGGCAATGCTCACGTGAGAGGCCCTCTGGACATATGCGCACACGCACCGGATGATCAGATGAGTGCGGTCGACACCGGATGAGCGGAGCGCGAAGCGTCCGGGTCGCAGCCCCCACGGGGCCAACACCAAACACACCCCTCAACAAGGAGCAATCGTGGCGCGCGACAACGCGGCTCCCACCAGTCCGACTCTCCCCACCGAGCACGCAGAGCTCATCTCCTGGGTGGACGAGATCGCAGCCCTCACCCAGCCGGACCGCGTCGTCTGGTGCGACGGCTCCGAGGGCGAGTACGAGCGCCTGTGCGAGGAGCTCGTCGCCAAGGGAACGTTCAAGAAGCTCGACGAGACGAAGCGCCCGAACTCGTACTACGCCGCCTCCGACCCCTCCGACGTCGCGCGCGTCGAGGACCGGACCTTCATCTGCTCCGAGAAGGAGGAGGACGCGGGCCCGACCAACCACTGGAAGGCCCCCGCGGAGATGAAGAACATCTTCGCCGGCGAGAACGGCATCTTCCGCGGCTCCATGAAGGGCCGGACGATGTACGTCGTCCCCTTCTGCATGGGCCCCCTCGGCTCCGAGCTCTCCGCCATCGGCGTCGAGATCACCGACTCCGCCTACGTCGCGGTCGCCATGCGCACCATGACCCGCATGGGCAAGCCCGTCCTGGACGAGCTCGGCACCGACGGCTTCTTCGTCAAGGCCGTCCACACCCTCGGCGCTCCGCTCGCCGAGGGCCAGGCCGACGTGCCGTGGCCGTGCAACACCACCAAGTACATCTCGCACTTCCCCGAGACCCGCGAGATCTGGTCCTACGGATCCGGCTACGGCGGCAACGCCCTGCTCGGCAAGAAGTGCTACGCCCTGCGCATCGCGTCCGTCATGGCCCGCGACGAGGGCTGGCTCGCCGAGCACATGCTGATCCTCAAGCTCACCCCGCCGCAGGGCGAGGCGAAGTACATCGCCGCCGCCTTCCCCTCCGCCTGCGGCAAGACGAACCTCGCCATGCTGGAGCCCACGATCCCCGGCTGGACCGTCGAGACCGTCGGTGACGACATCGCCTGGATGCGCTTCGGCGAGGACGGTCGCCTGTACGCGATCAACCCCGAGGCCGGTTTCTTCGGCGTCGCGCCCGGCACCGGCGAGCACACCAACGCCAACGCCATGAAGACGATGTACGCCAACACCGTCTTCACCAACGTCGCGCTCACCGACGACGGCGACGTCTGGTGGGAGGGCATGACGGAGGAGACTCCCGCCCACCTCATCGACTGGAAGGGCAACGACTGGACCCCGGAGTCGGACACCCCGGCGGCCCACCCCAACGCCCGCTTCGCCGTCCCGGCCTCCCAGTGCCCGACGATCGCCCCCGAGTGGGAGGACCCCAAGGGCGTCCCGATCTCCGCGATCCTCTTCGGTGGCCGCCGCGCCTCCGCCGTGCCGCTGGTCACCGAGTCCTTCGACTGGAACCACGGCGTCTTCATCGGCTCGAACATCGCCTCCGAGAAGACCGCCGCCGCCGAGGGCAAGGTCGGCGAGCTGCGCCGCGACCCCTTCGCCATGCTGCCGTTCTGCGGCTACAACATGGGTGACTACATGGCCCACTGGGTCAAGGTCGCCGCGGACAAGGACCAGTCGAAGCTCCCGAAGATCTACTACGTGAACTGGTTCCGCAAGAACGACGCGGGCACGTTCGTGTGGCCCGGCTTCGGCGAGAACAGCCGCGTCCTGAAGTGGATCGTCGAGCGCCTCGAAGGCACCGCCGAGGGCGTCAAGACCCCCATCGGCATCCTTCCGACCGCCACGTCCCTGGACACCGACGGCCTGGACCTGCCGGCCGAGGACCTGGAGTTCCTCCTCACGGTCGACAAGGAGGTCTGGCGCGAGGAGGCCGCCCTGGTCCCCGAGCACCTGAACACCTACGGCGACCACACGCCGAAGGAGCTGTGGGACCAGTACCACGCGCTCGTCGAGCGCCTGGGCTGAGCCAGGCCGCGCCCTGAAGAAGGGCCAATGAACGTGGGAGCCCCCGACCAAGCGGCGCCCACCGCTGTGGGAGCCCCCGACCAAGCGGTTCCCACCGCAGCACCGACCTGTCCGGGGCGTCCGCGCTCCTCCAGGCAGGTCGTGTGCGTCTGACGGCGGGCCTCTGCTTTCGCGGAGGCCCGCCGTTACGCGTTCCCCGGAGCGGCGGTCAGCTTCCCGGAGCGGCGGTCAGCGCCGAGTGGATCACCGCGCCCAGTTGCTCGGGCAGCCCTTCCGGGGTGCGGTTCTGCACGTAGATCACGGCGAAGACCGGTCCGGACACCAGCGCGTGGACGAGGGCCACGTCCGGGGCCGTACGCAGTTCCCCGCGCGCTACCGCCCGGTCCAGGAGGTGCCCGATGCCCAGCTGCTGGCGGGTGACGAGGGTGTCCTGGAAGCGCGCGGCCAGCTCCGGCGAGCTGTTGATGTCGCCCATCAGTCCCGGGATCGCGGCCGCCGCGGCCGGGTTGGTCAGGTGGTCCACGATCTCCTGGACCAGCGCGACCAGGTCCCCGCGCAGGGTCCCGGTGTCCGGCGGGTCGGGCAGGTCGACCCCGTGCACGGCCGCGGCGAAGACCATCTCCTGCTTGGTGGCGTGGCGCCGGTAGATGGCGGCCTTGCCGATCCGGGCGCGCTCGGCCACCGCGTCCATGGTGAGACCGGCGTACCCGACCTCCGCCAGCAGTTCGCGGGTGGCGGTCAGGATCGCCTCGTCCACGCGGGTGTCTCGGGGTCGTGCCATGCGGCCATGTTACGGTACCGTTAGTTTCGGAACTATCGGTTTCGTAAGGGGGCTGGGCATGGCCGTGCGCTGGGCTGGACGGATCCTGCTGTTCTTGGGAGTGCTGCATCTGGTGGTGCTGGGGGCGCAGAACACGCAATACCTCGGAGACTGGTTCACCGGCGCGCTGTGGGGCCAGCCGCGCGAGGAGTTCATCCACCCCGCCGGCGCGGCCGGCGCCTTCTGGGCCACGCTCGGCAGTTTCGCCGTCCCGCTGATCCTGCTCGGCGTCCTGGTCCTGCACCTCGCGCGGCGCGAGGTCACAGTGCCGCCGGTGATCGGCTGGGCCCTCGCCGCCTGGGGGCTCGTAGGCGCCGCGATCATCGAGCCGACGCCGATGATCCTGCTGCTGGTGCCGGCCGTACTGCTGATCCGGGCCGCGGCTCAGGACCGGCCCCGGTCCTCCAGGTAGGTCGTGTGCGTCTGCTGACGGCGATCCTCCGCCTCGCGGAGGGTCGCCGTCACCCGTTCCACCTCGTCGAAGAGCGCCGCCAGCTGCCGCTCCAGCTGTCGCTCGGGGGACTCGCCGCCCGGCGCCAGCCGCGCCCACCAGCGGGTCCGGTGGTAGGTGTCCACGCACTCCGGCACGTCCTGCCGGACCGCCCGGGACACCACGTGCACCGACTCCGGATCGGCGGCCAGGACGTCGGCCACCCACCCCGGGGCCAGCAGCGCCTCGTAGAACTCCAGGAGTTCGGCGAGCTTGCCCCCGGCGGCCGGCGGCAGCTCCACCTCGGCCACGTACGCGCGCAGCCGCCCGAAGTCCTCCCGTACGACGCCGAGTCGCTCGGCCGGGTCCGGAACGTGGGGCGGCGCCACCCGCTCCGGCGGGGCGATCAGCGCGCCCGCCCCGTACAGCCCGGCGACCACCACCGGCCAGTACGCGCCGGCCACCCCGGCGAAGGTGAGGGCCAGGCCGGCCACACCGCAGGCGGAGCCGGTCAGGTTCTTCTTCGACTCCAGGTAGCCGAGCGCCCGGCCGGCCGCGCCGGCCGCGCCGGCCCTATTGGTAGCCACGGATCTCCTCGAAGGCTCCGGCCAGCGAACCGTTCCCTCCGGTGGCGTCGAAGAGCCGCCCGCCGGTCAGTTCGGTGATGTGGGTGAGCTCCTTGCGGTCCGAATCGCCGAACAGCACCGCGAAGACCGGCGTCTGCTTCTGCGCCCCGGGCAGGGCGGCGTAGAAGGAGTCGAAGTGCTTGGCCCCGACCCCCTCGGTGTTCTCGCCGTCCGTCATCAGCACGATCGAGGTGAACGCGTCCCCGCCGCCCTTGCCGAGCTGCTGGTACGCCGCCTCCAGACTGCCGTAGATCGCGGTGCCCCCCTCCGGTTCCAGCGCCTTCACGTCGCCCCGGATCGCGTCCAGGGACGGCCCCGGATTGCCGGGCTCGACGACGTGCGTCCTCACGTCCTTCACCTTGGACCCGAAAGGCAGCAGCGTCACCTCCTCCCGGTCCCGGAACCGTTGCCCGGTACCCGAACTGCCGGTGCCCGTCAGATCGGTGAGCGCCGACTTCAGCCGCCCGATGCGGTCCTCCTCGCTCATCGAACCCGAGGTGTCCAGGACGTACACCGCCCGCGAGGGCCGGCGCAGTTCGTTCTCGTACGAGGCCAGCAGCCCGTCGGCGACCGACCGCGAGCCGGGGAAGGGCAGCTCGCGCCGCTTGTCCGCGTCCAGCCCGGCGCCCGGCGTCACCCCGGCCGCGACCGGGCGGCGGAAGGTCTGCTCGGTGATCGCCTTCTGCGCGTCGGCGCCGCGCAGGTACTCCGTCAGCGCCTGCCCCGCGTCGCGGGCCCCCTGCGGGGCGGAGGTCAGCAGGGTCAGCGGGTAGTGGGCCGTGACCACGCCGTCGCGCGGCCGGATCACCGTCAGCGGAGCCTTCGCGTCCCTGTTCATGGACAGCAGCACCGACTCGTAGTTCACCAGCGCGTCCACGTCCCCGCGCTTGGCGTAGGCGGTGGCGAGCCAGCCCGAGGAGCCGGACGTCAGCTTCTGCCCGGCGAAGAACTCCTTCAGCCGGGGCGTGGCCGCCCTCACGTCCGCGTCGCTCAGCGCCGCCTGCGCGCCCGACAGCCCCGAGGCGACCGAGATCAGCGCGGAGAAACCGGAGTTGGAGCGCACCGGGTCGGTCATCCCGTACGTCAGCTTCCCGGCGGCGACGGCCTCGTGCACCGCCGGCCAGGTGACCTCCCCGGGCTTCCAGCCGAGCCGGGCCAGTGCCTCCGGCTTCACGCCGAGGGCGACGGGCGAGGACATCACCGGGGTCTCGTTGGAGAGCTTCCCGGCCGCCTCGGGCCGCAGCCGCAGGTAGTCGTTGGAGGAGAGCCAGATCGCGTCGTACGTCCCGTCGGCCTTCCCGGAGGCGACCTGCTCGACGGCGTCGAGCGTCCCGGACCAGGTCAGCTCGACGCTCACCGCGGTCGCGGCCTTGGCGGCCTTCAGTACGGGCTCCATGTCGGCGAGCTCACTGGAGGCCAGCACCCGCAGGGTGCCCTCCTTGTACGCGGACTTCTCGGGCCCGGCGGGAGCATCGGCGGTGCAGCCGCTCGCGCCGATGACCAAAGCGAGCACGAGGCCGCCCATATAGCCTCGCCGGCGTTTGAGGCGGAGCCCCAGCAGCGGCGCGCTCACAGCGCACCACCCTCAAGCGCACCGGCGACCCGCGTCCGCGCGAGATACGCCGAGGCGCTCTGGAGCTCCCCGGCCAGGGACTCCACGGTCGCCGCCATGTTCTGCGTGGCCTGCACCTTGAAGGTGTCGATCGCGTCGAGCGTCTTGTAGATCTGCGCGAAGGCCGTCCGCAGCGTCTGCGCGCCCACCGCCGGATCGGCCGCGATCCGCTGGATCTCACCGCTCTGTGTGGACAGCATCTCCGCATTGCCCCGGATCAGGTCCTCGGTGGTGCCCTTCAAGGCGTTGACCTGCTCGATCACCGTGCGCTGGTTGTCGAGGGCCGAGGCCAGCATCACGGCGATCCGCAGCGCCGAGACGGTGGTGGTGGCGGCCCGGTCGACGCCCTTGATGAGCTCGTCGTTGTTGCGCCGGACCACGTCCATCGCCAGGTACCCCTGCGCGCACACGGCCAGCTGCGTCAGCAGGTCCTGGTGCTTCTGCCGGACCGGGAAGAGCACGTCCGCGCGCATCGCGTCGGCCGCCTGCGGGTCGGCGTACTGCGCCTGCGCTATCCGCTGCTCGACGGCGATGTCGAGGGCCTCGGTGAGCACGGCGTACTCCTGGAGCTTGCCCATGGTCTCCCACAGGCGCGAGCGCTCGGTGTGCAGGGCCGCGTTGTCGCGGCGCAGCTCGTCCTGGCCGCCGCGCAGCGCGCCCACGATCCTGTTGAGGGTGGCCTGCGAGGAGGCGTACGTGGCCACGTGGTCGCGGAACTTGTTGCCGCCCGGCAGCTTCGCGAGCAGCTTGCGGGCCCCCTTGGCCGGCGCGTCCCGGGGGTCGAGGTCCTCGACGGTGCGGCGCAGTTCGACGAGGGAGCCGGCCACGCGGGCCTGGGCGTCGCCCCCGCCGTCGGAGCCGAGGGAGCGTACGGCCCGCTCCAGCATCCGGTTGGACTGCTGGGCGGCGGTGCGGATGTCGGCCGAGCCGAGGCCCGTGATCTCGCCGATGCGCTGCGCGAACTCGGGGGAGCGGACGTCGATCGCCGCGAGCGAGCCGACGTACTCCCCGGCCCGGCGGGCCATCTCCTCGCGCACGCCGTCCTGGAGCGGGACCAGGCCGGAGGCCTGCTCGCGTCGGACGGGGGCGACGGGCTCGGGAGCGTTGAGGACGAGAGGTGCGTCCCCGGATTCGGGAGGTGTCAGTGTCATGGTGTGACCCCCTCACCCTTGGCGCGCTGGGCCAGCGCCATCAGGATCTTGACGGTGGGTGTGCCGACCTGGCGGATGCCGGTCAGGCCCGGGTTGAGATAGGCGGCGTGCGGGGCGGTCGCGGCCGTGAACTCGGGCACGCCGTCCTGCGGGCGGAACCCGCGGAGCACGGCCAGTTCGCGCAGTCTCGGATCGGTGGCGAGGAGGGTGCCCAGCTCCTTCGCCCCGTCGCTCAGCGGGACGAAGGTGTGCGCCGTGTTGACGGTGGTGTCCGGGTAGAGCACCACCATGTCGCCCGGATCCTGCTTCTGGAGCAGCAGGGAGGCCACCTGGGACTCGTACACCAGGATCAGCGGTTCGCCGCTGCCGCTGATGAAGGCCCGGAACGGGTCCTCGGTGCTCTGTTCCAGGGCGCCCTGGACGGAGATCAGCTTGCGCATCAGCGGCGCGGTGCGCTCGATCCCGGCGTCGTCGGCGACCACGCTGTTGCCGTTCGCGACGTTGGAGGTGGCGGCCAGGAAGAGGGCGCCGGAGTTGGAGGATGCCGGGTCGGTGGTCTTGATGAACACCGTGCCGGTCAGCTCCGCGTGGGCGGAGGCGCCGGACAGTTGCTGCCAGGTCCGGTCCTCGGCGGCGGCCTTGAGGAAGGGGCCCATGAGCAGGGTCCCGGAATTCTTGCCGGTCATCTTGGCGAGGCCGTTGTCGGCCAGCACCTCGGCGGCGCCCGGGCGGGCGATGACGACGAGCGGGGAGAAGAAGGGCTTGGTCTCCTGGGCCCCCTTGACCCCGGCGGCCGCCGCGACCTCCTTGGCGGGTTCACTGCTGCTGGGGAAGGCGAAGTCGAATTCCTTCAGGGCGAGTTGGTCCATCGCCCAGGAGCCCGAGGTCTCCGTCTTCACGGTGTAGCCCTTGGCGGCAAGGGCCTGGACGACGTCAGGGTCGCGGAAGAATTCGGACTTCTCCGAGCCGATGACGCCACGCACGGTCTTCGTTGCCGTGGATTCTGGGTGATCCTGCCCCTGGAAGGCGACGACGGAGATCACGCCGCCGATCAGGAGGAGGCCCAGGACGATTCCTAGGATGCGTCTCACGGGTGCAGCGTGCTCGCGGAAACCCACATTCCGCGCGGAGTTGAGTGAACGTCGGGTGTCCAGGCGGTCCCACTTCGAAATGCTGTGTGAGCCCGTGGGTGCTGGTGGGCGGGGCGGTGGCCCGGGAGGATCGGGGCATGGGCGTGAGCGCGTTGAAGTGGCAGGGCTGGCTGGTCGGCCTGGTGACGCTGGCCGGGCTGTTGGTGTTCGCCCCGCTGGGCCTGTACGTGTGGGCGAGCGGCGGCGAACCGCCCGGGGCGCCGCCTCGGGCGGCGGTGGAGGACGTACGGGTCACCGGATGCCGAATCGATCCGGCGAGCCGGCGGGTGGTGGCCGCGGTGGAGGCGACGGGCCGCTCCGAGGGCCCCGGCGCGTACGTCGTCACGGTGGAGTTCCGCGACGGAGCCGAACCGGACCCCGGCCGGCGGGCCCCCCAGTCGCTGGTGAAGATCCCCGGCGTGGCCCCGGGCGGGACCGAGTACGGGGAGGCGGTCGGCCCGGTGTGGCCGGTGGCGACGGTGCCGTGGTGCGGCGTCGCGGGCGCGGAGTTCACGCCGCGGACGCCGTAGCCCCGGGGAGCGTCGCCACCGGTCCCACCGGTCCCACCGGCCTCACGTCACTCAGCCGTTGTTGTTGACCTTGATGACGACGGTGCCGCACACCTTGTCGGCGAAGGTCTGCTTCTTCGCGTCCCACAGCGGCCACAGGTAGCCGATGTAGCAGGCGGCGCCGTCGAGGAAGTGGGCCAGCTTGCGGACGAACGCCATGCCGAAGCCCAGCGTGGCGCCGTCGGCCTCCTTGTGCAGGCTGATGCCGAGCACCTTCTTGCCGGTCGACTGACCGGTCTTGCCCTCCTTGTAGAGCTGGAAGAAGGCCATGCCGATGGCGTACAGCATGCCGACGAGGCTGAGCACGCCGGCGACCACGGACTCGCTGCTACCGGTGGCGGCGGAGATTCCCATCAGCGCGTACATCGGACCCGCGATGATCAGCAGGTCGAGCAGGTACGCACCCACGCGCAGGCCCCAGTGGGCCAGCGGCGGCATTCCGGCGCCCGGCATGCCCGGCATGCCCGGCATCCCCGGCTGCGGGTACGCGCCGTAGGGCGGCGGGGTCTGCTGCTGGGGGTAGCCGTACTGGGGAGCCGCGCCCTGAGGCGGCTGCTGCGGGTAGCCGTACTGCGGGGGCACGCCCTGAGGGGCCTGCTGCGGGTAGCCGGGCTGGCCCTGCGGGGGCTGCTGGCCGTAGGGGTTGTTCGGGTCGCCGAAGCTCATGGCGGAATCTCTCCAGGGTGCTGAAACGGGGACGAAGCGGAGTGGAGGAGATCGACCATGTGAGCGGCCTCCCCCCGTGCTGCCGCGATCTTTCAGCCCTCATCGTGTTCGGAGCACCGGATTCTGTCCAGTTTCCGCTGCCCGGCCACGGGCTGCGGGGCGTCCCCAGGGGCCCGAACCGCCGGGGTACGGCGCAGGGCTATGGCGCCCGGTCCGGAGCCTCCGCGGCCCCGGACCGGGGCCGTCTAGAGGGCGCCGGCCAGGTCCAGGGACTTCAGGGCGGCGGCGTGCGCGTCCATGCGCTCGGCGGCGAGGATCGCCACGGTGGTGTCGGCGCGGGACGCGGCGACGAGGAGCGCGCGGGCGGCGAGGTCGTGCGCGCGCTGGTGCAGCGCGGCGGAGTCCGCGGCAGTGGCGGAGCCCTGCGGATCCCGGGCGGGCTGCGCTTGGCGCAGCCGCGCCACCTGGGCGGCGATCTCGGCGGCGGCCTCGTCGAGCCCGAGCTCGTCGGTGACGGCGAGCAGGGCCGCGAGGTGGCCGGCGAGCTGGATGTCCAGGGCTTCGCCGCGGCTGCTGTGCGGGTAGTCGGCCCGGTTGCCGCCCATGCGGTGGACGACCGACTTGGTGCGGATCGGCTCGTACATGAGGTGGCCTCCTGCGTGGTCAGGAGACCATCCTACATTGGATTGGTTCTAAAGTTGAGCTGGATCCTGTTGCCGCTCGGTCGTGTCGGGGGTGGTCGCGTCTCGTCCCGCCCTACAGCTGGCTGTACCCGTCGAGGAAGTTCCCGATCCGCGTCACGGCGTCGGCCAGGTCCTTGGCGTTCGGCAGGGTCACGATCCGGAAGTGGTCGGGCTCGGGCCAGTTGAAGCCCGTACCGTGCACGACCATGATCTTTTCCGCCCGCAGCAGGTCGAGGACCATCTGCCGGTCGTCCTTGATCTTGTAGACGGACGGGTCCAGGCGCGGGAAGGCGTACAGCGCGCCCTTCGGCTTCACACAGGTGACGCCCGGGATCTGGGTGAGCAGGTCGTACGCGACGTTGCGCTGCTCCAGGATCCGCCCGCCGGGCAGGACCAGGTCCACGATCGACTGCCGGCCGCCGAGCGCGGTGGCCACGGCGTACTGCGAGGGCATGTTCGCGCACAGGCGCATGTTCGCGAGGATCGTGAGGCCCTCGATGTAGCAGGAGGCGTGCTTCTTCGGGCCGCAGACCGCCATCCAGCCGGCCCGGTAGCCGGCGACGCGGTAGTTCTTCGAGAGCCCGTTGAAGGTCAGCGTCAGCAGGTCCGGGGCGATGGCGGCGGTGTTGTGGTGCACGGCGCCGTCGTAGAGGATCCGGTCGTAGATCTCGTCCGAACAGACGACCAGGTTGTGGCGGCGCGCGATGTCCGTCAGCCCGCGCAGCATCTCCTCGTCGTAGACGGCGCCGGTCGGGTTGTTCGGGTTGATGATCACGATCGCCTTGGTGCGGTCGGTGACCTTGCGCTCGATGTCGGCGAGGTCCGGCATCCAGTCGGCCTGCTCGTCACAGCGGTAGTGCACGGCCGTGCCGCCGGCGAGGGAGACGGCAGCGGTCCACAGCGGGTAGTCCGGCGCCGGGACCAGCACCTCGTCACCGTCGTCGAGCAGTGCCTGCATCGACATCTGGATCAGCTCGGAGACGCCGTTGCCGAGGTAGATGTCCTCGACGCCCAGGTCGATGCCCTTGGTCTGGTAGTGCTGCATGACCGCGCGGCGCGCCGAGAGCAGGCCCTTCGCGTCACCGTAACCGTGGGCGGAGCCCAGGTTGCGGAGCATGTCCTCAAGGATCTCCGGCGGACAGTCGAACCCGAAGGCCGCGGGGTTGCCCGTGTTGAGCTTGAGGATGCGATGACCTGCTGCTTCGAGCCGCATCGCCTCTTCGAGCACGGGGCCGCGGATCTCGTAGCAGACATTGGCGAGTTTCGTTGACTGGATCACCTGCATGACGGGAGCTTACGGGCCCGCGTGCGGGCTTGACGTGCCTTTTCGAAGAGAAACTCGAAGAGCGAAATGTCCCATTTCGGGCAATGGGGGGATGGTGGAGCGGTCCCCCCTTGGAATGAGGGGCCGGCGCCGCGTTCCGGCCTGCGGAATGGGTGGGGCGGGGCGTGCGGAAGTGCCGGGTGTTGCGCTCGTCACCTCGGGGGATGCGGGGACTGAACGTGCACGCTGAGTGCACGGGCCGAATACAGGGGCTGAGTACGCCGGCTGAGTACGCGCACTCATGCGGCGGGCCGTTCCTCCGGGGAGGCTGGGTCCATGAACCAGAGCGAGTGGAAGCCGGCGGACTACCGGCGCCGGACCGAACGGGTCGGCACCGTGATCGTGGCCGTGGCGGGCGTCCTCGTCGCGGCAGGGGCGATCTTCATGGGGCTGCTCCTGCTGGTGTTCCTGAACAGCGGCAACTGAGGGGCGCGTGCAGTGGAGTTCCCAGTCGGTGACATGGCGATCACCGCGATCGGCACGGATGGCGACGACCGGGCGATCGAGTTCCTCGTCAGGCCGGAAGGGGCCGCACGGGAAGGGCGCTTCGCGATCTTCCGCGAACACGATCAGGGCTGGGAGGCGGCCCGCCTCACCATCGACCCGGATGCGGGGAGCGTCCCGGTGGCCGCGATCGAATGGGCGGTGGAGTTCGCCCGCGAGTACCTCTGAGGCGACGGGGATGTCAGTGGTTTCCCATACGTTGGGGACGTGAAGGCGCTCAGGATCATCGGCGGGGATGCGACGAGCCCGCAGGCCAAGGGGCCCAAGATCATCGCTCATGTCTGCAACGACCTCGGGGGGTGGGGGAAGGGTTTCGTGCTGGCCGTATCGAAGCGGTGGCCCGAGCCGGAGGTCGCGTACCGGGCCTGGCATCGGGGGCGCAGTGGGAACGACTTCGGGCTGGGCGCCGTGCAGGTGGTGCGGGTGAAGCCCGACGTGTGGGTGGCCAACATGGTCGGCCAGCGCGGCATGCGCACCGGGAGCGGGGGGCCGCCGATCCGCTACGACGCCGTGGAGCGTTGCCTCGCCGCGCTGGCCGAGCATGCCGTCGAGCTGGGTGCCAGCGTCCACATGCCGCGCATCGGGTGTGGGCTGGCGGGTGGCAACTGGTCGCGCATCGAGCCGCTGATCACCGACGCGTTGTGCGCGCGCGACGTGGCGGTGACCGTCTACGACCATGCGTGAGTCGCATGCGGTCGGTCCGCCGCACACGTCGGCGTGCTCGAAAGGGAACGGTGCCGGGCGCAGCTCGGCACCGTTCCCACGAGTGCGGTGCGGCAGAGCGATGCAACAGCTGTTCAGGACCAGTGGTCCTGGCGCTCCAGGATCACCAGTGGGATCTCGCGGGGCCGGGCCGCCACCTGGTCGTCCTCGAAGGGGGGCCACAGGGCCGTCATCATGTCCCAGTACGTCTCCCGCTCCACCGGCGTGGCCGTGTGTGCCTCGGCCTTGAAGGAGGCGGCGCCGACCTGGAGGCGGACCTCCGGGTGGGCGCTGAGGTTCCGGTACCAGCGGGGGTGGTCCGGGGCGCCGTAGGCGGCGGCCAGGACGACGAAGCGGCCCGCGTCCTCGCCGTAGATCAGCGGGGTGCGGACGGTGCGGCCGGTGGTGCGGTCGACCGTGGTGAGCAGGAGGGTGGGGACTCCGTGCCAGAGGTGGCCGTCGGCGCCCGCGGTGGTGACGTACGCGCGGACGTGGTCGAGGCGTGGGCCGGGTCGTGGGTCCGTGGGGTGGTCCCAGTCGACGTCGAGTGCGTGCATTTACCTGTCCTTAGGGTTGCGGCCCCCTGGCGGCTAACGAGCATGAACGATTCTGGATGCGCCCCGCCCGTAGCGCACGCGCATAGGTCTGGACCAAGCTCGTCGCATGGATCTGGAGCTGAGGCACCTCAAGATCGTCAGGGCCGTCGCCGACGCCGGGAGCCTGACCCGGGCCGCCACCGCGCTCGGCCTCGCGCAGCCCGCGCTCAGTACGCAGCTGAAGCGGATCGAGCGTGCGCTGGGCGGGTTGCTGTTCGTACGGGGGCGGGAGGGCGTACGCGCCACCGCCCTCGGGGAACTGGTGCTGGAGCGGGCGAGGGTCCTGCTGCCCGCGGTGTGCGAGTTGCAGGAGGAGGCTCTGCGGTTCGCGCGGCAGGGGGCGCAGGGGTACCGGCTCGGCGGGACGCACGGGCCGTTGCTCGGGGGGCTCGTGGACCGGCTCGCCCAGGAGGAACCGGGCATGCCCGTGACCACGTACACCTCTTGGTCCGAGAAGGAGGTCGCCGGTTGCGTCGCCGACGGGCGCCTGGACTTCGCGCTGGTCGGGGTCTGCGGGGAGAGCGCGCCGCCCGAGCCGGGGCGCCTCGCCTGGATGGAGGTGGCGCGGGATCCCGTACACGTGATGCTGGCCGAGGACCATCCGCTGGCCGTGGCTCCGCGGGGGGAGATCGAGCTGGCCGAGCTGGCCGCCGAGGCGTGGACGGACGTACCGGGGGACGGGTGCTTCGGCGACTGCTTCGCCGCGGCGTGTGTGCGGGCGGGGTTCACGCCGGCCTGCGTGTACGAGACCGACACCGCCTCCTGTGTGCACCTGGTGCAGGTGGGGCGGGCGGTCGGGCTGTGCCGGGCGACCTTTCCGGCGACCCCGGGGGTGGTGACGCGGCCGCTGGCCGGGACTCCGCTGGTGTGGCGGCACCTGCTGGGGTGGCATCCCGCGGGGCGGGCGGGGGGTCGGGCGGCGGAGGTGCTGGCGCATGCGAGGGGTGCGCATGCGCGGGCGCTTGCCGGGGCGTCGGGTCTGCCGGTGCGGGTGGCTTCGCCGGAGGGGGCGTAGACAGCCCGCCCGTGTGCTCCCGTCTGTCGGAGCCCGCCTGCGGCGCCGCTTCCCAGGGCTCCGCCCCGGACCCCGCGCCTCAAACGCCGGCGGGGCTGGAAGATCGGGGCTCCGCCCCGGGCCCCGCGCCTCAAACGCCGGCGGGGCTGGATTGTGGCCGGGCTGGATGAGCGGGGCTTCGCCCCGGGCCCCGCGCCTCAAGCGCCGGCGGGGCTGGATTGTGGCCGGGCTGGATGAGCGGGGCTCCGCCCCGGACCCCGCGCCTCAAACGCCGGCGGGGCTGGATTGTGGCCCTGGACGTCGAAGGCACGCGCGGGCGGCTCCGCCCCGGGGGCCGGGGCGGAGCCGGTGGTAGTGGCCGGGGCGCGTTCAGGCTGCTCTAGGGCAGGAAGCGCTCGATGACCTGCGGGCCCTCCCTCTCGATCAGCTTGCGCGCCTCCTCGACCCGCTCCGGAGTCGGGTCGTGGCCGGTCACCATCACGAGGTCCTCGGGGTCGTACGGTCGTTCCCCGCCCGTGAAGAGCTGGTCCGACCGGGTGGGCTGCTCGTCGGGTTCACTGACCATCGCGTACCTCCTATGGTTTTCCCTTTGCCCCATCCTCCGGCCGCCGCCCCATGAACGCACCTCGGCCGCCGCGGACCCGCGGCCATAACACCGGGGGAGGGGCCAACTGGCAGCTCCCGCCCGCCGGTTCGGATTTCTACGGTTTCCGCAGACCCCCACCGGAAACCGAGGAGATCCCCCATGCTCAAGCGACACGCCCGCGCGGCGTGTACCGCCCTGGCCGCCGCCGGGCTGCTGCTGGCCGGGACGAGCGGCGCCACCGCCGACTCCGACCCCGCTCCCGCCGCCCCCTCGGCCGCGACCACCCTGCGCACCGCCGACGTCCCGCCCGAGCTGCTCGCCGCCGTGCAGCGCGACCTGGGCCTGACCCCCGCACAGGCCAAGGCCCGCCTGGCCCACGAGGCCGAGGCGGGGGCGACCGCCGCCCGGCTGCGGGTGCGGCTCGGCGCCGCCTTCGCCGGGGCCTGGGTGGACGGGGCCGATGCCTCCACCCTCACCGTGGCCACCACCCGCGCCGCCGACACCGCCGCGATACGGGCCGCCGGGGCCGAGGCGAAGCTGGTCACCCGGACCCTGGCCGACCTGGACACCGCCAGGGCCGCGCTGGACCGGGCCGCCGGTCCCGCGACCCCGGTGCGGTACGTGGACCCGCGTTCCAACACCCTGGTCGTCGAGGAGACCGAGGCGGGGGCGGCAGCCGGGCTGCTGGCCGCCACCGGGACCGACGCCGCCCTGGTCACGGTGGTCCGCACGGCCGAGGCCCCGCGCCCGCTGTACGACCTGCGCGGGGGCGACGCGTACTACATGAACGGCAGCGGCCGCTGCTCCGTGGGCTTCCCCGTCACCAAGGGAGCGGTCAACGGTTTCGCCACGGCCGGGCACTGCGGCCGTCCCGGGACCACGACCAGCGGCTTCAACCAGGTCGCGCAGGGGTCCTTCCAGGCCTCGGTCTTCCCCGGCAACGACATGGCCTGGGTGGCCGCGAACACCCAGTGGACCTCGACCCCGTACGTGAAGGGCAGCGGCGGCGCGAACGTGCAGGTCACGGGCTCGGTGCTGCAGCCGGTCGGGGCCTCGGTATGCCGTTCCGGTTCGACCACCGGCTGGCACTGCGGCACGATCCAGCAGCACAACACCAGCGTCACCTACCCCGAGGGCACCATCTCCGGCGTGACCCGTACGACGGTCTGCGCCGAGCCCGGCGACTCGGGCGGCTCCTACATCTCGGGGAGCCAGGCCCAGGGCGTCACCTCGGGCGGCTCCGGCAACTGCTCCAGCGGCGGGACCACCTTCTTCCAGCCGCTGAACCCGATCCTGTCGGCGTACGGACTGACCCTCAAGGTCAGCGGCAGCGACCCGGGCCCCGGCGAGCCCGAGCCCGGCGGCACCTGGAAGGCGGGCACCGTCTACGCGGCCGGCTCCACCGTCACCTACGGGGGCGCGACCTACCGGTGCATCCAGGGGCACCAGGCGCAGACGGGCTGGGAGCCGCCGAACGTCCCCGCGCTCTGGCAGCGGCTGTAACGGATGCAGCGGGTGTAGAGGCTGTCGCGGCTGTACGCCGTGGGACAGGGGGTGCCGTGGCTGCCAAGGGGGAGTCACGGCGCCTCCGCGTGCAGCAGTCCAGCAGTCCAGCAGTCCAGCAGTCCAGCAGTCCAGTAATGCGGCGTGGGCCGTACGGATCAGAGCGTCAGCGTGGCCGTGGACAGCGTGCCGAGGACGGTCAGCAGCCCGCAGATGCCCAGGTTCACGGACCTGTGCTCCCAGAAGACCGCGACGAACTCGCGGATGGTGGCACTCGGCCAGTAGTACTTCGCCGTGGGCGAGCCCAGCACCTGCCCGTTGACCCCGGTCTTGCGGGCGAGCATCGCGGCACGGAAGGCGTGGAAGTTGTTGGTGACCACCACGCACCGGTAGGCCGGGTCCTGCGCCGTCATGATCTCGCGGCAGAAGCGCATGTTCTCCTCGGTCGTGGTGGAACGGTCCTCCAGCGCCACGTGCTCCGCCGGCACGCCCCGCGCGATCAGCCAGTCCGCCATCGCCCGCGCCTCGGCGACCTTCTCGTCCGACCCCTTGCCGCCCGAGGTGAGCAGCACCGGCGGCCGGCCGCCGCGGGCCAGCTGGGCCTCGTAGATCTCCTGTCCCTTGCGCAGGCGCGAGGCCAGCAGCGGCGGGACCCGGTCCCCGCCGATCAGGCCCGAGCCCAGCATGACCACGTGGTCGACGTCGCCGCGCACCTTGATCCGCCCGTAGAGGAAGGCGTAGCCGAGGAAGCACAGGAAGACGAAGGAGACGTACCCGACGACCAGGACGAGCGTTCCCACGAGGCCGCCGAGGACGGGGGAGCCGGACAGGCCGACGACGAGCAGCAGCGCGATCATCGCGAAGATCCCGAGCCCCGCGAGCATCGAGAGCAGGTTCGGCGGGCGGCGGCCCTCCTTGCGGATCATGGTCACGCCGTTGGCGATGAGGAAGACGCCCAGGGCCAGGGTGCCGAGCGTGGGGACGGCGAAGACGCCCAGCACGAGGGGCAGTTCCGCCCAGCGCGGCAGCCCGTCCAGCTGGAGGAGCAGGGCGAACGAGAGAGTGATGAAGGTCAGTCCGAACAGCACGGCGTTACGGAAGCGGCGGCGGTCTTCTCGGGCACTTATGCAGAGGGCGAGGAAAAACAGGGCGGCGACGGCGAAGGCGACCATGCCGGCCATCGTAAGTGCGGGAACCTGCACCCCAGATGTGCCTGTGTCAGGTGCGCCCGTGTCAGGTGCGCCCATGGCAGGCGCGTTCATGTCAGGTGTGGCGGCCAAGGTGTGGCGGCCAAGGTGTGACGGTCAGGCGTGCGGCGGCCGCGCGTGGTCGCCGCGGCGCACCGAACGTCCGGCGAGCACGTCCGTCCGGCGCCCGTCGCGCATCACGAAACGCCCGTCGATCAGGACGTGCGGGATGCCGGTGGGCAGCGCCCGCGGCTGCTCGTACGTGGACCCGGCCGCGACCGTGTCGGGGTCGAAGAGGACGAGATCGGCGCGGTGGCCCGCGCGGACCACGCCCCGGTCCGGCAGGCGCAGCCGCGCCGCGGGGCGCCCGGCCAGGTGCGCCACGCACTCCTCCAGCGAGAGCAGGCCGAGCTCGCGGACGTAGTGGCCGAGGTAGTGCGGGAAGGTGCCGTAGGCGCGCGGGTGCGGCTTCGCGCCCTGGAGGATGCCGTCGGAGCCGCCGGTGTGGGTGCGGTGGCGCATGATGGCCCGGACGTTCTCCTCGTGCCCCACGTGCTGGAGGACCGTCGGCGCGAGCCGGTCGGCCAGCAGGAGCCGGCGGGCGGTGTCCCAGCCGTCCATGCGCGTGCCCACGTGGGCGGCGAGGGCGGGATCGGTGACGCCCGAGATCTCGATCGTCGACCAGTCGACGGGGACCCCGTGGCAGCCGTCCGCGCCCTCCACCTCCAGCGCGTGGCGGATCCGCTCGGCCTCGGTGTCGTCGCGCAGCCGGGTCAGGACCGCCTCCGGGCCGCCCTCGTTCGCCCAACTGGGCAGGAGGGCGACCAGCGTCGTGCAGCCGGGGGTGTACGGGTAGCTGTCGAGGGTGATGTCGGCGCCCTCGGCCAGGGCCGTGTCGAGCAGGGCGAGGAGCTCGGGGGCCCGGCCCTCGTTCTCGCCGAAGTTCATGGTGGCGTGCGCGAGGTGCAGGGCGCAGCCGGCCTCGCGGGTCAGCCCGACCATCTCGGCGTAAGCGGCCAGCGCGCCGCGGCCGTACGAGCGGTGGTGCGGGCAGTAGTAGCCGCCGAACCGGGCCACGACCCGGCACAGCTCGGTGAGTTCGGCGCCGGAGGCGTACATGCCGGGGGTGTAGGTGAGGCCGGAGGACATGCCGACGGCGCCCTGGGCAAGGCCGTCGGCGACGAGCCGGCGCATCCGGTCCAGCTCGGCCCCGGTCGCGGGCCGGTCGTCCCAGCCGAGGACGTACGCGCGGACCGTGCCCTGGGGGACGAGGTACGCGGCGTTGACCGCGATGCCGTGACCGCCGTGGGCCCGGTCCAGCCGGTCGAGGTACTCGCCGACCGTGCGCCAGTCGAAGTCGATGTCGTCCCCGGAGCCGTTCCAGCCGGCGATGGCGGCCCGCACCTCGGTGAGGGTCCGCTCGTCGGCGGGCGCGTACGACAGGCCGTCCTGGCCGAGGACTTCGAGGGTCACGCCCTGCGCGGCCTTCGCGCTGTGGTCCGGGTCGCGGAGCAGGGCGAGGTCGCTGTGGGCGTGCATGTCGACGAAGCCGGGGGCGAGGGCGAGGCCGTGGACGTCGAGGGTCTCGCGGCCCCCGGAGAGCGAGCCGATCTCGGCGATCCGGCCCTCGTGGACGCCGACGTCGGCGGTGTACGAGGGCCCGCCCGTGCCGTCGACGACGCGGGCGCCCCGCAGGACGAGGTCCATGTCAGAAGAATCAGAAGAAGGTGCGGACGTAGTCGGTGACGGTGCCGTCGGCCTCCACGACCGGGATCAGCGGCCACTTCTCGAAGATCGTGCACGGGTGGGACATGCCGAGGGCCACCCAGTCGCCCACCTGGACGTCGTCGGCCGAGTCGGTCTCCAGCCAGGCGTGCTGGTCGGACAGTTTGACGACGCGCACGCCGGTGGCCGGGCGCTCGTCGCCGGTGAGGGCGTCGCGGACCAGTTCGGCCTCGGGCAGGCCCAGGTCGTAGGCGATGTCGCGCTTGCCCGCGTTGACGAAGGCCTGGGTGGGGGAGGGGCGGGAGACGACCTGGGTCCACAGGCGGAAGGCGGGGCGCAGGCCGCCCTCTTCGGGGTGGCGGTTGAAGGGGGTGAGGCGGGTGTACCAGCCGTGGTCGTGGGAGACGTACGCGCCGGAGCGGAGCAGCTTGAGGACGGGCCGGGAGAGCTCGGGCAGTTCGGCGAAGACGTCGGCGACGGCGTCGAACCAGGCGGAGCCGCCGGCGCTGACGACGATCTCCTCGACGTCGGCGGCGAACCGGCCCCCCTTGTCGAACTCGACGGCGAGGGAGGTCAGCCGGCGCAGGTACGCGTGGACGCGGTCGGGGTCGGCGTCGGGGACCTCGGCCTCGTAGCCGCCGACGCCGACGAGGCGCAGGGTGTCGGTGGCGGCGACGGCGTCGGCGACGGCGCGGCAGTCGTCCTCGGTGCGGGCCCCGGTACGGGCGCCCTCGCCGGCGCCCAGCTCGATGACGACGTCGATGCGCGCGGCCAGGTCCTGGAGGGCCCGGTCCATGAGCTGGACCCCGCGCACGGAGTCGACGTAGCAGACGAAGCGGAAGCCGGGGTCGGCGGCGAGTTCGCCGGCGATCCAGCGCAGGGCGGCGGGATCGACGAGCTCGTTGGCGAGGAAGATCCGCTGGATGCCGAAGGCGCGGTAGACGCGGGCCTGGTGGGGGACGGCGGCGGTGATGCCCCACGCACCGTGCTCCAGCTGGCGGCGGAAGAGCTGGGGGGACATGCAGGTCTTGCCGTGCGGTGCGAAGGCGAGGTCGTGGCGGGCGGCGTAGGTGCCGAGGGCGGCGAGGTTGTGCTCCAGCGCGTCCGCGTCGAGGGTCAGGACGGGGGTGGTGAAGCCGCCGGTGTGGAGGTCGCGCCGCTGGGCGGCGAGCTGCCCGACGGTGAGGCCGGACGTCTGGGCGTCCGGGGGGAGACCCTTGAACCGGTGGTCGACCGGCTCGTCGGCGAGGTCCTTGACGGGGTCGCTGGCCATTCGGGTGCCTCCCGGGGATTGCGTTGCGTTGAGCGCAACGGTCGTTGCGTATGCCGCTGCATGCTGTCTAACATCCGGATGACGGCGGGTCAACGCGCGGCAGGCTGAACATCCAGCCCCGCCGGCGTTTGAGGCGCGGGTCCGGGCAGCGCCCGGTGCGCCGGCGGAGCCGGTGGTCGTAGTGACCGTACGAGAGGACGAGGGATGAGCCAGTCCGTGGAGCGGGCGCTCGGGATCCTGCCGTTGCTCGCCCAGGGCCCGGCCGGCCTCGGCCAGGTCGCCGAGGAACTCGGCGTGCACAAGAGCACCGCGCTCCGCCTCCTCCGCACCCTGCACGAGCGCGGCTTCGTCTACCGCCAGCCCGACGGCCGCTACCGCCTCGGCGCGCAGATCTTCGCGCTCGCCGCCGAGGCCATCGAGAACCTGGACGTCCGGGAGGTCGCGCACCCCCACCTCGTCGAGCTGAACCAGGCCACCGGGCACACCGTCCACCTCGCCCTCCACCAGGACGACGAGGTCGTGTACGTCGACAAGGTCGACAGCCGTTACCCGGTCCGCATGTACTCCCGCATCGGCAAGCCCGTACCCCTCACGGTCGCCGCCGTCGCCAAGCTGCTGCTCGCCGACCTCCCCGAGGCCGAACGCCGCGCCCTCGCCCACCGGATCGAGTACCCCCGCTACACCGCCCGCTCCACCCCGGACGCCGTGGCCTTCCTCCGTGAGCTGGAGCTCGTACGGGAACAGGGCTGGGCCACCGACCTCGGCGGGCACGAGGAGTCCGTCAACTGCCTCGGCGCGCCCGTGCACGGGCCGGACGGGCGGGTCGTCGCCGCGCTGTCCGTCTCCGCGCCCGGTGTGGTCGTCCCGGCCGAGGGGCTCCTCGAACTGCTGCCGCTGGTACTCCGTACCGCCGCCGCCATCAGCCAGGACTATTCAGGAGCAGGAGCACAGGAGATAACGTGACCGCAAGCATCGGGAAGACCGCCATCACACCCGCCGCCCACACCGCCCCGCCCGCGAAGTTCTCGCACGGCGTGCGCAAGGGGAACATCCTCCAGGTCGCCGGCCAGGTCGGCTTCCTCCCGCTCGTCGACGGGCGGCCGCCGACCCCCGCCGGGCCGACGCTGCGCGAGCAGACCCTCCAGACGCTGGAGAACGTCCGCTCCGTCCTGGAGGCCGGTGGCGCGAGCTGGGACGACGTGATGATGATCCGCGTCTATCTGACCGACACCGGGCACTTCGCCGAGATGAACGAGCTCTACGACGCCTACTTCGAGGAGCAGGGCCTGAAGGAGGTCCCCGCCGCCCGCACCACCGTGTACGTCGGCCTGCCGGCCGGGCTGCTCGTGGAGATCGACGCCCTCGCCGTCCTGGGCTGATCCGAACGGGAAGACGCGGATGGGGCGCCCCCCTGGCGGCGGGGCGCCCCGTTCGTACGGTCGCTACGCGGTGCAGTACTGGGCTTCCTTGCCGATCGACCGGTACATGCAGTCCGCGTTCTCCAGCAGCTGGAGCACCGCGTCCTTGTTGCGCGCGGTCTCGCGGTCGATCACCTCGTCCGGCGGGTAGAAGCCGCCGCCGCCGCTCTCCGGGTACATCTCGAAGGTGTAGGAGAAGATCTTCTGGTTGCCCCACAGCCAGTCGTCGATCGTCCCGTCCGTGATGTAGAGGTCGCTCGCCTGCTCCGGCGTGTAGCCGTTGCTCGACGCCATGTTCGTGCCGATCTTCTTGTAGACGGCGAGGTCGTCGGCGGTCAGGCCCGGGGCGGTGTCGTTGTAGGTGTAGCCGAAGGGCCACAGCACGAGCTCGCTGTACGTGTGGAAGTCGATGGCGGCCTTGATCTGCTGCTTGCCGCCGATCACCCGGCTGCGTACGAAGTCCGAGACGGCCTTCACCTCGGGCGCCGACTCGGCGGCCGGGCCCCGGTAGGTCTCGGAGCTCTTGCTGCTGCTGGAGCCGCCGCAGCAGCCCCACTTGTAGCCCCAGTTCCGGTTCTCGTCCGTACCGACGTAGGAGGAACCGGAGTTCGGCTGGCGGTTCTTGCGCCAGGAGCGGTAGGAGCCGGTGGCGATGTCGTACTCGCCGCCGTCCGGGTTGAGGTCCGGGATGATCCAGATCTCGCGGCCGTTGACCGCGTTCGCGACCCGGGAGTCGGTGCCGTACTTGGAGGTGAACTCCTTGAGCAGGTACAGGGCCATCTCGACGGTCAGGTGCTCGCGCGCGTGCTGGTGGTGGGTGAAGAGCACCTCGGGCTCGGCCTCGTCCGTCCCGACGTTGTCGCTGATCTTGATGGCGAGGAGGTCACGGCCCTGGTACGACTTTCCGATCACCCGCTTGCTCGCGATCGCGGGGTACTGCGCGACGAGCTGGTTGATCTCCGCGGTGGCCTCGGCGTAGTTGTGGTACTTCGAGTCCGCCGAGGGGAAGTCCATCGGGCTGGCCGCGATGCCGGGCAGCGAGCGGTCCGGAGGTCCGGGCAGGGCGGTCAGCTGGTAGCCGAGCGCCTTGAGCTTCTTGGCCTGCATGGTGTCGGCGCTGACCACGACCGTGTGGTCGTCCACCTCGTCGATCGAGACGCCCGTACGGAGCAGGGCGGTGCGGTCGGTGGCGGTGGAGGGGCCGTGGATCCGGTACTGGACGATGGCCTCGTCCTGGGTGGCGGTGGACGGGGTGGGCGGTGGTGACGCCGTCGCGCTCATGCCGTAGGCGGGTGCGCCCAGCGCGAGCGCCAGGAGGGCCGCCGTGAGGGCGACCCTTCGGCGGGTATGGAGCCGCATGCGTTCTCCTGGGTGGGAGTGTGGGGGTAGCCGTGCGGATGCGCACAGCGTGCTCTTATGGCATGACCCGGTCAAGGATCAGGATTCGGCCACCCCCACACGTACCGCCTACGGGAGGCCGTGGACCTTCGGACCCACCGCGTTGGACCAAGTGCTACCCGCCTTGGCGTCCCAGTTGGTTGACCAGGTCATCGCACCGCGCAGACCGGGGTAGGTCCTCGACGGCTTGAAGGAACCGCAGTTCGTGCCCCGGGTCAGGCAGTCCAGGGCGTTGTTGACGACGGTCGGGGAGACGTAGCCGCTGCCCGCGCCACTGGGGGAGGCCGGGACGCCGATGCCCACCTGGGAGGGGTCGAGGCCGCCCTCCAGCTGGATGCAGGCCAGTGCGGTGAGGAAGTCCACCGATCCCTGGGAGTAGACCTTGCCGTCGCAGCCGTTCATCGAGCCGCTGTTGTAGTACTGCATGTTGACGACGGTGAGGATGTCCTTGATGTTGAGCGCCGTCTTGAAGTAGCCGCCCTGCGTGGACTGCATGTCGATCGTCTGCGGGGCCATGGTGATGACCAGCGAGGGGCCCGCCTTCGCGGACAGCGAGCGCAGCGCCTGCGTCATGTAGGTGGGATTCAGGCCGTTCTCCAGGTCGATGTCGATCCCGGTGAAGCCGTACTCCTGCATCAGGGCGTACGCCGAGTTCGCCAGGTTGTTCGCGGAGGCCGAGTCGTTGACCGAGATGGTCCCCTTCTCGCCCCCGATGGAGAGGATGACCGAGGTGCCGGCGGCCTTCTTCGTGGCGATGTCGGCCTTGAACTGGGCGACGGTGTAGCCGCCGAGGCCGGCCGAGTCGAGGGTGAAGGTGATGGCGCCGGGCGTGGCGGTGGCGTCGGCGAAGGAGACGGCGATGATGTCGTACTGCGCGGAGACGTCGGAGATCCTCTGCACGGTCGCGCCGTTGTCGAAGTTCTGCCAGTAGCCGGTCAGCGCGTGCTTGGGGACGGCCGGGCCGGGGCCGGGGCCCGGACCGGCGCCGGTCGTGGTGCCGGTCACTGGCGCGGACTTGGGGCCCTCGCCCGCCGCGTTGTAGGCGCTCACCTGGAAGGTGTACGAGGTCGCGGCCGTCAGCCCGGTGACCTGGGTGGAGGCGGCGCCGCCGGTCACGGTCCCGACGCGGACGCCGTCCTGGTACACGTAGTAGCCGGTGGCCGTGCCGACCGCGTTCCACGAAAGGGTGAGCGCGCTGGCGCTCTGGCCGGAAACGGCGGTCCCGGCGGGGGCGCCGGGGAGGGTCGGGCCGGGGTCCGGGTCACCGCCGCCGTCCGGTCCGAAGACGCTGAACTCGTCGACGACGTAGGCGGGCTGGCCGTACCAGCCGTGCGTGTAGACGGTGACCTGCGTGGTGCCCGGGCCGGTGGTGAAGGTGGTGGAGAGCTTCTGCCAGCCGGCGCCGGAGCCGGGGGTCCAGGTGGACACGTCCTGGGTGCCGGTCCCGGTCGCGCCGAGGTACACGTAGCTGCCCTGGACCTGGGTGCTCAGCGTGTACGTCGAGTTCGGCTTGACCGTGACGGTCTGGCTGCAACGGGCGTTGTCCTGACCCGCCGGGGTGGCCCGGAGCGCGCCGGCTCCGGCGTGGACGGGAGAGGAGACGGAGGCGCCGCTTCCGCCGGTGCAGGACCAGTGGGCGAGGCCCGACTCGAAGCCGCCGTTGCGGGCGACGTTGACGTCCGCGGCCTGTGCGGTACCGGTGGTGAGGGCGGTCAGTGCGCCTGCGGTGAGGGTGGCGGCGCCCAGCAGGGCGAGGGAGCGTATGCGGTTCACGTGGGCTCCGGTGGGGGGAGGAAGGTGGAGGCGGGGGCAAGTGGGGTGCCCCCGGCCCAAGTTGGTCCAGACCAATCTCCGTGTCAAGGTTCTTTGCGATGTGGCTTGAACTGGTCGACCCGGCGATCCTTGTTGTCCGGGTTTCCCGCCACCTGTGACGGGTGCTGCCCGGACGGGAATCGGCAAGCACCTGCCCCGCCAGGGGTGACGCGGATATGGTGCTGGGGCAAGGGGGAAGAGCGCCGGTCGTTTGCGGTCGCGCAGTCCGGGGCGCACGGGTGAACGTGGGGGAACGGGGGATTCGCGTGCCGACCGCCATCGCTGTCACCAGTGCCGATCTGGTACTTCCGGCCCCTGACCGGCATACGCCCGGAGCCGCCGTGCTGCACCCGCCCGAGCAGCTCGACCTGGAGGCCGCGCTCGCTGGGACCAGCGCCCTGCTGGAACGGCACGGCCACCTCGTGGCCCTCGTACCGCCCTGGCTTCCGCGCACCACCGTCCAGCGGCTGCACACCGTACGGGCCATCCTGGAAACCGACCGGATCGCACTCCTCGGCATCGACCTGCCGCCGCTGGGCACGGCCCTGCTCGTCCGTCAGCTGCGCCAGCTCAGCGTCTGCGACTTCAGCCCCGGAATCATCGCCTCCGCGGCCCGGCTGCTGTCCCACTACATCTACGCGGGCGCGCTGCTGGGCTCGGTCACCAAACTCGACCGGGTCAGGGTCCCGGTGGGGCTCACGGCGCACGCCAGGTCCTGGTCGCCGAGCGCGCAGTTCGCCGTACTGGCCCACCCGACGCCGCACCTGGCCAAACTGGGGTCTTCCGGCGGGGCGGGGAGCGGGGCGGGGAGCCGGTCGAAGGGCGGGGCGCACGGCGGGCCGCGGGGCGGACCCGGGGTCCTGCCCGCCGGACCCGGGGTCGTGCCCGCCGGTCCCGGGGTCGTGCCCGCAGGGCCCGGATTCGCCACGCACCTCACCTTCGCCCGCGGCCAGCTCACCTCCGACTGGGTCACGGCCGAACTGGCCCCCGCCTGGCAGGTGCAGGGCGTCATGGAGAATCCGCTGCCGGCCGCTTCGCCCGGCTGGTGGGGCACGCCGAAGCTCGTCGAGTTCGCCGCCGGCATCCCGGACCTGTCCGTGCTCTACCAGCTGGTCGCCTCGGTCCGCCGGGAGGAGTGCCGCTGGTGCGGCCTCGAACTCATCGGCGACCGCTGCGGATTCTGCGCGGCACCGCTCACCGCACCGCTCAACGATGAAGAAAGAACGGCGAGGTAGCCAGCCCCATGAACTCACGCCAGCGCCGCGGCGTCATTCTGCTGCTCCTGTCGGTCCTGTGCGCCCTGGGAGCCTTCGCCGGAGTCCTCGTGGTGATCGGCGACGTCAATTCCAAGGTCGGGGCCGAGGTCGTCGCGTACCGCGCCAAGGGTGATATCGCGCCGTACAGTCCCTTGGCGGCCGGGCAGTTCGAGGAAGTCAGGATCCCCAAGCGCTGGCTGTCCGACACCGCCGTCACCGACCTCGGCGCGCTCAAGGACAAGATCGCGCTCACCACGCTGAAGAAGGGCTCGCTGCTCCAGACGGACATGTTCGTCGACCGGCCGCAGCTGCAGCCCGGCGAGCAGGAGATCGCCATCATGATCGACGCGGCGACGGGCGTGGCCGGAAAGATCACCTCCGGCGCCAAGGTCAACATCATCGCCACCTTCAAGGGCGCCAAGGACACCGACCCGTCGCGCTCGGTGATCATCGTCGCCAACGCCCGCGTGCTGGGCGTCGGCAAGCTCACCGCCCTCGACAAGGACAGCGACCGCAAGGGCCCCGCCGAAGCCGTCCCGATCACCTTCGCCCTGAGCACCAAGGACACCCAGCGCGTCGCGTACGCCGAGTCCTTCGCGGAGCACGTACGCCTGGCCCTGGTGGCCCCCGGTACCGACTCGGCGCCCGGCCCGGGCGACCGTACGTACACCCTCGACGGGGACAAGTGAGGCCCGGATGACCACCCGAATCCTCCCCGCGGCCGGCGACCCGGACGCCGCGCGCGCCATCGTGACCCTGCTGAGCCAGCTCCCGTCGGCGGAGCCGGCCGCCCCCGTCCCCGACTCCACGACCCTGCTCGACACCCTGGCCCGGCTGGCCGCCGACTCCATCGACGAACTCCCCGAGGTCGTCCTCGTCCACGAGCGGATCGGCCCCGTGCCCGCGCTGGAGCTCATCCGGGAGGTCGCCCTGCGCTTCCCGGCGGTGGGCGTCGTACTGGTCTCCTCGGACGCCGGCCCGGCGCTGTTCTCCGCCGCGATGGACTCGGGCGCCCGCGGGCTGATCGGCCTCCCGCTCTCCTACGAGGAGTTGGCCGCCCGCGTCCAGGCCGCCGCCCAGTGGTCCGTGGGCGTACGCCGCCACCTGGGCAGGGGCGCTGCCGCCGACGTCTTCACGGGGCCGGGCGGCCGGGTGGTCACCGTCACCGGAGCCAAGGGCGGCGTGGGCGCCACCTTCACCGCCGTGCAGTTCGCGCTGGCCGCCGCCGCCTCGGGACGGCGTACCGCACTGGTCGACATGGACCTCCAGGCGGGCGACGTGGGCTCGTACCTCGACGTGCAGTTCCGGCGTTCCATCGCCGACCTCGCCGGGATCCAGGACATCTCGCCCCGGGTCCTCCAGGACGCGGTCTACGACGACCGCACGGGCCTCGCGCTGCTGCTCGCCCCGGCGGACGGCGAGCGCGGCGAGGAGGTCGACGAGCGGGCCGCCCGGCACATCGTCGGAGCCCTGCGCAGCCGCTACGAACTCGTCGTCATCGACTGCGGTACCCAGGTGACCGGCGCGAACGCCGCCGCGGTGGAGATGGCGGACGTGGCGGTGCTGGTCACCACCCCGGACGTGGTCGCGGTGCGGGCGGCGAAGCGGATGGTCCGGATGTGGGAACGCCTCCAGGTGCGCAAGGCGGAGGACACGGCGATGGTCGTCAACCGCTGGAGCAAGCACACGGAGATCCAGCCCGCCCTGATCGAGAAGATCACCAAGACCCGCGCCACGCGCACCCCGGTCCCGGCGGCCTTCAAGGAACTGCAGGCGGTCGTGGACGCGGGCCGGGTGCAGGACCTGGACAACCGCTCGACGGTGAAACAGGCCCTGTGGACGCTGGCGGGCGAACTGGGCCTGCTCTCGGCCCCGGACACCCCGGCGCCCGCCCCGGGCACGGCCCTGACGCTCCGCGCCTCCGGCCCCGTCTCGCGCCTGCGCCGCGGCCGGGAGGGCTGACGCATGCCGTCGCGCGGAGGGGACCGGGGCCAGGTGGCGATCGAGTTCGCCGGCATGGTCCCGCTGATCCTGCTGCTCGTGGCGGCGGTGTGGGAGTGCGTACTGATCGGCTACGCGTTCTCGCTGGCGGGGAACGCGGCGGACGAGGCGGCGCGGGCGGGGGCGGTGAAGGGGCCCGACGCGTGCGCGGCGGCGGCGAGGCAGCACATCGGGGAGGCCTGGAACCTCCGGGTGGACTGCGGAAGGTCCGGGGACCTCTACAAGGCGACGGTGACGCTCAAGGTCCCCGTCCTGTACCCGGGACTCGACTTCGGCTCGATCGACGGCACGGGCGGCGCGGCGATGGAGAGGGAGGCGGAGTGACATGCGGAGTGACATGAGGCGGCGCATCCGCTCCGGCCGGGGTCGATCCGACCGGGGTCAAGTGGCCCTGGAGTACATCGGCTTCGTGCCGATCCTGCTGTTCGTCGCGCTGTGCGGGATCCAGCTGGGCTGGGTGGCGTACGTCCACGAGCAGGCGGACACCGCCGCGCGCACGGCGGCGCGCGTGGAGGCCCGTCACGGCAGTGGCGGGGAGGCGGCGGGCGTGGCGGCCGTCAGGGAAGGGCTCGGAGCGGTCGTCAGCGTGACCAAGAACGACGACGCCGTCACCGCCGTGGCCACCATCCCCATCAATGCGATCATCCCCGGGCTCGACATCGAGGACGCCAGGGCCACGGCGGTCATGCCCAACGACGACCCAGAGGTGACCGGACCATGAGCCTGCGTTCCCGGGTCAACACCCCCGACGAGCACAACAGCCCGCGCGAGGACGGCCGGCTGGTCTCCTCGTACCGCGGCAAGCTGCTGGAGGAGATCGACCTCGCCGAGATGTCCGCGCTCGCGCCCGCCGAGCGCCGGGCGCGGCTGGAGCGCGTACTCGGCCACATCATCAGCCGCGAAGGACCCGTCCTCTCCACCGTCGAGCGCGCGCAGCTGATCCGCCGGGTCGTCGACGAGGCCCTCGGGCTCGGCGTGCTGGAACCGCTGCTCGAAGACGCCTCGATCTCCGAGATCATGGTCAACGGCCCCGACCAGATCTTCGTCGAGCGCGCCGGCCGCGTCGAGCAGCTCCCCATCCGCTTCGCCTCGCACGAGCAGCTGATGCAGACCATCGAGCGCATCGTATCCACCGTCAACCGCCGGGTGGACGAGGCCAATCCGATGGTCGACGCACGCCTTCCCAGTGGTGAGCGCGTCAACGTCATCATTCCGCCGCTCTCCCTGACGGGTGCCACGCTCACCATCCGCCGCTTCCCGCGCGCCTTCACCCTGCACGAGATGATCGCCCTCGGCTCCCTGGACGAGCAGATGCTGCTCCTCCTGTCGGGCCTGGTCCAGGCGAAGATGAACGTGATCGTCTCGGGCGCCACCGGCACCGGCAAGACCACCCTCCTCAACGCACTCTCCGGCCTGATCCCGGAGGGCGAGCGCATCATCACCATCGAGGACTCGGCCGAACTCCAGCTCCAGCAGGCGCACGTGATCCGCCTCGAATCCCGCCCCGCGAACGTCGAGGGCAAGGGGCAGATCACCATCCGCGACCTCGTACGCAACTCCCTGCGCATGCGCCCCGACCGCATCATCGTCGGCGAGGTCCGCGGCGGCGAGACCCTCGACATGCTCCAGGCGATGTCCACCGGCCACGACGGCTCCCTCGCCACCGTCCACGCGAACAGTGCCGAGGACGCGCTGATGCGTCTGCAGACCCTCGCCTCGATGTCCGAGGTGGAGGTCCCCTTCGAAGCGCTGCAGGACCAGATCAACAGCGCCGTCAACGTCATCGTCCAGCTCACCCGCTTCGGCGACGGAACGCGCCGCGTCACGGAGATCTCCATCCTCGAATCGCACGGCCGCGAACCGTTCAGGATCACGACGGTCTGCCGCTTCGCGGCCCGGCCCATGGGGCCCGACGGCCGCGTCCACGGCTACTTCGAGTACTACCCGCTGCCGCGCCGCATCGCGGAACGCCTCTACATGAACAACCAGCCGATCCCGCAGGCCTTCGGCGTCGCGCTGCCGGACGCACAGCGGGACGCACTGCCGGACGCGCTGCCGGACGACCCCCTCACCGCCCGCATCACTCGGACCGCCCTGTGAACCCACTCATCCTCCTCACCCTCGGCGCCACGCTGCTGGCCTGCGTGCTCGTCGTCGCCGGCCTCCAGGCGTACGCCGCCGGGCGGGCCCAGCGCGCCGCCCTCATCGAGCGCCTCGCGGCGAGCGCGATGCCGGAGCCCCTGGGCCGCCGGCGCCGCTTCCGGGCCGTCGACCGGCGGCTGCGCACGACGAAGCTCGGCCGGCGCATCGAGCTGAAGCTGGCGACCACCGGCCTGGACCTCACGCCGGGCGAGTTCTTCGTCTACATGCTGGGTTCCATCGCGGGCGTCTGGCTCGTCGCGTCCTCCCTCCTCGCGCCGTTCTTCGGTCCGGTGGCGGGCGCGATCGGCGTCTGGGCGGCGAACGCGTTCCTCAACTGGCAGCGCGCGCGGCGCACGGAACGGTTCATCAACCAGCTCCCCGACCTGGCCCGCATCCTCGCCAACGCCACCCAGGCCGGGCTGGCCCTGCGTACGGCCATCGGCATGGCGGCCGAGGAGCTGGAGGCCCCGGCGGGCGAGGAACTCGCGCGCGTCGCCGACCGCCTCGCCGTGGGCCACTCCATCGAGGAGTCGCTCGGCGAGCTCACCGAGCGCCTCCCCTCACGCGAACTGGTCGTCCTGGTCTCCACCCTCGTCCTGTCCGCCCGCGCGGGCGGCGCGATCGTGGAGAGCCTGCGCAACCTCACGGTGACGCTGGAGCAGCGCAAGGAGACCCGTCGCGAGATCCGCACCCAGCTGTCCCAGGTGACGGTGACGGCGTACCTCGTGCCGTCCATCGGGCTCGGCTCGCTGCTGCTGGTCGACATGATGATGCCGGGCGCCCTGGACCGGATGACGGGGGCGTTCCTCGGCCAGACGGCCGTTCTCGTCGCCCTCGGCCTCTTCGCCCTGGGCTTCCTCCTCATCCGCCGCCTGTCGAAGATCGACGTGTGAGGGGGCGGACGGGACGATGACGGGACTCCTTCTCGCACTCGCCGTGGCCCTGTCGGTCTTCGGCGCCTTCCACGGCATCCGCCTCTACCGCGCGGACGTGAAACTGCCCACGGACCTCGCGCTCGCCCTGGAGGTGGGAGCCACCCGTACGACGGCGGTCGGCTCGCTCGTCGACCGCATGGGCATCCGCTGGGCGCCGCTGGTCCTCGGCGCGATGGGCCCGACCAGGGTCGCCCGCAAGCGCCGCCAGATCGACATGGCGGGCAACCCGGCCGGGCTGACGATCGACCGGTACGCGGCCCGGCGGGCGGTGTACGGGGCGCTGGGCGCCGTGGGCGCCTTCTCCATGCTGATCAACGGCCAGCTGGTCGCCGCCCTGCTCATGGTGGCCTTCGGCCTGTTCTGGATCGAGGCCGGCCTGTGGTCGGCCATCAGGGTCCGCCGCGACCACATCGAGCGGACCCTGCCCGACTTCCTGGACGTCCTCGCCGTGGTGGTGAGCGCGGGGCTGGGCTTCCGGCAGGCGCTGGACCGGGTGGCGGACAAGTACGAGGGCCCGTGGGCGGACGAGATCCGCATCACGCTCCAGCAGATGGACATGGGCGTCAGCCGCCGCCAGGCCTTCGACGAGCTGCGCCGGCGCAATGACAGCGAACAGGTCGCGCAGTTCGTGACGGCCCTCCAGCAGGGCGAGGAGCTCGGCTCCCCGATCGTGGACACGCTGATCGCCATCGCCGAGGACATGCGCCGTACGGACGCCCAGAACGCCCGCCGCCGCGCGGCCCGCGCCGTCCCGAAAGCCACCTTCGCGGTCACCATGTTCATGCTGCCCGGCACCTTGATCCTTCTGGTCTGCGGCTTCGTCTACGGCGCGAACGTCGACTTCGGCGCACTGTTCGGGGGTGGCTGAGCCATGGCGGGACCGCGACTGAGCGTGCTCATCGCCGATGGCAACCCGGTCATCAGGACGGGCCTGGCGGCCATCCTGGGCACGGCCGAGGACCTCGACGTCATAGCGCAGGCGGCGGACGGCCGCGAGGCGCTGAGCCTGACCCGCCGGCACGCGCCGGACGTCATCCTGCTGGACGTCCGGATGCCGGGCGTGGACGGGATCTCCGCGTTGCCGCACCTGGTGCAGCTGGCTCCCGTGCTGATGCTGACGTACAGCAGGGAAGCCGAAATCGTCCGCGAGGCCCTGCTGTTGGGCGCCGGGGGCTACCTCGTGCACGGCGAGTTCACGACGGACGAGCTGCTGCGGGCGGTACGTGACGTCCCGCTGGGCCGCCCCCACTTCACCCCGACGGCGGCGAGCGCGCTCCTCGCGGAACTCCGAGCCTCTTCGCATCCGCAACGCGGTATGGCACAGTCTTCTGAGCGGATGCACAACTCTGTTGTCTTCGGGCTGAGTTCCCGGGAGGTGGAGATCATGGATCTGATCGCGTCCGGGATGAGCAATCAGCAGATCGCGGCCGCCTGCTTCATCAGCGAGAAGACGGTCAAGAACCACATCAACCGCATCTTCGCGAAGCTCCAGAGCGCCACGCGCAGCGAGGCGATAGCCCGCTGGCTGGGAACCGCCCGTCCAGGAGTGTCCGGTCATGGGTAGACGGAGTGCGCAGTGGGTCCGTAATTGGGTCCCGGGACCCTTGGTGACGACTGGTGACTCGCCGTACCGTCCGCAGATCGACACCGGTACCGGCCCGGGAGGGAACCCCCATGTCACACAACACGCTGCTGAAGGCCGCCGTGGAGGCGCGGATCAGGGTGAACGGCTGGGCGGACACGACCACGACAAGGCTCCGCCAGCGCCACCCGGCCCGGGACCGCGGCCAGACCGCCTTCGAATACCTGGGCATCATCTTGGTGGTCGTCGTGATCATCGGCGCGATGGTCGGTACGGGTATCGGTACGGCCATCGTGGGCCGCATCACGACGGCGATCGCAAACCTCACCGCCGGCAGTTGAATTCGCGGAAGCCGAATGATCACGGCCAGGTCTTCCCGCTCTATGCGATGGTCGTGGTCGGGATGGTCTTTGCTGCGCTCGCGTTCTTCGCGTTCGGCCAAGCGGCCGTTGTCCGCAGCGATGCGCAGGGAGCGGCCGATGCGGCCGCCTTGGCGGCGGCTCGGGAAGCTCGCGACAATCTGCTGCCGCGATTGGACCTCGCGACGCTCGAGCCTGAGGACTGGCGGGATGTCCTGGATGGGAAGTCCCTCGACTTAGAGGTGGCTTGCAGAGCGGCTGAGGACTTCGCTCGACTGAACGATGCGGAGGGGACGTGTTCACGGTCTTGGCTGCGCTTCACAGTCGAGGTGACCACCGACGGCGTCGTCGGAGATTCGGTCGTGCCAGGAACTCGGGACATGCATGGCAAGGCCAAGGCCGTGGCAGAGGTCGTGCCGCGATGTGAGCTGGGTCCTGCTCCAGCCCCTTCGGCCACTCCGGTTCCTGCGCCGACCGGTTCTTCGGCAGGGAGCCCAGCCGTCATCAAGTGCAAGGGAGGGAAGACCATCAAATTCGACCCTCTGAACCCGGATCCATGGGGCACGCTGGCGCGAAGCCTGTTCGACGTGCGACTTGCTGGCTGACAGCGAACGAGAGACAAGGAAGCTGCTTAGATGAGCGTTCGGTACACGGTAAAGGTCCGCGGGGGAGCGGCCGCTGCGGTTGCGGCGGGGTTGGTCCTTACCTTGGCCGGATGTGGGGGTGACGGCCAAGGCAAAGCGCCTCAGGGCACCCCGACGGCCAACAAGAGCGCAGATGCAGGCGCGCGGCCCCAGCCATCGGCAAGCGGGAGTGAGTCCTCTGCTCCGCCTCAGGTACTCGCCACCATGAACGGCGAAGCCGGCATGGTCCTTACCATCAATGCGGCAGCTCGAGACGCCGGTGGGTTCCTAACCGTCAGTGGACAGATCAAGAACACTGGGGAAAAGGCCTTCGGTAACACGGCCGCCTGGCGCGGTAATGAACTGAATGCGAGCGGCGTGTCGGTCGCTGGAGTCAACCTGGTCGACAAGGTGGGCAAGAAGAGGTATTACGTGCTCCGCGACACAGAGGGGCGATGCCTGTGCACCACAGGAGTGGTCATCATCGAAGCCGGTCAATCCATTCCCTTCTTCGCTCAGTTCCCAGCGCCTCCCGCGAGCACCAGCGAGGTCGAGTTCAACTTTCCGACCTTTGCATCGGCCGGTCTCAAGATCTCCGGGTGACCCCATGACAACACGCCACCACACCACCGCCGCCGCGACGGCCGTCGCCGGCCTCGTCATTGCCGGAGGGCACCTCATCGGAGCCAGCACCGCGTACGCCGATGACGTCAAGCCATCCGTACCCCCCGGCACCGAGCCATCCGCCTCCGCGCCCGTGGCGATCGACTCCAACTCCCCCGGCCTGAAGATCCCGCAGGGCGGAACGCTCGCACCCGTCAAGGTGCTCGACATCGCCGAGGTCGTCGAAGACCTCGGCGGGGAGCAGCGGCGGCAGGAGACCAACCAGACCGTCATGATGGCGCTGCAGTCCGAGGTGCTGTTCCCCGAGAACAGCGCCGTGTTCAACGCGCAGGCCGCCGCGCGGATACAAGCCATCGCCGCCGAGATCAACACGCAGAAGGCCACCCGCGTCCGCGTCTTCGGGTTCACCGACGACCAGGGCAGCTACGAGCACGGCAAGGAGCTGTCCAAGCAGCGCGCCGACGCCGTGCAGGCGGAGCTGGCCAAGACCGTCACCAACCCCTCCGTCGTCTTCGACGTCCGCGGGTACAGCGAGGACTACCCGATCGCCGACAACAGCACGGAGGAAGGCCGCAAGAAGAACCGCCGCGTCGAGATCACCTTCCCCCGCAGCGCGGGCGGCTAGGAGACTGTGCGCCGGCACTCGGCCGCCGCAGTCCTCCCCATGGGCCAGCAGCACGAGTTCCTGTCCGGCAGATCATGTGACCGGTAGGCTCCGGCGATGGAACGCGTAACCGACGTGCCCGAGAGTCTCGCCCAGCCCGCAGCTCAGGCCCGGGTGAACGACTACGACAGTTTCGCCGAGGCGTACTCGGCGGAGAACGAGAACAACCTCGTGAACGCGTACTACGAGCGGCCCGCGATATTGGCCCTCGCCGGAGACGTGGCCGGCCGTCGGATCCTGGACGCCGGCTGTGGCTCAGGCCCCCTGTCCGCTGCCCTACGCGACCGAGGTGCCGTCGTCACCGGCATCGACGCCAGCGCCGGGATGCTGGCGTTGGCCAGGCGGCGGCTCGGTGACGACGTGGCCCTGCACGTGGTCGACCTGAGCGACCGCCTGCCGTTCGCCGACGGTGCGTTCGACGACGTGGTCGCGTCACTGGTGCTGCACTACCTGGAGGACTGGGGGCCGACGCTGGCCGAGTTGCGGCGCGTGCTCAGGCCCGGTGGCCGGCTGATCGCGTCGGTGGACCACCCCTTCGTGGCCTACGCGATCAAGGATCCCCGGCCCGACTATTTCGCGACCACCAGCTACACCTTCGACTGGACGTTCAACGGGCAGTCCGTCCCGATGAGGTTCTGGCGCAAGCCGTTGCACGCGATGACCGATGCCTTCACCACCGCCGGTTTCCGCCTTGCCGTCATCAGCGAGCCGCAGCCCGACCCAGCCGCCCGTGAGCTGTTCCCCGACGACTTCCCTGCCCTTTCGACCAAAGTCAGCTTCCTGTTCTTCGTCGTCGAGGTACCGCCGTCGGCTGCGGGCTCGGGGGACGACTAGGTTCTGTGTGGTCCGCCGTACGGAACCTAGTCGGCCAGGAGGTGGTCGGCCTTGCCCGCCTTGATGTCCCGGATCAGCTGGCGGAGGGCTTCCGCCGTGTCGGTGAGGTACGTGTCCTCCTGGCCGGCGATGGCGATGTAGCTGTTGCCCGCTCCGTCCACCCCGAATCGGTAGCAGCTCGATCCCTCGCCGCAGAACGCGTCTTCCCAGGTGATGTCGGCCATTGGATCTCCTCAGATCTCGCGCGCCAAGTTGTGGATGAAGTCCCGAGATTCGCTGGGGGACAGGCTGATGCGCTCCATCCAGTCCAGATGCGTACGGTACTTCGCGAGCTGCGCCTCGGCATGGACGAATTCGGGTCCATGGGTGCTGTCCACCTGCACGGTGTCGAGCCGAGGAACGGGCCCCTCCAGGTAGTTGACCGTTTGTCCGGCTCCAGGGAATCCGCCCGCCTCGAACGGCAGGACCAGCAAGGTGATGGTGTCCCGTTCCGACATGTGCAGCAAGTACTCAAGCTGAGCCCGGCGCACTTCCCGGCTGCCGAACCGCATCCGCAGAGCCGCTTCGTGAATCACGCCCGCGTACTCCGGCGGCGAGTCGCCGTCCAGCAATCGCTGCCGCTCCAGCCGGTGGGCCAGCCGCACGGCCACCTGCTGTTCCGGCAGCTCGGGAATGACCAGGCGGAAGATCGCCAGCGCGTGGTCACTGGTCTGGAGCATTCCGGGGAGGTGAACCGACTGCGCGTACCGGATGCGGGTCGAGTGCGCCTCCAGCTCCGCGATGTCGAGCAGGGCTGCGGGCAGGACGCCCCTGTAGCGCTCCCACCACCCCCGCTGCCGGGGCTGAGCCATCTCGATCAGGGCGCTGATGTACGGCTCGTCCGCACACTTGCAGTGGCACGCCAGCGCCCGCAACCGCTCCTCGCTGATGGTCCGTACGCCCTGCTCGATGGCCGAGACCTTCGAACGGTCGACGCCGAGCAGCCCGGCTGCCGATTCGGCGGACACGTCGGCCGCGAGCCTCATCTTGCGCAACTCCGCGCCCAGCCGCTTGCGTCGCTCTGTTGGTGATGTCCGGGGAGGCATGGGTGCAGTCTGACGTGTCCCAGAGCGGCGGGACCACGAGTTGGCCCAAATCCCTCATCCAACTGGCCAATTGACCAAGGCTCGCGCTACGGTTAGTAACGCACCGCTCACGCAGGGGAGTTGAAGTGCATCGCCGCAGCATGCCTCGGGCCTCGGCGACGAGCCACGCTTCCCGCCCGCGTCAGCCACCCGTGCGCGCCGAACTCGCCGTAGTCACCTCGACCAGGGAGTCCGCGATGTCCATGCCCACCCACCCCTTCACCGCCTGCCCCGTGTCCCCGCCCGAACCTGCCGGGGACGAGCCCCCCGCGCTCGACACGCTGACCTACAGCCTCACCGTGCCCGGCGCCCCGTACAGCTCGCAGATCGCGCGGTCCGCCGTACGGTCCGTCCTGCACGCGTACCGGCTCGATCCGCTCGCGCCGGCCGCCGTGCAGGTCACCGGTGAACTCATC
Source organism: Streptomyces sp. NPDC028910 (assembly GCF_055564955.1). Lineage (NCBI taxonomy): Bacteria > Bacillati > Actinomycetota > Actinomycetes > Kitasatosporales > Streptomycetaceae > Streptomyces > Streptomyces sp. NPDC028910. Next base: position 8,291 of record NZ_JBVHVF010000025.1, on the reverse strand, counting down.
GCCGCCGCCTGGCACTTGGATCCCGGGCGGAGCCTGTACCTGTCCGTCCGCTACCGCGACGACTGCCTCCGGCTGACCGTCTACGACGGGCACGCGCCCCACGCCCACCCCCGGCTCGCCGCCCACTGCGAGGCGCGGCGGCGCGTCGCCCTGCGGCTCATGGCCGCGGTGGTGCGGTCGTGCGGCGGGGCCTGGGGCTTTGGGGAGTCGCGCGAGCCGGGCGGCGGGACCCGGACCTGGGCGAGTCTGCCCCGGCGCGGGGCGGCAGACTACCTCCGCGCCTGACCGGAGGGATCAGGGGCCGCGGGCCTCGCCTGGACGAGCCGCTCGGCCACCTCGCGGGCCCGCCGCGCCGGTTCGGGGCAGGTGCGCACCACCCCGTACCCCCAGCGCCCGGACGTGCAGGACGACTTCTGGTCCGCCACCACCCCGGTGCCGACGGGCAGCTGACGCGGCGGGTCACCCCTGGTGGTGGGCCTGGGTGATGAGGTCCGTCGCGACCTCCAGGGCCGCCAGGCGGGTTTCCTCCGGGTCGCCCTCCACGTGCTGGAGGAACATCATCCCGGCGTGCAGCGTGAACAGCGCGCTGACGCAGCGGACCTGGTCCGTCAGCGGGCCGTCCTGCGTGCGGAGCAGTTCCACCAGCGTGAAGAGCCGCTTCTTCACCGTCTCGCCGATGCTCAGCTCACGCGTCGTCGCCTGGTTCTCCTGCATGAAGCGGTACAGCGCGGCGCCCGCCGCCATCGCCTCGCTGTAGCGCCGCAGCACCTCGCGCTTGGTCTCCAGGGTGCGCGGCTGCTCCTCCGCCCATGCGATCAGCTCGTCGATGGGCCGCGTCAGGTCCTCGAAGAGGCTGATGATGATGTCTTCCTTGGTCTTGAAGTGGTAGTACAGCGCCGCCTTCGTGACCTCCAGCCGCTCCGCGATCTCGCGCAGCGACGTCTTCTCGTACCCCTGCTCGACGAAGAGCTCCAGTGCGACGTCCTGGATGCGCTGACGCGTGTCGCCACGGCGGCGCTGCGGACTGCTGCTGGACATGACTCTCCCCACTTACTTACTTGACGCCCGGCTAGTTACGGGTCTACCGTCCCCAGTGTAGTGAACTAGCCGGTCGGCAAGTAAGTGCCCGGTGTGAGAAGAAGTGCCGAAGTGCCGAAGCGCCGAAGTGGCAGGGCCAGGGGGAGTGACATGGTGGAAACGGTCAAACCTGCGGAGAGCTCCGAGGAGGTGAAACCGCGCAGCGTACGGGTCGTCCTCATGGCGCTCATGATCGCGATGCTGCTGGCCATGCTCGACAACATGATCATAGGCACCGCGATGCCCACGATCGTCGGCGAGCTCGGCGGCCTGGAACACCTCTCCTGGGTGGTCACCGCCTACACGCTGGCCACCGCCGCCTCCACCCCCATCTGGGGCAAGATCGGCGACATGTACGGGCGGAAGGGCTCCTTCCTCACCTCGATCGTCATCTTCCTGATCGGCTCCGTGCTCAGCGGCATGGCCCAGGACATGGGGCAGCTGATCGGCTTCCGCGCGATCCAGGGCCTCGGCGCCGGCGGTCTGATGGTCGGCGTGATGGCGATCATCGGCGACCTGATCCCGCCCCGTGAGCGCGGCAAGTACCAGGGCATGATGGCCGGCGTGATGGCCCTCGCCATGATCGGTGGCCCGCTCGTCGGCGGCACCATCACCGACCACATGGGCTGGCGCTGGTCCTTCTACATCAACCTGCCGCTCGGCGCCGTGGCGCTCGCCATGGTGACCGCCGTGCTGCACCTGCCCAAGAAGCCGGCGCAGGCGGAGCGCCCGAAGATCGACTACCTGGGCGCGGCGCTGCTGACGGTCGCCATCACCTCCACCGTGCTCGTCACGACTTGGGGCGGCACCGAGTACGCCTGGGGTTCGGGCGAGATACTCGGCCTCGTCGCCGTCGGCGTGCTGTCGACCGCCGGCTTCCTCTACGCCGAGACCAAGGCGGCCGAGCCGGTCATGCCGCTGCACATCTTCCGCAGCCGCAACTTCACCCTCATGTCCGTGATCGGTTTCCTCGTCGGCTTCGCGATGTTCGGCGCCGTGCTCTACCTCCCGCTGTTCCAGCAGTCGGTGCAGGGCGCCTCCGCCACCAACTCCGGCCTGCTCCTGCTGCCCCTGCTGCTCTCGATGATGGTCGTCTCGCTGATCGCGGGCCGCGTCACCACCAACAGCGGCAAGTACAAGATCTTCCCGATCGTAGGCGGCGCGCTCATGGTCGTCGGGCTCTTCCTGCTCGCGACGATGGACACCGGCACCACCCGCCTCGTGTCGGGTCTCTACATGGCCGTCCTCGGCGCCGGCCTCGGCTTCCTGATGCAGATCACCATGCTGGTCGCGCAGAACAGCGTCGACATGAAGGACATGGGAGTCGCCTCCTCCTCGGCGACCCTGTTCCGTACGCTCGGCGGTTCCTTCGGCGTGGCCCTGATGGGCTCCCTCTTCACCACCCGGGTCACGGACACCATGTCCGACCGCCTGGGCCCGGAGGCCGCGGGCGCGGCGGGCTCAGCCCAGCTGGACGCCGCGAGCCTGGCGAAGCTGCCCGAGGCCGTACGCGACGCCTACCAGCACGCGGTGGCCGCCGGCACGCACTCCGCGTTCCTGCTCGGCGCGGCCATCGCCGTACTGGGCTTCGCTGCCGCCTGGTTCGTCAAGGAGGTCCCGCTCCGGGGCGCGGGCCCGGCCCCGGCCGGCGGCGCGGACGGCGGCGCGGACGGCGCGGACGGCGCGGGCGGCGCGCCCGACAGCGCTGTCCGCAGCGCTGCGGACAGCGACAAGGGCGCCCCGGCTCCGCAGGAGTCCGTAGCGCGCTGACCCCCCTCGCGACAGCCCGGCCCCGGTGGACGAACGGATCCACCGGGGCCGGGCTCTTCCCGTAGACGCCAAAGTCCCATCAGTCCCACTCGTCCCATTACGCAGACTTTATTGGGCAATTGACGGGAACCTCTCGCCGGCGACGCACGTCCTGATCCACAGAACGCTCACGCAGCGGACGGGGAGGGGCAGTTCATGGGGTTCTTGGCGCGTGCGCACACGAAGGGCGTCCGGGCCGGTGCCGCCGTCGTGGCCTCGGCCGCCGCTGTGGCGGCGACGGTGTGGGGCGTGACGACCCTGGTGGAACCGGACAGCACCGCGGCCCAGCAGAACGTGTCCGGGCCGAAGGGCACCGACAACTCCGGCCGGGGCGACGGCGGTCAGCCGGCGCAGCAGCCGCCGCGAATACCCGAGGGCATAGCCCACGCGTCGGAGAGCGGCGCGAACGCGGTCAACATCACCATCGATGACGGCCCCGACCCCCGCTGGACCCCCAAGGTGCTGGACGTACTCCGGAAGCACGACGTCAAGGCGACCTTCTGCATGGTGGGGCCGCAGGCCAAGGCCCACCCCGACCTGGTGAAGAAGGTGGTCGCGTCCGGCCACCGGCTCTGCGACCACACCATGGACCACGACACGGCCATGGACAAGAAGCCCGTCGCCTACCAGGAGCAGCAGATCCTGGACGCGAAGAAGCTGATCGAGGAAGCCGCGGGCAGCGGCGCGAAGGTCGAGTACTACCGCGCCCCCGGCGGCGCGTTCACCCCCGACAGCCGGCGCATCGCGGCCGCGAACGGCATGCGCCCACTCGGCTGGAACGTCGACACCAAAGACTTCGACAAGCCGGGCGCGGGCGCCATCGTCGACGCCGTCAAGCGCGAGATGGGCAACGGCCCGACCGTGCTCTTCCACGACGGCGGCGGCAACCGCGCGCAGACCGTCGAGGCCCTCGACCAGGTGCTGGCCTGGCTGAAGGAGCAGGGCCGGCCGACCGGCTTCCCGGTCCGCACGGCCCCCGACACCCCCTGATCCGCCGTCCGGACACGCCGTCCGGACACGCCGTCCACCCGGCGAACGGGTGAGGGTCGACCACGCGGACCCGCCCGCGTTGTTCCCTGGTCGGGCACGGACGTACGCACGCCCGACCAGGAGGCTCCTGTGACCATCGCCCCCGGCAAACTGTCCGACCCCGTCGTCGGCGCCCTCGTCACCGCGGTCAACGCGCACGACAAGGACGCCTTCCTCGCGCTCCTGACCGCCGACGCGACCATGTCCGACGACGGCTCCGACCGCGACCTCCACGAGTGGATCGACCGGGAGATCTTCGAATCCACCGGCCACATGGACGTCCAGTCCGAGTCCGACGGCGGCCGCTCCCTCGTCGTCGACTACCGCAACGACACCTGGGGCGTGATGCGCACCGCCTGGCGCTTCACCATCGCCCCCGGCGGCGGGCGGATCAGCCGCTTCGAGACCGGCCAGGCTTGAGCGGGGCCCGGGTCACAGCGCCCGGGCCACCTTCAGCACCGCCGCCGTCAGACCGCACCCGCTCCTCGTACACCTCCTGGAGCGACTTCCCCGTCGCCCGCCGCACCACCTCGCCCGTCAGCGCGCCGATCACGAAGGCGTGGTAGCCGTACGCCGTCCCGGGCTGATCGAGTAGACCCCGCTCAGGGTGTCCGCGCCGGATCCCCCCGGAGATCGCATCGTCGTATCTGACTACGCCCAACGGCAGTTGATCATCTGGTATTCCGGGACGGGAGCACTCCCGTACGGGTGAAAGGGCGCCCCGTGTCGTTCCGGCCCGCCGGAGGGCCCGTTGGTCCGGGCATGAAGCACACACGCATCGCCGCTTTCGCCCTCGCCACCGCCGCGGCGGCCCTCGCACCCGCCCTCGTCCAGCCGGCCACCGCCGCGGAGGCAACGGCGTACCTCCAGGACCCGGCAGGCGGCGAGAAGACCATGAAGTCCCTGTGGACCAAGGACGAGATGCACAAGGTGGAGGGGCAATTCCGCTTCCACCCCGGGGTCCAGTACAAGACGGTCACCCGCCCCGGCCCGGCGGGCGCGCCGGAGTACGAGCGTCAGGTCCCCGACCCGAAGACCCTGGCGTGGCAGCCCTCGTACGAGTTCGCCTGGGCGGTGTCGGACTCGACGGTGGTGAAGAAGGCGGTGACGGTCAAGGAGGGCGAGCACCCGATCGTCGTGCACGCGGTGCTGCGGACCCCCAAGGGGGCCAAGGCGGGGGAGGTGCGCAAGGAGCTGACCGGGAAGCCGGCGACCGGGCGCGAGAAGGTCGCGGGCAGCAAGCGGATCGCGTGTGACACCGGCGAGTACACGGTGGAGTGGTCGGTCACGCGCTCGGGCTACGGGACGCTCACGGGCACGCTGCGCTGGAACTCCAGCTGCGAGCAGTACCGGACGGCGTTCGCCTCGGACCACGGACAGCAACGCTGAGGGTCTGATGAGCTCTGGCGAGGTCTGGTGAGGGCCTGTAGAGGGTCTCGCTGGGGCCGGCCGCCCCGCGCACCTCGTGAGTGCTCGGCGGGCGACTGGGCCGCGGCCTTGGATCAAGTGCCGTAGTGGCCATGGTGCCGCACGGGGTGGTCTGCGGCAGGGTGCGAAGGCCCCGTGTCGAGGGGCTTTTCAGTGCTTCTTGGAGGCCTGGGCGGCCTGCGACGCGATGTCCTCGAGGACGTTCTTCGGGTCGGTGCCCGGTTCCAGGGCGCGCCCGATGTTGCGCTTGATGGTGTCGCTGACCGTCAGCCAGGACGGGTCGTTGACCGGGTAGAGCTGGGCGCCGCGCAGCGCGTTCAGGAACTGCTGGTCGTTCTTGTCCAGGCCGCCGCCGGCCGGGGTGCGCGAGGCGGTGACGGTGGACGGCAGCAAGTGGTAGCGGCCGGCGAAGTCCGACAGGTTCTTGTCCTGGTAGATGAAGTCCAGGAACACGCTGATCTCCGCCCGCTTTCCGTTCTGCTTGAACGCCATCATCCAGTCGGCCACGCCGACCGCCGGCGGGATCTCCCCGGTACCCAGGTTGTCCGACACGGGCATGCTGGTGGTGCCGACGCCGATGCCCTTGGCGCGCGCCTCGTGGGCGAGCGAGGGGTAGCCGTTGAGCATGCCGACCTCGCCGCGCAGGAAGGCGGCGAAGGCGTCGGCGCGGTTCAGCTGGGACGGCTGGGTGGGGCCGGTCAGGCCGGAGGCGACCATGTTCTCCTTGACCCAGCGCCAGGTGTGGATGTTCTGGTCGGAGGCCAGGCTGTAGTTGCCGCTGCTGTCGGCGTAGCCGCCGCCGTTGCTCAGCTCCCAGATCATCGCCTCGGCGTGCGCCTCCTCGGGCCCCAGGGGAAGGGCGTACGGGTACTTCACGCCCTTGTCCTTGAGCGCCTTGGAGGCGGCCTTGAGTTCGGACCAGGTCTTGGGCGCTTCCTTGATGCCGGCCTTGCTGAAGAGCGCCTCGTTGTAGAAGAGGAGACGGCTGCTCGCCACGAAGGGCAGACCGTAGAGGGTGTTGCCGACGGTACCGGCATCGGCGAGCGGCTGGAGAAAATTCGCCTCGGCGGTGACCGAGAGGAGTTCGTCCGCGGGATAGAGCTTGCCCTGGGCGGCGAAGTCCGAGTAAGAGCCCATGAGCGCGACATCCGGCGCCTTGCCGGCCTTGACCATGCGGGAGACCTCGCGGTCGATGTCGGCCCACGGCAGGAGCTTGACCTCCACCTTGATTCCGGGGTGCGCCGCGGTGAAATCGGCCGTCAGCTTGTCCCAGAAGGCCTTGGAACTGGTGGCCGGAGTGTCGCCGTATTCGGCGGCGACCAGATGCAGCGTACCGCCGTCACCTGCACCGGCTCCGGAACCACCGCATCCGGTCAGAGGTATCAGCAGGCCGAGCACGACCGTGGTGGCGGCCGAGCTGAAGATTCTTCGTCGCACGGGTGTATTCCCCTGATTTTCTTTGGATCCCGTTATTACTTATGAGTTGCTCCGGGCTGCGGTGTCCCTCGATGGCCCGTTGGCCGGAATTCTCTCCTGAGGGCGGGGTGGTTGATTCCAGTGGGGCCGCCCTTGTGTTCAATGCTCCAAGTACGGCTTTTCCGGCTGGTGTTTTCCCATATGTGATCGGCGAAGGGGACGCGCGTAGACATGCCGAAAAGCCCGTTTCCGGTCACGGAACGGGCTGTTGTGCGGCTACGGCCGGTCGACCGGGCCTCCGGTCGGCTAGTCGGCGAACTCGCCGGCGTACGGGTCGGGCTCGCCCGTCTCCGGGTTGCGGCCCTCCTGCCACCGGCGCTGGGCCTTGCGCCAGTGCACGAAGCTGAGGTGGCCGCCGTCCCAGAAGGTGATGCTGACGGGGCTCACGTCGAACTCGTCGGAGCAGAGCCGGTAGAGGAATTCGGCCATGCCGTACGGATACACCGCGAAGGAGTCGGCGGTGTGCCGCCCGCAGACCAGGACCGGCCACCGGTCCGGGTCGGGGTCGGAGGTCAGCCAGCACAGGATGTCCGACCCGCCGGTGACGCCCCAGGCGATGATCGACTCCGGGTCCACGTCGAAGGCGGAACGGCCGCCCTCCGCCTCCCAGGCCTGCCGGACGTTGTCGGTCTCCTCGGCCATCCCGGCCGGGTCCCACTGGAGTCCGGGCTTGGGCAGCGGCAGCAGGATGCTGGCCTCGCCGTTGATGGAGCCCGCGCCGAAGCGGCCCATGAACGCGACGAAATCCGCCGGGAACCGGGTCCCCCAGGCCGCCTCGGCCGCCTGCCAGTCGATGTCCTCGTCGGCGCCGTGCGTCGCCGGCATGATCTGCTCCAGCGCCTTGATCCGCGCGTTCTCCGTCATGCCGCTCCCCTGTTGCCCCAGCTCAACCGCCCCAACCTACTGCCGGGAAGAGGTGGCGCCTAGCCGCGTGTGAGACGTCCGGGTACATCCACTTCCAGGGTGGTTCCGACGCGCAGCCCCCAGCCGGCCATGGCGCCGGCCGCCGCCTCCAGGACGTGGCGGGAGCGGAGCCGGGGCAGCCCGAGCCGGCCGGGGGGCATGGTGACCACGGCGAGCACGTCGAGGTTCCGGTCGAGGTACGCCACGTCGATCGCGAACCGCATGCGGAAGGTGTGCACGCTCGCCGCCGGGGTCAGGAGCATCGCCCCGTCGATTCCGTCGCGGCCGAGGAGGCCGCGGGTCCTGGCGGTGTAGGAGGCGGCGACCTCCAAGGGGATGCGGTCTGCGCCGATTCGCAGGGTGCCGGTGCCGTCCTGCCAGTTCGTCATGCCGGCCAGCCTAGGGGGGCGGGGCGCCGCTGCGCGGAGCTGGTCCCCGCCCCGCCCTTTCTCCGTTTCCCGGGGCTCCGCCCCGGACCCCGCGCCTCAAACGCCGGCGGGGCTGAAAAGAGCGGGGCTCCGCCCCGGACCCCGCGCCTCAAACGCCGGCGGGGCTGGATTGTGCCCGGC
>NZ_JBVHVF010000024.1:0-116620 GCF_055564955.1 Streptomyces sp. NPDC028910 | reverse complement strand
CCGCGGGACGGGCCCGCCCCACCCCGCCCCCGAGGGGGCGGGTGGGCAACCACCGGCCAGGAGCGGGGGGTCGAGGGGGTAAAAGTCCCGCACGCGCGGGACCCCGTACCGCCCCCCGCCGCTCAGAACGCCGGGCGTTCCGGGTCCAGGGTGGCGCGGCCCTGCGCAGGAGAGGAGGCTTCGGCGAAGCGGCGTTGCGGGATGCGGCCCGCGCGGAAGGCCAGGCGGCCCGCCGAGACGGCGTCGCGCATGGCGGCGGCCATCAGCACCGGCTCCTGCGCCCGGGTCACCGCGGACGCCAGCATCACGGCCGCGCACCCCAGCTCCATGGCCAGCGCGGCGTCCGACGCCGTGCCGGCCCCCGCGTCCAGGATCACCGGGACCCCGGCCCGTTCCGTGATCAGCTCGAAGTTGTGCGGGTTGCGGATTCCCATCCCGGACCCGATGGGGGAGCCGAGCGGCATGATCGCCGCGCACCCCACGTCCTCCAGCTTCCGCGCCAGCACCGGATCGTCGTTCGTGTACGGGAGGACCGTGAAGCCCTCGTCCACCAGGATCTCGGCGGCGTCCAGCAGCTCGACCCCGTCGGGCAGGAGGGTCCGCTCGTCCGCGACCACCTCCAGCTTGATCCAGTCCGTGCCCAGCGCCTCCCGGGCCAGCCGGGCCGTGAGTACGGCCTCGCCCGCCGTGAAGCAGCCCGCGGTGTTGGGGAGGACCGAGATGTCCAGCTTCGACAGCACCGACAGCACGGAGCCCTGGACCGTGGGGTCCAGCCGCCGCATCGCGACCGTCGTGAGCTCGGTGCCGGACGCGACCAGGGCGCGTTCCAGGACGTCCAGGCTCGGGGCCCCGCCCGTGCCCATGATCAGGCGGGAGGAGAAGGTCCGGTCGCCCAGGGTGAAGACGTCGTCCGCCATGCCGCTCAGCCCCCCTGCACCGCGGTGAGGATTTCCACCCGGTCGCCCTCGCCCACCGGCGTGGCCGGCCACTGCCCGCGCGGGACCACGGTCTCGTTGAGCGCGGCGGCGACGCCGGAGGGGGCCGCGGTCAGGGTGGCGACGACCGTGTCGAGCGTGGTGCCGGCCGCGACCTCGCGCGGCTCGCCGTTGACGGAGATGGTCATGCGTACGACTCCTGACGTGCGGCGGAGAACCGGCGGGGGGTGAAGGGGCGGGCAACCTCCGGCAGTTGGCCGGTGGCCAGCAGCTCGGCCAGGACATCGCCGGTGACCGGGGTCAGCAGCACCCCGTTGCGGTAGTGCCCGGTGGCCAGGTGCAGGCCCGGCAGGTCGGTCGGGCCGAGCAGCGGGGCGTTGTCGGGCGAACCGGGACGCAGCCCCGCGCGGGTCTCGGTGAGCGGGAGTTCGGTGATGCCGGGCACGAGCTCATGGGCGTCGCGCAGGAGTTCGTAGACCCCGCCCGCGGTGACCGTGGTGTCCCAGCCGAGTTCCTCGCTGGTGGCGCCGACGACGAGCTCGCCGTTCTCGCGCGGCACCAGGTAGACGTGGCTGCCGCGCACGACCGCCCGTACGGTCCGCGACAGGAACGGCGCGTAGGCGGCGGGCACCGCGAGGCGCAGCACCTGGCCCTTCACCGGCCGTACGGGAGGCATCACCTCCGGTGGTACGCCCGCCAGCCGGCCGCTGAGCGAGCCCGCCGCGAGGACCACCTGGCCGGCGCGCAGCTCCGTACCGTCGTCGAGCAGGGCGCCCGTCGCCCGGTCGGCGGTGGTGAGCAGCCGCTCCGCGCCCGACCGGTAGATGATCACGCCGGCCCGCTCGCAGGCGGCCAGCAGGGCGGCCGCGAGCCGGCGCGGGTCGACCTGGTGGTCCCCGTCCACGCGCAGGCCGCCGCGTACGCCCGGGGCCAGCATCGGCTCCAGGCGGCGGCACTCGCGTCCGGTGAGCCACTCGGACTCCAGGCCGCAGCGGCGCTGCAGGGCGTGCAGCTCGCGCAGGTGGAGGCGGTCGTCGGAGTCGAGGGCGACGGCGAGGGTGCCGCAGGCGCGGTAGCCGATGTCCATGCCGCCGCTCGCGTCGGCGAGCTCGGCGGCGAACTGCGGATAGCGGGCGGCGGAGGCGAGACCCAGGGCCAGCAGGGCTTCCTCGCCGTAGTGCAGTTCGGTGACGGGGGCGAGCATGCCGGCCGCGACCTGGGCGGCGCCGCCGCCGGGCGCCGGGTCGGCGAGTACGGTGCGCAGCCCGCGCGCCGCGGCCCGCCAGGCGGTGACCAGACCGATGATCCCGCCCCCGATGACGAGGGCGTCGGTTCCCCTGTCGGTTCCCCTGTCGGATCTTTTGCCGGATCCTTTTCGAGATGAGTGCATGGGCGTCCAGCCCCTCCCTTCGCCGGCATGACCCGGATCAGGTTCGTACGGTCGGAGGCCGGCCAGCCTCCCTCTCAGCCCGGTGCGCCGGACTCCCGCGATAGGTACGGTGGCCAGACTAACCCGGCCGCGAACGGCGGGTAAGGCGGCACCTGTTCCTGACGGAGCGTCAGATGATTAGGCTGGCGACGTGAGCGAGCAGACGGAAAAGAATCAGCGCGGCGTCGTGATCGCCGGCGCCGGAATGGCCGGCGTGCAGACCGCGGTCGCCCTGCGCGAGCAGGGCTTCACGGGCCCCGTGACCCTGCTGGGAGCCGAACCGCACCAGCCCTACGACCGACCCCCGCTGTCCAAGGCGGTGCTGCTCGGCAAGGCCGAGGACTCCGCCTTCGACGTGGACTTCGAAGGGCTCGGCATCGAGCTCAGGCTCGGGACGGAGGTCACCGGGCTGCGGGCCGCCGACCGCGAGCTGGACACCGAGGCGGGACCGGTCCCGTACGAGGTCCTCGTGCTGGCGACCGGCGCGCAGCCGCTGACCCTGCCCGGGACCGAGGGCGTCCCGGGCGTCCACCTGCTGCGCACCCTGGACGACGCGGCCCGACTGCGGCCGGTCCTGGCGACGGCCTCCCGGACCGTGGTCGTCGGGGCGGGCTGGATCGGCGCCGAGTTCGCCACCGCGGCCCGGGAGGCGGGCTGCGCGGTGACCGTGGTCGAGGCGGCGGACCGGGTGCTGGCGGGGGCACTGCCCGCCGAGGTCGCCGCGCCGATGGCGCGCTGGTACGCGGAGGCCGGCGCCGAGCTGATCACCGGCGCGAAGGTCACCGGCATCGAGGAGGGGAGGGTCCTGCTCGCCGACGGGCGCGCCCTGCCCGCCGGCGCGGTCGTGGTGGGCATCGGCGCGCGTCCGGCCACCGGATGGCTGGCCGGGAGCGGGGTGGAACGGGGGCCCGACGGTTCGATCACCGCGGACGCCCACCTGCGGACCTCGGTGCCCGGGGTGTACGCGGTCGGCGACTGCGCCTCCTTCCCGTCCGCGCGGTACGGGACGCGGCTGCTCGTGCACCACTGGGACAACGCGCTCCAGGGGCCGAGGACGGTCGCGGCGAACATCCTGGCCGGGGGGCCCGCCCAGGTCTACGACCCGGTGCCGTACTTCTGGTCGGAGCAGTTCGGGCGCTTCGTGCAGTACGCCGGGCACCACGGGGTGGCCGACACCCTGCTCTGGCGCGGTGACCCGGCCGAGCCGGCCTGGTCGGTGTGCTGGCTGCGGGAGGGCGCCCTGGTCGCGGTCCTGGCGGTGGGACGGCCGCGGGACCTGGCGCAGGGGCGCCGGCTGATCGAGGCCGGTGTGCCCCTCGACCCCGCCAAGGTCGGTGACCCGGGGACCCCGCTGAAGTCGGCCTCGGCCTGACGGGCGACCGGGGCTCCGCGCCTCAAACGCCGGCGGGGCTGAAAAGAACGGGGCTCCGCCCCGGACCCCGCGCCTCAAACGCCGGCGGGGCTGAAAAGAACGGGGCTCCGCCCCGGACCCCGCGCCTCAAACGCCGGCGGGGCTGGATGTGCCCGGCGGGGCTGGATGTGCCCGGCGGGGCTGAAAGTGCGGGGCTCCGACCCGGACGGGTCGCTCCGGTACCGGCGGGCAGTCCGAGATGGCAGGCTTGTACCCGTGACCGAGATTGACGCAAAGATCGATGCCCTTGTCCCCTCGTGGCTGTACCTCCCCGACATCGCGGAGATGCTCAACGTCGAGGTGACCCGGGTCCGCCAGATGGTCAAGGAAGGGCAGCTGATCGCCGTGCGCCGCGGCGAGAACCGTGCCCTGCAGGTGCCCGCCCCCTTCATCGACGGCGACAAGGTCGTCAAGGGCCTGGTCGGCCTGCTGACCGTGCTGCGCGACGACCGTTTCACCGAGGAGGAGATCCTGGAGTGGCTCTTCACCGAGGATCCGACCCTGCCCGGCACCCCCGTGCAGGCGCTGAGCGAGAATCGCGGCACGGAGGTGAAGCGCCGCGCGCAGGCGCTCGCCCTCTGACCTGATCCGCATTCGCTCCACCGCGGTGTACGGGCCCCTGCCCGTACACCGCCTCCACCAGGGGGGTACACCCATGCAGCTGTCCGACGCCCGGCTCTACCTGTGCACGGACGCCCGCAAGCGGCAGGGTGACCTCCCCGAATTCCTCGACGCCGTCCTGGCCGGAGGCGTGGACATCGTCCAGCTCCGCGACAAGGGCATGGAGGCGGGGGAGGAGCTCGAACACCTCCAGGTCTTCGCCGAGGCCGCCCGGCGCCACGGCAAGCTCCTCGCGGTGAACGACCGCGCCGACGTCGCCCACGCCATCGGCTCCGACGTCCTGCACCTCGGCCAGGGCGACATCCCCGTCCCCGCGGCCCGCGCCATCCTCGGCGAGCAGGTGCTGATCGGCCGGTCCTGCCACGCCGAGGAAGAGGTCGACGCGGCCGTCGCCGAAGCCGGCGTGGACTACTTCTGCACCGGCCCCTGCTGGCCCACCCCCACCAAGCCCGGCCGCCACGCCCCCGGCCTGGACCTGGTCCGGTACGCGGCCTCCCTGGAGCAGGACCGCCCCTGGTTCGCCATCGGCGGCATCGACAGCACGAACCTGGACGAAGTGCTGGACGCCGGCGCGACCCGCGTCGTGGTCGTCCGCGCCCTCACCGAGGCCACCGACCCCGGTGCGGCCGCCGCGGAGCTCGCCAAGCGCGTCCGGGCCCGGCTCGGCTGAGTCCTGTCCGCCCGGACAGCCGTAGCGCGCCCTAGCGGATTCAGATCGGCTTGGCCAGCGCCGGACGCCCAAGTGTCCAAAAAGGTGTCCAAAAGGCGGACACGGCTTCGGTGTCCGCCGGGCCGCGTCTAACCTGCCCCCATGGCCTCTGGTACCGCTTCCACCTGGTCGGATCGTGCGCACACGGTCCGCGACCTCCTCGTGTCCGGGCGCTCGTACTCGTTCGAGTTCTGGGCCCCGAAGACGGAGAAGGGCGAACGCAACCTCTGGAACGCCCTGCGCCGGGTCGAGGCGGTATCGCCCAGCTTCGTTTCCGTGACCTACGGAGCCGGCGGCTCCACCCGCGGCGGCACCGTCAAGGCCACCCAGCAGATCGCCGCGGACACCACCCTGACCCCCGTCGCGCACCTCACCGCCGTGGACCATTCGGTCGCTGAGCTGCGCAATGTCATCGGGCAGTTCGCCGACGCCGGGATCCGGAACATGCTCGTCGTGCGCGGCGACCCGCCGGGCGACCCGATGGGCGAATGGGTCGCGCACCCCGAGGGCGTGCACTACGCCGCCGACCTGGTCCGCCTGGTGAAGGAGTCCGGCGACTTCTGCGTGGGCGTCGCGGCCTTCCCCGAGATGCACCCGCGTTCGAATGACTGGGACACGGACATCCGGCACTTCGTGGACAAGTGCCGCGCCGGCGCGGACTACGCGATCACCCAGATGTTCTTCGATCCGGAGAATTATCTCCGGCTGCGCGACAGCGTCGAGAAGGCCGGCTGCGAGACCCCGATCATCCCCGAAGTCATGCCTGTTGTGGGGATCAAGCAGCTCGATCGGCTGCCCCAGCTCAGCAACGCGGTCTTCCCCGCGAAAGTGAAAGAACGCATGCTCGCGGTCAAGGACGACCCGGCCGCTGTACGCTCCATTGGCATCGAGTTCGCCACGGAGTTCTGCGCGCGGCTGCTGTCCGAGGATGTCCCGGGGCTGCACTTCATCACGCTGAACAATTCCACGGCGACTCTCGAAATCTACGAGAACCTGGGCCTGCACCAGCGGGCCTGAGCGGCCGTCCCCCGTTCCCGCGCCGGCGGCCGTACCGAGAGGGGCCATGCATGGGAATGACGGTCCTCTACATCGCGTTCGGTTTCGTCGCGCTGTGGCTGCTTGCCGAGGTCCTGATGCAGTACAAGGCCCGGCTCCGCTGGCGCCTGCTCGCCTTCGCCGGCTTCGCCGGCGTGGTCGCCGGGGTGGTGCTGCCCTCGGTGCCGGTCATCGGCGCCGGCGCGGCGGCCTTCGCCGTGGGACAGACCCTGGTCACGCTCTCCTTCCGCAAGGGCTTCGTCGCCGGCTGGGCGCTGCGCCGCGGCGGGGAGCCCGTACGGCAGTCCAGACGGCGCCGGTCCGGGAGCGCGGCGGCCGCGGCGCCGGCGCTCCGGGTCACCGACCTCGAGTACGAGGCCGTGGACGGGGCCGCGGACGAGAGGGAGTTCCGGGCCGCGGCCGAGGAGGTCTACAGCCCGCAGCCGGTGCCCGAGGAGACCGGGTCCTACGGGATACAGAGCTTCGCGCCGGCCCCCGACGCGGGCCAGACGGCGGGCTTCGCCTCGCCGTTCACGACGGCCGAGCAGGACGCCCACCAGTACGCCGCGTACTACGACCCGCAGAACCAGGGCGGCTCGGGCGGCTACGACTACTCCGGCGGCTATCCCACGGGCGAGCAGCAGCAGGTCTACGCCGCCTACTCGGACCCGTACATCGGCACCGGTGGCGCCGTCGCCCCGCAACAGCCGTACGACTACACCCCGTACGCCGACTACGGGCAGCAGCAGTACTCCATGGACACCCCGCCGGGCGGGGTCTGGGTCCCGCAGCAGCGGTCCACCGACGAGTACGGCCGGCCCTACCCGGTGGAGGAGCAGGCGCAGCCGCCGCAGCAGCAGTACCCGTACCCCCAGCAGGGCGAGTACGAGCAGTACCGCTACTGAGGAGGCCGGGGTCGGGGCCGGAGTCCCGGCCGGGCCCGGGTACGGGCCGGTTCACTGCGAGCCGCGGAACCGCGCGCCCTCCACGATCAGCCCGGCCACCAGGGCCCCGGTCATCCCGGCGTGCGCCAGCCCGCCGCCGGGATGCGCCCAGCCGCCCGCCAGGTACAGCCCCGGCACGGCCGTGGTGTTGGCCGGGTGGAGCAGCCGGCCCCCGGCCCCGGCGAGGGCGGGCGGGGGCACCGCGCCGCCCACGGCGCCGGTCGCCGCCTCGACATCGGCCGGCGTGCGCACCTCGTGCCACAACAGCCTCTCCCGCAACCCCTGTACGGCCTTCTCCGCGAGGTTCAGCAGCTCGGCGGGCTCCGAGGTCCCCGGCCCGTGCACGGCGCTCACCGTGACCGCCTCGTGGCCGTCGTCGGGCCGGGTGGCGGGGTCGTCCGGGCGCATGACGGTGACCTGCGCTCCCGGGGCGTGGACGAGGGTGCGGTGGGCGGCCGTGCCGGGGCGGGCGCCGCGCAGCGCGAGCAGGAGAGTGATCCGGCCGGGTACGCCCTCGCCGCGGGCCGGGACCGCGTCCGGCGGCCACGGCAGCGAACCGGCCGGCAGCTGCCGGGGGTCGATCCCGCAGACGACGGAGTCGGCGGCCACTTCACTGCCGTCGGCCAGCAGCAGCCCGGCCGCCCGGCCGCCGCGGACCAGGACCTCCCGCACCTCCGCCCCGAAGGCGAAGACGACCTTCCGCTCCAGGCAGCGCTCGTACACGGCGGTGGCCAGGGCCCGCATCCCGCCGCGCACGTACCAGCTGCCGAAGGTCTGCTCCATGTACGGGAGCACGGCCGCCGAGGCGGGCGCGGTGGCGGGGTCGATCCCGTAGGTGCGCACCAGACCGGTCAGCAGCTCCGCGAGAGCGCCGCCCAGCTCCCGGTCCGCGACCTCGGCGAGGGTCGGTGTCCGGCGGCGCAGCAGACCGCTGCGGCGCAGGGCCGGATACGGGTCGGTGCCCAGCGACCGGCGGGCGCCGTCCCGCAGGGGCTCCTCCAGAAGCGGGCGTCGGGTGGCGTCCCAGGCGTCCCGGGCGCGGCCCAGCACGGCGTTCCAGCGCTCGCCCGCGCCCTGGCCGAAGGAGGCGTCGAGGGCGGCGGCGACACCGCCGCGCGAGGCGCCCGGGAGCGTGACGTCGATGCCGTGGTGGGGAAGGACGTGCCGGACGGCGGGGTCCACCTGGACCATGTCGACGCAGTCCTCCAGCGACCGCTTGCCGGTCTTGACGAACAGGTCGCGGTAGACGGCGGGCAGGTGCAGCAGCCCGGGCCCGGTGTCGAAGGCGAAGCCCTCGCGCTCGTAGCGCCCGACGGCTCCGCCGTAGGTCGTCCCGCGCTCGTACACCGTCACCTGGTGCCCTGCCACGGCCAGCCGGGCCGCCGTCGCCATCGCGCCCATGCCGGCGCCGATCACCGCAATTCGTGCCATGCGGCCGAGCCTATCGACCCCCGTGGGGGCCCCGTCTTCAGCGGGGTGGGGCCCCGGTGGCCTCACGGGCGTCGGCGGCCAGCCGCTTCTCCTCGCGGCGCTGCGCGCGGCGGCGCAGGAAGCGCCGGATCCGGGACCAGAGGAAGATCAGTACGGCCAGTCCGGCGGCCAGCAGGACGGCCGCGATGACGGCGGCGGCCTCGGGGTTGAATATCGCGAAGGTGATGAGGCCGGCCACGCCGAGGTCCTCGGCGATGCTCATGGCCACGTTGCTGAACGGCTCGGGCGAGGTGTTGATCGCCATCCGGGTGCCGGCCTTGACGAAATGGCTGACCAGCGCCGTGGAACCGCCGACCGCACCGGCGGTGATGTCGGAGAGCGAACCGCTCTGGCCGGCCAGCAGCGCGCCGATCACTGCGCCGGACACCGGGCGGACCACCGTGTGGACGGTGTCCCATATGGAGTCCATGTACGGGACCTTGTCGGCGACCGCCTCGCAGAGGAACAGCACCGCCGCGACGATCAGCACGTCCGTGCGTTGCAGCGAGGCGGGGACCTCGTCGGTCAGGCCGGTACGGCCGAAGATGCCGAGCAGGAGGACCACGGCGTACGCGTTGATCCCACTGGCCCAGCCGCTGGTGAAGACCAGGGGGAGCACACTCACTGGATCATCATGCCGTAGAACTGGTGATCCGGTGGGCAGAAAGCAGAACAGTGAGGGGACGCCCGCCTGGCGGCGGCCATCCCCTCACTCACGTTGTCCCGGGGCTACTGCCCCTCGTCACGGCGGCGCTGCCACCGTTCCTCGATGCGGGTCATCATCGACCGACGCTGCCGGTTGTGGCCGCGGGTCGAACCGCCTGTACTTCCGGAGACGGGCTGCTCGCCAGGCTTGGGTGCCTTGCGCCAACCGGTGACCACCAGGACCGTACAGCCCAGCATGACGAGGAAGCCCACCACGCTGATCCAGAGCACGTTCGGAATGATCACACCGGTCATGAGGAGCGCGATACCCACCACAATGCCAGCGACTGCCTGGTAGACCCGTCGCCGGGTGTACGTACGCAGTCCGCTTCCCTCAAGCGCTGTCGCGAACTTGGGATCTTCGGCGTACAGCGCTCGCTCCATCTGCTCGAGCATTCGCTGCTCGTGCTCCGAGAGCGGCACGGGAGTCCTCCTCATCCGTCGGTCGCGGGGGGTAGCGACCAGGGGTCCCCTTCAGGATAGGCGGGGAATCGCCCCCGTGATACCCGCCCTCTACGCCATGTTTCCAAAGGACACAGCCCCAAAAGACACGGTCGGTCCAGAAAAAACACAGACAGTAAAACCACTGCGCGAAAACCGTACCGCCGCGGGAGCGGTCACTGAGGCGCTTATTCCCCAATGGCCCGTCCACCATGCCGGTCACTGCCCCCGATCATACGGGGCCACCGGCCGGATCGGAGGGGGTGTGGCCGACTCCATGCGCGGAAGATCGCAGTTCAGGCCTGCTTCTCGCCCAGCACGTGCAGTTGCGTCGCGACCGCGTGGAAGGCGGGCAGCTCCGCGGCGGCCTCCTCCAGACGCAGCAGCGCCTCCACCGCGCCCGGCTCGGTGTCCACCAGGACCCCCGGAACGAGGTCGGCGAAGATCCGTACGCCGTGCACCGCGCCGACCGCCAGGCCGGACCCGCCGACGAGCTCGGAGAGCTGTTCGGCGGTGAAGCGGCGCGGTACCGGGTCACCGGATCCCCAGCGGCCGGCCGGGTCGGTGAGGGCGGTACGGGCCTCCGTGAAGTGCCCGGCCAGCGCGCGGGCGAGCACGGCCCCGCCGAGGCCGGCGGCCAGCAGGCTGAGCGTGCCGCCGGGGCGCAGGGCCGCCACCGCGTTGGCCACGCCCTCGGCCGGGTCGTCCACGTACTCCAGCACGCCGTGGCAGAGCACCACGTCGTACGCGTCCCGCTCGACGACGTCCAGCAGTCCCTGGGCATCGCCCTGGACGCCGCGGACCAGGTCGGCCACGCCTGCCTCGGCCACCCGGCGCTCGAGCCCGAACAGCGCGTTCGGGCTGGGGTCGACCACGGTGACCCGGTGGCCCAGGCGGGCCACGGGCACGGCGAACTTGCCGGTGCCGCCGCCGGTGTCGAGCACGTCCAGCACGTCCCGCCCGGTCGCCTTCACCCGGCGGTCGAGCGCCTCCTTGAGGACCTCCCACACCACGGCGGTGCGAAGGGAGGCACGGGGGCGGGAAGTGTCCGACACGGCTGATGGCTCCTCGGCGCGGTAAGGGTGAGCGGTCCGTCCCCCACCCTATTGCCTTCCGCGGCCGGGTAGCTCATCCCGCGTCCGGACGCTCCGGGCGCGGCTGCGGCAAGGCCTGCGGCAGGGTGGGCGGCGGCGTCCGTACGGCGAGCATCCGCTCCACCAGGCGCAGGAACATCGAGGCGGCGCGCACCAGATCGTCCGCGTCCCGGCCGCTCGCCGCGCCCGCTATCCCCGCCTCGGCCCGGGCCCGGCGGGCGGCGCCGGAGGCGAAGAGCGCGCTCCACTCGGTCAGCTCCGGCGCCAGCTCCGGCAGCAGCTCCCAGGCGCTGCGGATCCGGGGCCGCCGCCGCGGGCTCAGCGGTTCGGGCCGCCCGCGCGCGGCGAGCACGGCCGCGGCGGTGCGCAGCGCGGCGAGGTGGGCGGTGGCGTACCGCTCGTTGGGGCGGGTCAGCCGGGCGGCCTCGGCCAGGCCGCTGCGGGCCTTGTCGAGCAGGTCGAGCGCGGCTGGAGGAGCCGCCGACTTCCGCAGGACGGGGTGGACAGGGGACGGGGACGGTGTGGCCATGACGAACCTCCTGTCGATGCGTTGCCTCCATCGTGAGGGGACCCACTGACAATCCGTCTGACCTGCTGTTTTGGGGTCATCAGACGGGCAACTGCCCCCTTCTGCGCACCGGATGCGTCCGAGGATGCTAGTTTTTGAACTGACCGGTCAGTTCAAAAGAAGGGGGACGGCGTGGACAGCCCGCACGGCGCGGCCGTCAAAGCCGAGGACTTCGGACTCAAGGGGCCGCGCGGCTGGGCCTTCCGGGGCGTCGGCATCGACGCGGCGCCCGGCTCGCTCATCGCGGTCGAAGGCCCTTCCGGCAGCGGCCGCACCTGTCTGCTCCTCGCCCTCACCGGGCGGATGAAGCCCACCGAGGGCCACGCCGAGATCGGCCGCCACCGGCTGCCGAAGAAGATGGCCGCGGTCCGCCGGATCGCCGCCCTCGGCCCGGTCGGCGGGGTCAACGAGCTCGACCAGGCCCTCACCGTCGCCGAACAGCTGCGCGAGGGCGCCCTGCTCCAGCGCCGCTACGACGCCCCGGTCCGCGCCCTGCTGCGGCCCCGGGCCGAGCGCCGCGCCCGCGCCACGGCCCGGATCGACGCCGCCCTGGACGCCGCCGGCCTGGACCTCGACACCCTGCCGAAGGGTGCGCGCACCTCCGTACGGGACCTGGAACGCCTGGAGGCCGTACGGCTGTCCGTCGCCATCGCCCTGCTGGGCTCGCCGCGGCTGCTGGCCCTCGACGACCTCGACCTCAAGCTCTCGGACACCGAACGCACCGAGGCCTGGGCCCTGCTCCGCTCGGTCGCCGCCCGCGGGACCACCGTCCTCGCGGTGTGCAGCGAGGCGCCCGCCGACGCGGTGGTCCTGCGGACCTGCCCGAAGGAGCCGGACGGACCGGACGCGCCCGCCGCCGCGCCGCCGGCCGAGGCGGACGCCGACGCCCACGCCGGCGAGGACACCGAGAACGACACCGACACCGACACCGACACCGAGAACGACGACACGAAGGGGGCGGACGATGCGCTCGCCGAAGCTGGCCGCGCTTGAGCTGAAGCGGTTCGGGCGGGGGAAGCTGCCCCGGGCCGCTCTCGTCGCGCTGCTCCTGCTGCCGCTGCTCTACGGAGCCCTGTACCTCTGGTCCTTCTGGGACCCGTACAGCCGCCTCGACAAGGTGCCCGTCGCCCTCGTCAACGCCGACCGGGGGACGACCGTCGACGGCAAGCACCTGGACGCGGGCGGTGAGATCTCCAAGAAGCTCCGCGACAGCAAGACCTTCGAGTGGCACGAGGTCGGCGCCAAGGAGGCGGCGAAGGGGCTGGAGAACGGGACGTACTACCTGACCCTGACCATGCCCGCCGACTTCAGCGCGAAGATCGCCTCCAGCTCCGGCGAGGACCCCACCACCGGGGCCCTGCAGGTCCGCACCAACGACGCCAACAACTACATCGTCGGCTCGATCTCGCGCACCGTCTTCGCCGAGGTCCGCTCCGCGGCGTCCACCAACGCCTCCCGCGGCTTCCTCGACAAGATCTTCGTCAACTTCTCCGACCTGCACGACAAGACCGCCGAGGCCGCCGACGGCGCGGACAAGCTCAAGGACGGGGCCGGCAAGGCCAAGGAGGGCGCGAAGGAGCTCGCCGACGGCCTCGACACGGCCGAGGAGAAGACCGGCGAGCTCAACAGCGGTCTGAAGAAGCTCAACTCGGCCGCGGCCAAGCTGGAAACCGGCTCGAAGGACGTCGCGGACGGCACCCAGTCCCTCGCCGACAAGGTCAACGGGGCCGCCGACAAGGCCCGCCCCTTCGTCAAGGACCCCAAGAACCTGGCGGACACCGCCGAGTTGGTCGCCGACAGCGCGAAGGTGGTCAACAACCACCTCGCCACCTTCGCCGAGAAGGCCCCGGCCGCCGCCTCCGCCGCCAAGAAGGCCTCCACCGGCGCGGACGCGTACTACACCAGGCACTGCGTCACCCCGGGCCTCGAACCGCACCTCGCCTCCTGCCCCGACCTGAAGAAGGTCAAGGACGACGCCGCCGAGGCAGCCGAACTCACCGGGGACGTCAGCGCGCTGGTCAAGAACGCGAACGGCGACGTCGCCAAGCTCCGCACCCAGCTGACCGACCTGGAGAAGAAGGCCCGCGAGCTCGTCGACAAGGCCCCCCACCTCGCAGCCGACCTCGACGCGGCCGTCGCCAAGGTCAACGCCCTCAACACCGGCGCCCACAAGGTCGCCACCGGCATGGCCCAGCTGCACACCGGCCTCGGCTCCGCCACCACCGGCTCCGGCGCCATCAACGACGGTGTCGGCAAGCTCGGTGACGGCGCCCACAGCCTCGACGGGGGCATGTACAAGCTCGTCGACGGCACCGGCGAGCTCGCCGGCGGCCTGCACGAGGGCGCCGGCAAGATCCCCGACTACGACCAGCAGCAGCGCGACACCCGCACGCAGGTCATGGCCGACCCGATCCAGCTCGCCAACCAGTCCCTGCACAAGGCGCCCAACTACGGCACCGGCTTCGCCCCCTACTTCATCCCGCTCTCCCTCTGGGTGGGCGCCATGGTCGCGTACATGCTGATCGCCCCGATGAACAAGCGGGCCCTGTCCGCCGGTGCCTCGCCCTGGCGGATCGCCCTCGCGGGCTGGCTGCCCGTGGTGGGGATCGGCGCCGCGCAGGTCGGCCTGCTCATGGCCGTGCTCCACTGGGCCCCGGGCCTCGGCCTGGAGATGGCCCACCCGGCCCTCACGATCGCCTTCCTGATGCTGGTCACCGGCTGCTTCGCGGCGATCGTCCAGTGGCTCAACGCCAAGTTCGGCGCCGCCGGGCGGATCCTGGTCCTCGCCGTCCTGATGCTCCAGCTGACCTCGGCGGGCGGTACCTACCCCGTCCAGACCAGTCCCGGCTTCTTCAACGCGATCCACCCGTACCTGCCCATGTCGTACGTCGTCGAGAGCCTGCGGCGCCTGATCACCGGCGGGGACCTCGCCCCCGTCTGGCAGGGCTGCGCGGTCCTGACGGCCTTCACCGTGGGCGCCCTCGCCCTCACCGCCCTCGCCGCCCGCGGCAAGCAGGTGTGGACCATGGACCGGCTGCACCCGGAACTGAGCCTGTAGAGAGCGGTTGACCTGTGAGAATCAGCGCCATGGAACGCAGCAGCACCGGTACCGGCGGCGCCCGACGCCAGGCGACCCGCCAGAAGCTCTACGAAGCGGCCGTGACCCTCATCGCGGAGCAGGGCTTCTCCGCGACCACGGTCGACGAGATCGCCGAGCGGGCGGGCGTCGCGAAGGGCACCGTCTACTACAACTTCGCGAGCAAGAACGACCTCTTCGAGGAGCTGCTGCGGCACGGCGTCGGGCTGCTGACGGCATCGCTGCGGACGGCCGCGGAGGAGACGGAGGCGCGCGGCGGCAGCCGCGTCGAGGCCCTCGACGCGATGATCCGCGCCGGGCTCGTCTTCATCGACCGGTACCCGGCCTTCACCCAGCTCTACGTCGCCGAGTTGTGGCGGACCAACCGCACCTGGCAGTCCACGCTGATGGTGGTCCGGCAGGAGGCGGTGGCCGTCGTGGAGAAGGTGCTGCGGGAGGGCGTCGAGCGGGGTGAGCTGAGCGCGGAGATCGACGTGCCGCTCACGGCGGCCGCGCTCGTCGGGATGGTGCTGGTCGCCGCGCTGGACTGGCAGTCCTTCCAGAGCGAGCGGTCCCTCGACGACGTGCACTCGGCGCTGTCGCTGCTGCTGCGGGGCCGGGTCAGCGGTAACCGCTGAGCCGAGCCGACCACCCCCCAGTCGGCGGTGCCGCGCCGGCGCCGTAGCCCGTACAACTGGTGGGGCATGCCGCGGCGGCTGAGTATCCGTACCTAGGCGCGGAAATGAGTACGTGCGCGGATGGGCTCCCACCTGCGCGGACGCCAGACTGGGAGCAACGGACGGGAGACCCGGTCCGCACCGCCGACACGGGGCTGCGGAGCGGATTGGGTACCTCCTTCCGTGGCCGGGAGGGGGGAACGGGGGACCGACCGGTGACGTGGTACGCGAACGCGGCGGGGCTCGGGGGGATCGAGCCTCGCCGTTTTCGCGTCCGCTGGGTGTGCGGGTTGGCTGCTGCCGCCGCGCGCCGCCGCTCCTGGGGCTCCGCCCCAGACCCCGCGCCTCAAACGCCGGCGAGGCTGGATTTGCCCGGCGGGGCTGAAAGATCGGGGCTCCGCCCCCGACCCCGCGCCTCAAACGCCGGCGAGGCTGAATTTGCCCGGGAAGTGCGGCTCAGCCGCGGTTCCGTAGTGGCAAGCGGAGGCGGAGCGCTGTCAGGCGGGTCGACAGTGTCGTGGACAGGGCGGACGCGCGGGTCGAGGTCGCCCAGGCGAGGCGGGCCGCCGAGCGGGGGAGGAGCAGGGCGCGCAGCCGTGGCAGCCGGGCCACGCCGGCCAGCAGGCCCGCGCGGGCCAGCAGTACGTCGTCCGCCAGCCCCGCGTACGAGACCTCCGCGCCCGGGGGCGCGTACAGGGCCCGTTCCACCGCACCCGCGACCCGGTGCACGGCGGCCGCGGCCTCCGGGTCCAGGCGGCCCAGGTCCACGACCCGGCTCGCCGCCCGGCGCGGGGACAGCGCCTCGTCCGGGACCACGCCCACGTCCCAGGCCGCGTCGCCCAGCTCCCGCCAGGCCGTCAGGACCTCCCCGGTCCCCAGGCGGCGGGCCCGCAGCCGGCCCCGCCACAGCAGCGGGAGCAGCGGCAGACCGAGCACCGCCAGCACGACCGCCGCCCAGCCGAGGATCGCCGTCGCCGACGGCCCGTCGTCATGGGTCGAGCCCTGCGCGGTCGCGGCCGCCCCGCACTCGCCGAGCTTCTTCAGCGCCGGCGGGCACGCGGGGGTCGCCGACGGCGCCGCCGACGGCTGCGCCGCGCCCTGCGAGGGCAGCGGCGCCGGCGCGGACGGCTGGGCCACCGGGGCCTGCGCCCGGGAGTAGTCCGGCACGTTGATACCGGACCGGGGCGTCGGCTCGAACCGCGTCCAGCCCACGCCCTCGAAGTACAGCTCCGGCCAGGCGTGCGCGTCCCGCATCGACACGTTCACGCTGCCGTCCGACTGCTTCTCACCCGGCGTGAAGCCCACGGCGACCCGCGCCGGGATGCCCAGCGAGCGGGACATCGCCGCCATCGAGAACGCGAAGTGGATGCAGAAGCCCTCCTTGTCGGCGAGGAACCGGGCGACCGCCTGCGGACCCGTACCCGAGGCCGTCCTCGTGTTGTAGCGGAATCCACCGTTCACGGCGAAGTAGTCCTGCAGCTTCACCGCGCGCGTGTAGTCGTCCTTCGACCCCTGCGTCACCTGCCGGGCCGTCTCGGCGACCACCGGCGGCAGATTGTCCGGCACCCTCGTGTACTCGGCGCGGATCGCCGGATCCGGCGCCGGGGCCTTCTGCAGCTGCTGCGCCGTCGGCTTCAGGAGGAGACTGCGCACCGTGTACTGCGCGCCCTGGACGTTCTGGAACTTGTCCCGGCCCAGCTGGTCCCCGACCAGGGTCCGGCCGGCAGGCTCGAACCGCCATTTCCCGCCGATCTCCACCGACGTCGCCGGATACGGCATGGGGAGGTAGCGCTGGGTGTAGGTGTCCGCCGCCGAGATGCTCGTGCGCACCTCCGTCGAGGGGATGCGGACCTGGCCGCCCAGCCCGGGCGGAATCGGAAGCTCCTTCGGCACATCGGTCAGGGAGCGCCCGGAGGCCTCCCACTTGACGCCGTTGAACTCGTCCAGTGCCAGGATTCGCAGGTACTGCTCGTTCTGCTGCGGGCTGTCCGTCCGGTACTTGAGCACCACCCGGTTGTCCTGCGTGTTCAGGTTGCTCTGGAGGGAGACCAGCGGGTTGACCGCGGAGATCGTCCCGCCCGTTCCGCTGCCGCTCTCGCCGCCGTCCTGTGCGCCGCCCAGCAGCCCGCCGCCGAGCGACGGCAGCGCCGCCGGCACCGCCAGCGCCAGGCCCAGGGCCACCGCGCCGATCCGCCGCCCGAACCGCACGGGGGCCATCGCCTGACCGCCCGAACCGGCGGCGAGGCCGGAGTCGGCCGCGCCCCGGCCGCGCGGGGCCGCGCCGAAGACCCGGCCCCACTGGGCGAGGCGGTCCCGGCCCTCGGCCAACAGCATCATCAGGTACCCGAAGCCCGCGATCAGGAAGGAGAACCAGGAGGCCTCCCCGCCGCCCGACAGGCCCGCGGCCACCGAGTAGAGCGCGAGCAGCGGCAGCCCCGCCGCGGCGGCCGTGCGCAGGGTCACCGCCAGCGTCTCCACCAGCAGCCCGATCAGCAGCACCCCGGACACCAGCAGCAGCCGGATGCCGTCCGTCAGCGGGGCGGGGATCGCGTACTCGCCCACGTCCCGCACGCCCTGCGCGAACAGCGCGCCGAAATCCGTCACCAGGTACGCCAGCGGCCCGTCCCCGGTCGACTCGCCCTTGCCGGCGAAGAGGAACGCGAGCAGCAGCAGGGACACCAGCAGCTGCGCGGCCACGGTCAGCGGCCCCGCCACCGGCACCCGCCGGGCCCCGGCCCCCACCGCGCTCTGCACGGCCAGCAGCAGCGCCCCGTGGAGCAGCCAGGCCTGCGACTCGACCAGCGGGCTCAGGGACCACGAGGTGAGCAGCGTCGCCAGTGCCGCGAACAGCGTCAGTTTCGCCCGCCCGCTCATGCCCGACCTCCGGAAGTTCCCGTACCGAGGCGAGCGGTCCCGGCCTTTCGCCACAGCTCGCCGAAGGCCACCCCGGGCGGGGCGGCCAGCGCCGTCCAGCCCGCGTCGCGCAGCCGGTGCAGCCGCTCCTCCAGCGGGGGCACGGCGTGGCCCGGCGCGGGCTGCCCGCCCCACGCCGCGCAATCCAGTACGAAGGCCACCGCACCCGAGGCGCGCTGGCGCATCTTGGCCGCCAGTTCGGTCTGTACGTCGTCCAGGTCGCCGAAGAAGGCGATGAGGAGCCCGTCGCCGCCGGCTCCGCCGAAGCCGCCGCCGGCGCGCACCGCGTCGTAGGCCCGCGAGAGCCCGGCGCCGTCGGAGTGCCCGACCACCGCGAGGGTGTCCATCATCAGTCCGGCGGCCTCCGCGGACTCCTGCCCGCCGGCCGAGAAGCCGCCGCCCTCGCCGCCCACCGAGTCCCCGGTGTCGGTGAGCAGCCGCACCGAGAAGCCCTGCTCCAGGACGTGCACCAGGCTCGACGCGGCCGCCGAGACGGCCCACTCGAAGGCGGAGTCGGGGCCCGCGCCGGTGAAGGCCAGGCGCCGGGTGTCCAGCAGGACGGTGGCCCTGCTGCGCTGCGGCTGCTCCTCGCGGCGGACCATCAGCTCGCCGTAGCGGGCGGTGGAGCGCCAGTGCACCCGGCGCAGGTCGTCGCCGCGCCGGTAGCCGCGCGGGATCACGTCGTCGTCACCGGCCAGGGCCAGCGAGCGGCGGCTGCCGTCGCCGTAGCCGTTGGACTCGCCGGCCAGGCGGACCGGTGGCAGGGGCTCGGTGCGCGGGATGACGGTGAGCGTGTCGTAGGTGCTGAAGGAACGGGTCAGCTCGACCAGCCCGAAGGGGTCGGTCAGCCGCAGCTCGAGCGGGCCCAGCGGGTAGCGGCCGCGCAGGTCGGAGCGGACCCGGTAGGACACCTCGCGGCGTCCGCCGGGCTCGACCCGGTCCAGGACGAAGCGCGGGCGCGGGCCCAGTACGTAGGGCACCCGGTCCTGGAGCATCAGCAGGCCGGTGGGCAGCCGGGAGACGTTGTCCATGCGCAGCCGTACCCGGGCCTCGGTGCCCGCCGGCACCCGTCCCGGGCTCAGCCGGCGGCTGCCGGAGACCCGGTAGCGGGTGCGGTGCAGGGCGTAGACGCAGATCAGCGGCAGGAGCGCGAGCAGCAGACCGACCCGCAGCAGTTCGCCCTGGCCCAGGACGTACGCACACGTGGCGGCGGCGATCCCCGCGGCCAGGAACGAGCGGCCGCGGGTCGTCAGCCCGGACAGCGACGCGCGCAGTCCGCCGCCGTCCCCCGGGCCGCCGGCGCCGCGCGGGGCACCGGCGCTCATCAGAAGCCCCGGATGCCCGCGCCGGGCGGCATCTCGCCGCGGGCGTGCGCGGCCGGGACCGGGGTGCGCTGCAGGATGTCGCCGATGACCTGCTCGGCGGTGCGCCGGTTCAGCTGCGCCTGCGCCGTGGGCAGCAGCCGGTGCGAGAGGACCGGGCCGGCCAGCGCCTGGACGTCGTCGGGCAGGACGTAGTCCCGGCCGGCGAGCGCGGCGGAGGCCTTCACGGCGCGCAGCAGGTGCAGGGTGGCCCGGGGCGAGGCGCCGAGCCGCAGGTCGGGGTGGCTGCGGGTGGCGGAGACCAGGTCGACGACGTAGCGCCGGACGGGCTCGGCCACGTACACCTCGCGGACCGCCTCGATGAGCTTGATGATCTCGTGGGCGTGCGCGACGGCCGTCAGGTCGTCGAGCGGGGAGAGCCCGCCGTGCACGTCGAGCATCTGGAGTTCGGCCTCGGGGCCGGGGTAGCCGACGGAGACGCGGGCCATGAAGCGGTCGCGCTGGGCCTCGGGCAGCGGGTACGTGCCCTCCATCTCCACCGGGTTCTGGGTGGCGACGACCATGAAGGGGCTCGGCAGCGCGTACGTCGTGCCGTCGATGGTGACCTGGCGCTCCTCCATCGACTCCAGCAGCGCGGACTGGGTCTTCGGCGAGGCGCGGTTGATCTCGTCGCCGATGACGATCTGAGCGAAGATCGCGCCCGGCTTGAACTCGAACTCGCGGCGCTGCTGGTCGTAGATGCTGACACCGGTGATGTCGGAGGGCAGCAGGTCGGGCGTGAACTGGATGCGCTGCACCGAGCAGTCGATGGACTTGGCGAGCGTCTTGGCGAGCATCGTCTTGCCGACGCCGGGCACGTCCTCGATCAGCAGGTGCCCCTCGGCGAGCAGCACGGTCAGCGCGAGGCGTACGACCTCGGGCTTGCCCTCGATCACGCTCTCGACCGACTGGCGCACCCGCTCCGCCGTGCTGGTCAGATCCGCGAGGCTCGCTCGGTCGTCATACGTCGTCACCTGGTTCTCCTCGGCCCATTCCCAGGGCCGACGCCTTGGCGCATGACCGGCCCACCCCTCAACACCGACACCGGTTCCGGGGGATCCCGGGTGGTGCCACCCCGCATTCTTGACGGCGTCACGGCCTCGTGTCACTCAAGAGCTGGGATCGATCTCCCGCAGGAGCCCGGTGTGCACATCGAAGACGAAGCCTCGCACATCGTCTTTGTAGGGAAGGAAGGGGTTCGTGCGAACCCGCTGCATGGACTGGCGGACGTCCTGGTCCACGTCCCGGAAGGCCTCGACGGCCCATGCGGGACGCTGGCCGACCTCGTCCTCCAGCTCGTGCCGGAAGTCCTCGGTCAGGCTTTCGAGACCGCAGCCGGTGTGGTGGATGAGTATCACCGTGCGGGTGCCGAGGGCCCGCTGGCTGATGGTGAGGGAGCGGATGGTGTCGTCGGTGACCACGCCGCCCGCGTTGCGGATCGTGTGACAGTCGCCGAGCTCCAGGCCGAGGGCGGCGTGCAGGTCGAGGCGGGCGTCCATGCAGGCGACGACGGCCACCCGCAGGACGGGGCGGGCGTCCATGCCGGGATCGGTGAATTTCGCGGCGTAGCGCTGATTCGCCTCGACCAGTCGGTCGGTGACGGATCCGCCGACGGATGCCTCGGGTACGGAATCGGCAGGCAGGGATGCGGAAGTCGTCATGCATACGACGTTAGTGGTCACGGCAGGTAAAGGCCTTGCGTGAGGGCGGACAAAGAACGTCAACGGGGCTTGTTGTGAGCTAACCCACAGGAGTGCGCATGAGGCGGCCGTCCGGGTGGTTCACGGCTTTTGCCGCTTCGTTCCGAGAGCCGCGCACGGCGCGCGGGGCGGTTCGTTGACCGCGGCGACCGTTGCACTAAAGTGACGCGAACCGGCCGGAGCCCGGCCCTGACCGGCCGCCCGGCCCCTTGGTAACACTCCGCGTGCGCGGCGCGGCGTATGCCTGCCGCGCCGTTATCTGAGAGGGCGCTTTGACTAGCGAGTCCCGACATGTCCCGGTGATGCTCCAGCGGTGCCTGGACCTGTTGGCCCCGGCGCTGGAGAGGCCGGGGGCCGTCGTCGTCGACTGCACCCTCGGCCTCGGCGGCCACAGCGAGGCCCTGCTGACCCGGTTCCCCGACGTGCGCCTGATCGGCCTCGACCGCGACAAGGACGCCCTGCGGCTCTCCGGCGAGCGGCTCGCGCCCTTCGGCGACCGGGTCACCCTCGTCCACGCGATCTACGCCGACCTCGCCGAGGTACTGGACAAGCTCGGCATCCCGACCGTCCAGGGCATCCTCTTCGACCTGGGCGTCTCCTCCATGCAGCTGGACGAGGCCGACCGCGGTTTCGCGTACGCGCAGGACGCGCCGCTGGACATGCGGATGGACCAGACGACGGGCATCAGCGCCGCCGAGGTCCTGAACACCTACGCGCCGGGCGAGCTCGTCCGGATCCTGCGCCAGTACGGCGAGGAGAAGCAGGCCAAGCGGATCGTGTCCGCGATCGTCCGGGAGCGGGAGAAGGAGCCCTTCACCAACAGCGCCCGACTGGTCGAGCTGATCCGCGACTCCCTGCCGCAGGCCGCCAAGCGGACCGGCGGCAACCCGGCGAAGCGGACCTTCCAGGCGCTGCGGATCGAGGTCAACGCCGAGCTCGCGGGGCTGGAGAAGGCCATTCCGGCGGCGGTGGACCGGATCGCGGTCGGCGGCCGGATCGCGGTGCTCTCGTACCACTCGCTGGAGGACCGCCTGGTCAAGCAGGTCTTCGCGGCGGGCGCCGCCTCCACGGCCCCGCCCGGGCTGCCGGTGGTCCCGGAGAAGTACCAGCCGAAGCTGAAGCTGCTGACGCGCGGTGCGGAACTGCCGACCGAGGAGGAGATCGCCGAGAACCGGCGGGCCGCCCCGGCGAGGTTCCGCGGGGTCGAACGCATCCGGGAGGCGCGGCTGTGACCAAGGCCGGGAAGGTCGCCACGCTGACCCGCGGGCAGGCGGCCCGCCTCGGCCGGGCGCTCGGCGGCCGCCCGGTCCGCCCTCGTCCCGGTGGGCAGGCGGCGCGGATGCCGTTCGTCCTGCTGGTCGTGGCGCTGCTCGGCGGCGGGCTGATCAGCCTGCTGTTGCTGAACTCGGCGCTGAACGAGGGCTCCTTCCAGCTGACCAAGCTGAAGAGGGAGACCACCGCCCTCACGGACGAGGAGCAGGCGCTGCAGCGCGACGTGGACGCCTACTCGGCCCCCGACGCGCTCCAGCGGCGGGCGCAGGAGCTGGGCCTGGTCCCGGGCGGCAGCCCGGTCTTCATCGGCCCGGACGGCAAGGTCACCGGCACCGCCGTGGCGGCCGAGGCCTCGCCGTCGCCGACACCGGCTGCCCCGGCCGCCCCGCCGGCGTCGGCCCCGCCGGGCCAGCCCGCTCCCTCCGGTTCCTCGGCCGCGCCGAGCCCGACACCGCAGCCCAACCAGCCTCCTGGAAGGTGACGTCGTGACGCGGACCCCTGCGGGGCCTTTCCCCACCCCGCCCTTCCTCCGTTCGCCGGGCGCTGCCCGGACCCGCGCCTCAAAAGATCCAGCCTCGCCGGCGTTCGAGGCGCGGGGTCTGGGGCGGAGCCCCGGGAAGCCCGGGCGGAGCCCGGGGGCGCTCGCGCGGCGGCGCCGCACCGGCGGGCCCGCGGCCCAGCACCCCGGCAGCCGCACCAGCACGCCGCGGGCGGTGGCCGCATGAGCCCGCAGGAACCGCCCCGGCGGCGGGTGCCCGGCCCGGCCAGGCCGCCCCGGCCGGGTGACCGGGCCCGGGCCACCGCCCGCCCGGCCTCGCGCCCCGCGACCCGGCGCCCGGCCGGGCCCCGCCCGCCCCACACGATCCGGCTCGGCAGCCCCCGGCCCCGGCTGCGCCTGGTCAGCGTCGGCCTGACCCTCGTGATGCTCGTCTTCGTCGTCCGCCTGCTCCAGGTACAGGCCGTCGACGCCTCGGCCGTCTCCGCCGAGGCCTCCAAGAACCGCTACACCAGCGTCCGGCTGGCCGCCGAACGCGGTGAGATCACCGACCGCAAGGGCGTGGCCCTCGCCACCAGCGTCGACGCGTACGACATCACCGCCGACCCGAAGATGTTCACCCCGCAGGACAGCAAGGCCCCCGACGCCCCGGAGCAGGCCGCCGCCCTCCTCGCGCCCATCCTCGGCAAGGACGCCAAGGACCTCGCCGACCGCCTGAAGACCAAGAACAGCCGGTACGTGGTCCTCGCCAAGCGCCAGACCCCCCAGGTCTGGAACCAGATCAAGGACCTCCAGCGGGTCTTCGCGGACAAGGCGGCGGCCGACAAGAGGAACAACGGCCCCGGCGCCAACGTCCTCGCCGGCGTGTTCAAGGAGGACAGCAGCAAGCGCGTGTACCCGGGCGGCGACCTGGCCGCCGGGATACTGGGTTACGTCAACGCCGAGGGCAAGGGCGGCGGCGGCCTGGAGTCCTCCCTCGACAAGAAGCTGTCCGGCAAGGACGGCGAGATCACCTACGCCCAGTCCGGCGGCCGCAAGGTCCCCACCGCCGGCTCCAGCGAGAAGCCCGCCGTCCCCGGCGACGACATCGAGCTGACCATCGACCGGGACATCCAGTGGGCGGCGCAGAGCGCCATCGCCGAGCAGGTCCAGAAGTCCGAGGCCGACCGCGGCTACGTCATCGTCCAGGACACCCGCACCGGCGAGGTACTGGCCATGGCCAACGCCCCCGGCTTCGACCCCAACGACCTGACCCGGGCCCGCTCCACCGCCATGGGCAATGCCGCGCTCCAGGACGTGTACGAGCCCGGCTCCACCGCCAAGGTGATGTCGATGGCCGCGGTGCTGGAGGAGAAGAAGGCCACCCCCGACACCCGTGTCGAGGTGCCCAACCGGCTGCACCGCGGCGACCGGCTGTTCAAGGACGACATCGACCACCCGACCTGGTACCTGACCCTCAACGGGGTCCTCGCCAAGTCCTCCAACATCGGCACCATCCTGGCCACCGGCCAGCTCGGGCCCACCCAGGCCGAGGCGAACAAGGTCCTGCACTCCTACCTGACCAAGTTCGGCATCGGCCGGCCCACCGGCCTGAACTACCCGGGCGAGTCCCGCGGCATCCTCGCCGAGCCCGAGGACTGGTCCACCTCCCAGCAGTACACGATCCCTTTCGGCCAGGGACTGTCCCTCAACGCCATGCAGGCGGCCTCCGTGTACTCGACCATCGCCAACGGCGGGGTCAGGATCGAGCCGACCCTCGTCCGCGGCACCAAGGGCCCCGACGGCCGCTTCACCCCGGCCCCGGCCCCCGCGCAGAACCGCGTGGTCAGCGAGGAGACCGCCAAGACCCTCGCCCAGATGCTCGAATCCGTGGTCGACGACCAGGAGGGCACCGGCACCAAGGCCCGCATCCCCGGCTACCGGGTCGGCGGCAAGACCGGCACCTCCAACCGGGTGGATCCGGCCACCGGCCGCTACAAGGGCTACACCGCGTCCTTCGCCGGGTTCGCCCCCGCCGACAACCCGCGCATCACCGTCTACTGCGCCATCCAGAACCCCACTAAGGGCAGCTACTTCGGCGGCCAGATCTGCGGCCCG
This sequence comes from Streptomyces sp. NPDC028910, assembly GCF_055564955.1. NCBI lineage: Bacteria > Bacillati > Actinomycetota > Actinomycetes > Kitasatosporales > Streptomycetaceae > Streptomyces > Streptomyces sp. NPDC028910. Next base: position 91,666 of record NZ_JBVHVF010000024.1, on the reverse strand, counting down.
ATCTACAAGAAGGTCATGGAGTTCGCCCTCAAGACCCTCCAGGTCGCCCCCACCGGAACCGCCCCCGCCGGGCTTCCGGTCACCTACGAACCCGGCCCGCAGCCTGCCCGGCAGCCCTCCCCGCAGCCCAGTCCGCAGCCCGGTCAGTGACCCACAGCCCGGTCGGCCCGCAAGAAGAGCGTGAGGCACCATCAGTGACAACGATCACCCCGGAACCCGGGAACCAGTCGGCCACCGACGCCGGGGCCGGGCCCTCACTTCGCGGGCGGCCCGCCGCGCCCGGTACGCTCACCGCCGTGCCCCACGCTGATCAGCCCAGAACCACCCAGGAAGACGCCCCGGCAGCGCCGCCGGGAGCGCCCCGGCCCGTGTCCGCCCGCCCGAGCCCGCTGGGCGAGCTGGCCACCCTGCTGGGCATCCCGGCGCCAGGCGCGGCGCAGATCACCGGGATCACGCACGACTCCCGTGCGGTGCGTCCCGGAGACCTGTACGCGGCCCTGCCCGGAGCCAGGACGCACGGCGCCGACTTCGCCGCCCAGGCGGCCGGCCTCGGCGCCGCCGCCGTGCTGACCGACCCCGCGGGGGCGGAGCGCGCCGCGGCGACCGGCCTGCCGGTCCTGACCGTCGCCGACCCGCGGGGCCGGATGGGCGAGCTCGCGGCCACGATCTACGGCCGCCCCGGCGAGGACCTGCTCCAGATCGGCATCACCGGCACCTCCGGCAAGACCACCACGGCGTACCTCGTCGAAGGCGGCCTGCGCGGGGCCGGACGCAGCACCGGACTGGTCGGCACCGTCGAGATGCGCATCGGCGACGAGCGCATCAAGTCCGAGCGGACCACCCCCGAGGCCACCGACCTCCAGGCCCTCTTCGCGGTCATGCGCGAACGCGGGGTCGAGGCCGTGGCCATGGAGGTCTCCAGCCACGCACTGGTGCTCGGCCGTGTCGACGGCTGCGTCTTCGACGTCGCCGTCTTCAACAACCTGAGCCCGGAGCACATGGAGTTCCACTCCGACATGGACGACTACTTCCAGGCCAAGGCGGGGCTGTTCACCCCCCGCCGCGCCCGCCTGGGCGTGGTCAACCTCGACGACGAATACGGCCGCCGGCTGGCCAAGGAGGCCACGATCCCGGTCGTCACCTTCTCCGCCGCGGGCGATCCGGCCGCCGACTGGCGCGCCGAGGACGTGGACCTCGGACCGGCGAGCTCCACCCTGACCCTGCTGGGCCCCGAAGGACAGCGCGTACGGGCCGTCGCGCCGCTGCCCGGCCCGTTCAACGTCGCCAACACCGTCGCCGCGATCGTCACCCTGGCCGCCGCCGGCCTCGACCCGCAGACCGCCGCCCACGGCGTCGCCGCGGTCCCCGGGGTCCCCGGCCGGCTGGAGCGGGTGGACGCGGGACAGCCGTACCTCGCCGTCGTCGACTACGCGCACAAGACGGACGCCGTGGAATCGGTCCTGCGCGCGCTGCGCGAGGTCACCGAGGGCAAGCTGCACATCGTGCTCGGCTGCGGCGGCGACCGTGACACCACCAAGCGCGCCCCGATGGGCGCCGCCGCCGCCCGGTTCGCCGACGTGGCCGTCCTGACCTCCGACAACCCGCGCTCTGAGGACCCCCTCGCGATCCTCGCCGCGATGTTCGAAGGCGCCGTGTCCGTACCGCCCGCCGAGCGGGGCGCCGTCCTCGTCGACGCGGACCGGGCCGCGGCCATCGCCGCCGCCGTCGCGCGCGCCCGGCCCGGTGACACCGTGCTGGTGGCGGGCAAGGGCCACGAGCAGGGCCAGGAGACCGCCGGAGTCGTGCGCCCCTTCGACGACCGCGAGGTGCTCCGTGCGGCCATCGAGACACAGCAGAGCAATGCCCGACAGGCCGAGGTGAACCAGTGATCGCCCTCTCCCTCGCCGAGATCGCCGACATCACCGGCGGGCGGCCCCACGACATACCGGATCCGTCCGTGCGGATCAGCGGTCCCGTCGTCATCGACTCCCGGCAGGTGGAGGCAGGCAGCCTGTTCGCCGCCTTCGCCGGCGAGCACGTCGACGGCCACGACTACGCCGGGCGCGCCGTCGCCGCCGGAGCCGCGGCCGTCCTCGCGGCCCGGCCGGTCGGCGTACCCGCCATCGTCGTCCCCGACGTGGAGAAGGCGCTCGGCGCCCTCGCGCGGGCCGTCGTCGGGCGTCTCGGCACCGACGTGGTGGCCCTGACCGGCTCGGCCGGCAAGACCTCCACCAAGGACCTCATCGCGCAGGTGCTCCAGACCCACGCGCCCACCGTGTGGACGCCGGGCTCCCTCAACAACGAGATCGGCCTGCCGCTCACCGCCCTGAAGGCCACCGAGGAAACCAGGCACCTGGTCCTGGAGATGGGCGCCCGCGGCATCGGCCACATCCGCTACCTCACCGGACTGACGCCGCCGCGGATCGGCCTGGTCCTCAACGTCGGCACCGCCCACATCGGCGAGTTCGGCGGTCGCGAGCAGATCGCGCGGGCCAAGGGGGAGATGGTCGAGGCCCTGCCGGCCGCGGCGGAAGGCGGTGTCGCCGTCCTCAACGCGGACGACCAGCTGGTTCGCGCCATGGCCGCGCGCACAAAGGCCCGTACGGTCCTGTTCGGTGAGGCCGAGGACGCCGAAATCCGGGCCACGGACGTCCGGATGACGGACAGGGGACAGGCTTCCTTCACACTGCACACACCCACCGGGTGCAGTGACGTGACCTTGCGGCTGTACGGTGAGCACCACGTGTCGAACGCGCTCGCCGCGGCCGCCGTCGCCCATGTACTGGGCATGTCCGCCCCGGAGATCGCCTCCGCGCTCTCCGGAGCGGGCACGCTGTCCCGGTGGCGGATGGAGGTCACCGAGCGGGCGGACGGTGTGACGATCGTCAACGACGCCTACAACGCGAATCCCGAGTCCATGCGGGCCGCACTGCGCGCGCTCGCCGCGATGGGCGGTGCCTGCCGGGCGAACGGGGGACGCACGTGGGCGGTGCTCGGCCCGATGGCCGAGCTCGGAGACGAGGCTCTCGCCGAGCACGACGCGGTCGGGCGACTTGTCGTCCGGCTCAACGTGAGCAAGCTCGTCGCAGTCGGGGGCAGGGAAGCATCCTGGCTGCAACTGGGCGCATATAACGAGGGTTCGTGGGGTGAGGAGTCGGTGCACGTGTCCGACGCGCAGGCGGCGGTCGACCTGTTGCGCAGTGAACTGCGCCCGGGTGACGTCGTGCTGGTGAAGGCTTCCAGGTCGGCCGGTCTCGAGCGGGTGGCCCAGGCCCTGCTCGACGGCACTGTCGAGGGCGAGGTCGCCGGCCGATGAGGCAGATCCTGTTCGCCGGCGTCATCGGCCTGTTCCTGACGCTCATCGGTACTCCGCTGCTGATCAAGCTTCTGGCCCGCAAGGGCTACGGCCAGTTCATCCGCGACGACGGCCCCCGCGGCCACGCCGGGAAGAAGGGCACGCCCACCATGGGCGGCATCTCCTTCATCCTGGCCACGCTCATCGCGTACGCCCTCACCAAGGTCATCACCGGCAGCGAACCGAGCTTCTCGGGCCTGCTCGTGCTCTTCCTGATGGCGGGCATGGGTGTGGTCGGCTACCTGGACGACTACATCAAGATCGTCAAGCGGCGCTCGCTGGGTCTGCGGGCCAAGGCGAAGATGTCGGGCCAGCTGATCGTCGGCATCGCCTTCGCGGTGCTCGCGCTCCAGTTCGAGGACTCGCGCGGGCTCACCCCGGCCTCCACCAAGCTGTCGTTCGTGACGGACTTCGGCTGGTCGATCGGCCCGGTGCTGTTCGTCGTCTGGGCCCTGTTCATGATCCTGGCGATGTCCAACGGCGTGAACCTGACCGACGGTCTGGACGGTCTGGCGACCGGCGCAGCCGTGATGGTCTTCGGCGCCTACACCTTCATCGGCGTCTGGCAGTTCCAGGAGTCCTGCGTCAACGCGCAGACCCTGCCCAGCCCGAACGCCTGTTTCGAGGTGCGCGACCCGCTCGACCTCGCCGTGGTCGCCTCCGCCCTGATGGGCGCCTGCTTCGGCTTCCTGTGGTGGAACACCTCGCCCGCCAAGATCTTCATGGGTGACACCGGTTCGCTGGCCCTCGGCGGCGCGCTCGCCGGTCTCGCGATCTGCTCCCGCACGGAGTTCCTGATCGCCCTGCTCGGCGGCCTCTTCGTCCTCATCACCATGTCGGTCGTCATCCAGGTCGGCTCCTTCAAGCTGACCGGGAAGCGCGTCTTCCGGATGGCCCCGCTGCAGCACCACTTCGAACTCAAGGGGTGGTCCGAAGTCCTTGTGGTGGTCCGCTTCTGGATCATCCAGGGCATGTGCGTGATCGTGGGTCTCGGTCTCTTCTACGCGGGATGGGCAGCCGACAAGTGAGCGACGACCCGACTGTGTCCGCGGAGCCCGGCTCCGCCCCCGAGCCGGCGCGGTACGGCCTCCCGGCCCGGATCACGGTCGCCGGGCTCGGCGTGAGCGGCATCAGCGCCGCGCGCGCCCTGGCCGGGCTCGGCGCCGTGGTGACCGTCGTCGACAACGCCGACGGCGACGCGCACCGGGCGAAGGCCGCCGAGCTCGCGGAGCAGGGCATCGAGGTCCGCCTCGGCCACCTGGCCGGCGGCGCCCGCGCGGGCGACGTCCTGCCCGAGGGCACGGAGCTGGTCGTCACCTCCCCGGGCTGGAAGCCCGACAGCCCGCTGTTCGCGGCTGCCGCCGCGGCCGGCGTGGATGTCGTCGGAGACGTGGAGATCGCCTGGAGGCTGCGCGAGCTCGGCGCACGCCGCCGCGCGGCCGCGGCCGGAGCGCAGGACGTCGGGAGCGCGGCCCCCGCGCCATGGCTGGCCGTCACCGGGACCAACGGGAAGACCACCACCACGCAGATGCTGGCGTCGATCCTCAAGGCCGCAGGCCTGCGGACCGCGGCCGTCGGCAACATCGGGACCCCCATCATCGACGTGGTGCTCGGCGAGCAGGAGTACGACGTGCTCGCCGTCGAACTCTCCAGCTACCAGCTGCACTGGGCGCCCTCGCTGCGCGTCCACTCGGCGGCCGTGCTCAACCTGGCCCCGGACCACCTCGACTGGCACGGCTCGATGGAGGCGTACGCCGCCGACAAGGGCCGGATCTACGAGGGCAACACGGTGGCCTGCGTCTACAACGTGGCCGACCCGGCCACCGAGAAGCTGGTCGAGAACGCCGACGTCGAGGAGGGCTGCCGGGCGATCGGCTTCACCCTCGGCGCCCCCGGCCCCTCCATGCTCGGCGTCGTCGACGGCATCCTCGTCGACCGGGCCTTCGTGGAGAACCGGCAGAAGAACGCGCAGGAGCTCGCGCACGTCGAGGACGTCAACCCGCCGGCCCCGCACAACATCGCCAACGCGCTCGCCGCGGCCGCCCTGGCCCGCGCCTTCGGCGTGGAGGCGCGGGCCGTTCGCGACGGGCTGCGCGACTTCCGCCCGGACGCCCACCGGGTCGCGTACGTGGACGAGGTCGCCGAGGTCGTCTACATCGACGACTCCAAGGCCACCAACACGCACGCCGCGGAGGCCTCCCTGGCCGCCTTCGAGACGGTCGTCTGGATCGCCGGCGGCCTCGCCAAGGGCGCGACCTTCGACGAACTCGTGCGGAAGTCGGCGAAGCGGCTGCGCGGCGCGGTGCTGATCGGCGCCGACCGGGCGCTGATCGCCGAGGCGCTGGCGCGACACGCCCCCGAGGTCCCGGTCGTCGACCTCGACCGGACCGACACTGGGGCGATGCTCGCAGCGGTCCGCGAAGCGGCCGCGCTCGCCGAGCCCGGCGACACGGTCCTGCTGGCACCCGCCTGCGCCTCGATGGACATGTTCGCGAACTACAACAAGCGTGGGGACGCATTCGCCGAAGCGGTGCGCCAACTGGCGGCCGAGGACACTGCGGACACGGCCCAGGCCTAGGGCTCCGGGACAGGTTCCCTCCGGCCGGCTGCTCGCCTCGTACGAGTGGAGGGGAAGATCACAGATGCCGGCCAAGCAGATGCTGTCGGGGCGGCGACCGTCCGCCGTGAAGGCGCAGGGCCGCAAACGCCCTGTGGTGAGTGGGAAGCGGCCCGCCCGGCGCGGGCCGCTGGCCCGGCTGCGGCGTACGCAGCAGCAGTTGCGCAAGGCCTGGGACCGCCCACTCACCGCCTATTACCTGATTTTCGGCAGTTCGCTGCTCATCACCGTGCTCGGCCTGGTGATGGTGTACTCGGCCTCCATGATCAAGGCCCTCCAGCTCGGCCTGGGCGACGCCTACTTCTTCAAGAAGCAGTTCCTGGCCGCCCTCATCGGCGCCGGCCTGCTGCTGGTCGCCTCCCGGATGCCCGTCAAACTGCACCGGGCGCTGTCCTATCCGGTGCTCGCCGGCACGCTCTTCCTGATGGTCCTGGTCCAGGTCCCCGGGATAGGGGTCGCGATCAACGGCAACCAGAACTGGATCTCCCTCGGCGGTCCGTTCATGTTGCAGCCCAGTGAGTTCGGCAAACTGGCGCTGATCCTGTGGGGCGCCGACCTGCTGGCGCGCAAGGGCGACAAGGGGCTGCTGAGCCAGTGGAAGCACCTGCTGGTGCCGCTGGTCCCGGTGGCCTTCCTGCTGCTCGGGCTGATCATGCTGGGCGGGGACATGGGCACCGCGATGATCCTCGGCGCCATCCTGTTCGGTCTGCTCTGGCTGGCGGGGGCTCCGACCCGGCTGTTCGTCGGGGTGCTGGCCTTCACGGGTGCGATCATCGCCCTGCTCATCAAGACCAGTCCGCACCGGATGGACCGGCTGGAGTGCCTCGGCGCGACAGAACCGGGCAAGAACGACCTTTGCTGGCAGGCCGTCCACGGGATCTACGCCCTCGCCTCGGGCGGATGGTTCGGTTCCGGTCTGGGTGCAAGTGTGGAAAAATGGGGGCAACTACCCGAAGCCCACACCGACTTCATCTTCGCCATCACCGGGGAGGAACTGGGTCTCGCGGGGACGCTGTCGGTGCTCGCCCTGTTCGCGGCTCTAGGCTATGCGGGTATCCGCGTGGCCGGACGCACGGAGGATTCCTTCGTACGGTTTGCCGCGGGAGGCGTGACCACCTGGATCACGGCCCAGGCCGTGATCAACATCGGTGCGGTGCTCGGCCTGCTGCCGATCGCCGGAGTCCCGCTCCCGCTGTTCTCCTACGGAGGGTCCGCCCTGCTGCCGACCATGTTCGCGATCGGACTGCTCATCGCCTTCGCGCGTGAGGAGCCGGCCGCGCGCGCGGCCCTCGCGATGCGACAGCCGAAGACCGGCTGGTGGCGGACCGGGGTGAGATGGAAGTCGATGAGACGGCGCGTCAAGAAGCGTCCGTCCGGAGAGCGGTGAATTTCGGTGCATGTCGTACTCGCCGGTGGGGGGACCGCCGGCCACATCGAGCCGGCGCTCGCCCTCGCGGACGCCCTGCGCAGGCAGGACCCTTCAGTGGGCATCACCGCCCTCGGCACGGAGCGCGGACTGGAGACCCGCCTGGTGCCGGAACGCGGCTACGAGCTCGGGCTGATCCCCGCCGTGCCGCTGCCCCGCAAGCCCACCCCGGAACTGATCACCGTCCCCGGGCGGCTGCGCGGCACCATCAAGGCCGCGGAGGAGATCCTCCTGCGCACCAAGGCCGACTGCGTCGTCGGCTTCGGCGGCTACGTGGCCCTGCCCGGCTACCTCGCGGCCAAGCGGCTCGGGGTGCCGATCATCGTCCACGAGGCCAACGCCCGGCCCGGACTGGCCAACAAGATCGGCTCCCGGTACGCGCACGCCGTCGCGGTCTCCACCCCCGACAGCAAGCTGCGCGGCGCCCGCTACGTGGGCATCCCGCTGCGCCGCTCCATCTCCACCCTCGACCGGGCCGCCGTCCGCCCGGAGGCGCGCGCCGCCTTCGGCCTGGACCCCAACCTGCCGACGCTGCTGGTCTCCGGCGGCTCACAGGGCGCCCGCCGCCTCAACGAGACGATCCAGCAGGTCGCTCCGGCCCTCCAGCGCTCCGGGATCCAGATCCTGCACGCCGTCGGGCCGAAGAACGAACTGCCGCGTGTCGACAACATGCCCGGGATGCCGCCGTATGTGCCGGTACCGTACGTGGACCGGATGGATCTCGCGTACGCCGCCGCCGACATGATGCTGTGCCGCGCGGGCGCGATGACCGTCGCCGAACTCTCCGCCGTCGGGCTCCCCGCCGCCTACGTCCCGCTGCCGATCGGCAACGGCGAACAGCGGCTCAACGCCCAGCCGGTGGTCAAGGCCGGCGGCGGCCTGCTCGTCGACGACGCGGAACTGACCCCCGAGTGGGTACTCGGCCAGATCCTCCCGGTGCTGTCCGACCCGCACCGCCTGTACGAGATGTCCCGCGCCGCCGGTGAGTTCGGCCGCCGGGATGCCGACGAGCTCCTGGTCGGCATGGTGTACGAGGCGATCGCGGCCCACAGAGCCCGCTGAGGCGGGAAGCACAGACGCAGGAGGCACAGGAGTGGCCGGAGCGAGGACCGCACAGCGCGGGACACCGTTTTCTGATCGGTCCGGCCGCTCTGCCCGCAAGGGCACCGGTGCTCCCAAGCCGCCCAAGGACCCGGAGTCCACGAAGAGATCAGGCCCGCCGGGCCTCGGAAAGCACCTGCGCCGGGGCCCCGTACTGGCCTCCCTGGTCGCCGCGGTGCTCCTCCTCGCGGGCGGCACTTGGGTGCTCTACGGCTCTTCCTGGCTCCGCGTCGAGAAGGTCACCGCCACCGGCACCCAGGTGCTCACCCCCGAGCAGGTCCTCGCCGCCGCGGCCGTCCCGGTCGGCGCTCCGCTGGTGAGCGTCGACACGGACGAGATCGAGAGCCGCGTCCGCGGACGGCTGTCCCGCGTCCGTTCAGTCGATGTGGTGCGGGCCTGGCCCCACGGCATCGGGCTGAAGGTGACGGAACGCAAACCCGTACTGCTCATCAAAAAGGACGCCAACTTCGTCGAAGTGGACGCTTCGGGTGTGCGATTCGACACGGTTCCGAAAGCACCCGCGGGCGTTCCGGTCCTCGAATTGAACGCGGATCGCTCCCCGAGCGCCCGCCGCTTCGACGGGGAACGGCTGCTGCACGAGGCCGTACGCGTCGCGAGCGCCCTCCCGGAGCCGATCGCCAAGGAAACCGTGCAGGTCAAGGTGCGTTCCTACGATTCGGTCGTGCTGGAGCTGACCCGGGGCCGGTCCGTGACGTGGGGGAGCGGCGAACAGAGCGAGGCGAAGGGGCGAGCGCTGACCGCTTTGCTGAAAGCCGCGCCGAAGGCCGGTCACTTCGACGTGAGCGTTCCCACCGCCCCTGCCGCGTCCGGGAGTTGACGTCCGGTCGAACAGCGGCGCACCCTGGTTGGCCAGCGATACGGGTGATCACATAGGGTGAAAAGAAAAACGGGAGGTTCGGCGTGTTCGTTGAACACGCGCTACTTGTCGACTTAGTGTCCTGTTCGGAAGAGTCCAAGGAACAGACACACCCCTAACCCTAAACTTCAGGGTGAGGGTTCGGGTCGGCGCGTTCGGACCGTCCCCATTTCGGCATCAGTCGTCGCAACGCAGGCCCGCGAGGCGGCGACACGTAACTCGAGGCGAGAGGCCTTCGACGTGGCAGCACCGCAGAACTACCTCGCAGTCATCAAGGTCATCGGTGTCGGCGGCGGTGGTGTCAATGCCATCAACCGAATGATCGAGGTCGGTCTCAAGGGCGTCGAGTTCATCGCCATCAACACGGACGCCCAGGCGCTGTTGATGAGTGACGCCGACGTCAAGCTCGACGTCGGCCGTGAACTGACGCGCGGCCTCGGCGCCGGCGCCAACCCGGCAGTCGGCCGGAAGGCGGCAGAGGACCACCGCGAGGAGATCGAGGAGGTCCTCAAGGGGGCCGACATGGTCTTCGTCACCGCCGGTGAGGGCGGCGGCACCGGCACCGGCGGCGCACCCGTCGTCGCCAACATCGCGCGCTCGCTGGGCGCCCTGACGATCGGTGTGGTCACCCGGCCGTTCACCTTCGAGGGCCGCCGCCGCGCGAACCAGGCGGAGGACGGCATCGCCGAGCTCCGCGAAGAGGTCGACACCCTCATCGTCATCCCCAACGACCGACTGCTGTCCATCTCGGACCGCCAGGTCAGCGTGCTCGACGCCTTCAAGTCGGCCGACCAGGTCCTGCTCTCGGGCGTCCAGGGCATCACCGACCTCATCACCACCCCGGGTCTGATCAACCTCGACTTCGCCGACGTCAAGTCCGTGATGTCCGAGGCCGGCTCCGCCCTGATGGGCATCGGCTCGGCCCGCGGCGACGACCGCGCGGTGGCCGCGGCCGAGATGGCGATCTCCTCGCCGCTGCTGGAGGCGTCCATCGACGGCGCCCGTGGCGTGCTGCTCTCCATCTCCGGCGGCTCGGACCTCGGTCTCTTCGAGATCAACGAGGCCGCGCAGCTGGTGAGCGAGGCCGCGCACCCCGAGGCGAACATCATCTTCGGTGCCGTCATCGACGACGCGCTCGGCGACGAGGTACGGGTCACCGTCATCGCGGCCGGCTTCGACGGCGGACAGCCCCCGGCCCGCCGGGACAACGTCATCGGCGCCGCGTCCACGAAGCGCGAGGAGCCGGCCCCGGCTCCGGTCCGCGCCGCCGAGCCGGCCCGCCCGGCCTTCGGCGGACTCGGCTCGGTCACCCCGCGCGAGGACCCCCCGGCTCCCGTCGAGGCGGCCCCGGTCGAGGCCCAGGCCCCCGCACCGCCGCAGGTCCCCACCGCCCGGCCGTACCAGGACAGCCCGGCCGAGGAACTGGATGTCCCGGACTTCTTGAAGTGACACCGGAGCAGCATCACGTGGGCGGCGCCCACTTCGCCTTCACCGACCGGTGGGGCGGGGTGAGCGCCGTTCCGTACGAAGAGCTCAACCTCGGCGGCGCGGTCGGAGACGACCCGGCCGCCGTTGTCGCGAACCGGGCACGGGCGGCCCGGTCACTGGGTCTCGAACCGGGCCGGGTGGTCTGGATGAACCAGGTGCACGGCAAGGACGTGGCCGTGGTCGACGGACCCTGGCCGCTGGGGGAGGAGATCCCCGCGGTGGACGCGGTCGTGACCGCCCGCCGGGGAGTGCCGCTCGCGGTCCTCACCGCGGACTGCACGCCGGTCCTGCTCGCCGACCCCGTCGCCGGGGTCGCGGGGGCCGTCCACGCCGGGCGGCCCGGACTGGTCGCCGGGGTGGTGCCCGCGGCCGTGGAGGCGATGGTCTCCCTCGGAGCCGAACCCGGGCGGATCGTCACCCGTACCGGACCCGCGGTCTGCGGACGCTGCTACGAAGTGCCCGCCGAGATGCGGGACGCGGTGGCCGAAGTGGTGCCCGCCGCCCGGGCCGAGACCAGCTGGGGGACACCGGCCGTCGACGTGGTCGCCGGAGTGCACGCCCAGCTCGCGGAGGCGGGGGTGGTGAACAGCCGCCGCTCCCCGGTCTGCACACTGGAGTCGCGGGACCACTTCTCGTACCGCCGTGACCGGGTGACCGGGCGGCTTGCCGGATATGTCTGGTTGGACTGAGGAATGACGGATCGTAAGTCGGAGCTCGCCGAGAACCTGGCGCGGGTGGAGGAACGTATCTCGTCCGCCTGCGCGGTGGCGGGACGCGAGCGGGAAGAGGTGACGCTCATCGTGGTCACCAAGACCTATCCCGCGAGCGACGTACGACTGCTGGCGGAGCTGGGTGTCCGTCATGTTGCGGAGAATCGTGACCAGGACGCCGCCCCCAAGGCCGCGGCCTGCGCGGATCTGCCGCTCAGCTGGCACTTCGTCGGTCAGTTGCAGACGAACAAAGTCCGTTCCGTGGCGGGATACGCGCATGTGGTGCAGTCGGTCGACCGGCCCAGGCTCGTGACCGCCCTCTCGACCGCCGCTGTGAGTGCCGGCCGGGAGCTCGGCTGCCTCGTGCAGATCGCCCTCGACGCCGAGTCGGGGGAGCGCGGGGCCCGGGGCGGCGCTGCGCCGGAGCAGCTCGCGGAGTTGGCGGACCTCATCGCCGGGGCGCCGGGACTGCGGATCGACGGGCTGATGACCGTCGCGCCGCTGTCCGGCCGGTACGCGGGACGCGAACGGGCCGCTTTCGAGCGGTTGATGGAATTGTCATCACGCCTGCGCGCGGACCATCCGGCTGCCACGATGGTGTCGGCCGGGATGAGCGCGGACCTGGAACAGGCCGTTGCGGCCGGTGCGACACATGTACGCGTCGGCACTGCGGTACTCGGCGCGAGACCCCGGCTCGGGTAACGTCGCGAAGAAAGTCGGACCACAGCAGAAAATATGGTCATTCCCGCTGATCAGCGGGCAGACCACGTGGATCGCGGGCAGTTGGTGACATTCGTGACACGGCGGCACCTGCGACAGGGCGATCCACCACAGAGCGGAGGACTCGGAGAATGGCCGGCGCGATGCGCAAGATGGCGGTCTACCTCGGCCTCGTGGAGGACGACCGGTACGACAACCCGGGGTACGACCCCGATGACGAGTTCGAGCCGGAACCGGAGCCGGAGCGGGATCGTCGCCGACAGCAGCCCGTGCACCAATCGCCCGTATCGGACGAACCGGTACGAGCCGTACAGCCTCCGGCGCAGCGGGAACCCATCCCAATTCCGGTGGAAAACGGACGTCCTGCGCGAATCGCCCCCGTGGCATCCATCACACCTGACCGCACGAACCTGGAGAAGAACGCCCCCGTGATCATGCCCAAGGTCGTCTCCGAGCGGGAGCCGTACCGCATCACGACGCTGCACCCCCGGACCTACAACGAGGCCCGTACCATCGGGGAACACTTCCGTGAGGGCACTCCGGTGATCATGAATCTCACGGAGATGGACGACACGGACGCGAAGCGTCTCGTGGACTTCGCCGCCGGACTCGTGTTCGGTCTGCACGGCAGCATTGAACGCGTGACACAGAAGGTGTTCCTGCTGTCGCCTGCTAACGTCGATGTCACGGCGGAGGACAAGGCCCGCATCGCGGAGGGCGGGTTCTTCAACCAAAGCTAGACCGATCCGTCAGATACGGGACCGGGAACAGAGCGGAAAACGGGGAGAGGGAAGCGCGGGATGGGCGTCGCACTACAGGTGGTCTACATCGCGCTGATGTGCTTCCTCATCGTGCTGATCTTCCGACTGGTCATGGACTACGTGTTCCAGTTCGCACGTTCATGGGCACCCGGCAAGGCGATGGTGGTCGTTCTGGAGGCCACCTACACTCTTACCGACCCACCGCTCAAGCTTCTTCGGCGGTTCATCCCGCCGTTGCGTCTCGGGGGCGTGGCACTCGACCTGTCCTTCTTCGTTCTGATGATCATCGTTTACATCCTCATCAGTCTCGTCAGCGGTGCTGCGAGAAGCGTATGAACGATGAACTTCTCCGCGCACGCGGGGACGATCCCGATACGGTCTTGCCGACTGCCGACGACTACGTAGAGGTGAAGAAGACATGCCGCTGACTCCCGAGGACGTGCGGAACAAGCAGTTCACGACCGTCCGCCTGCGAGAAGGCTATGACGAGGACGAGGTCGATGCCTTCCTCGACGAGGTCGAGTCCGAACTGACGCGCCTGCTGCGCGAGAACGAGGACCTGCGCGCCAAGCTGGCAGCCGCCACGCGTGCCGCCGCGCAGAACCAGCAGCAGCAGGGCATGCGCAAGCCGGAACCCCAGGACCAGCGCGGCCCCGGCGCCCCCGTGCCCGCGGCCATATCCGGCCCGCCGCAGCAGCAGATGGGCCCGCCCCAGCTCCCGGGCGGCCAGCCGCAGCTGCCGGCCGGTCCCGGCGGACACGGACCGCAGGGTCCGGGCCCGATGGGCGGCCCCATGCAGCAGCACCCCATGGGCGGACCGCAGGGCATGGGCCAGCAGCCCATGGGCCAGCAGCAGCAGTCGATGGGCGGCCAGAACCCGCTCGGCCAGCAGATGCAGCCCATGGGTCAGCAGATGCAGCCGATGGGCCAGCAGATGCAGCCCATGCAGCAGATGCACCAGCAGCAGCCGCAGCTTCCGCAGCAGGGCCCCGGTGGCGACAGCGCCGCCCGCGTCCTGTCGCTGGCGCAGCAGACCGCGGACCAGGCGATCGCGGAGGCCCGTTCCGAGGCCAACAAGATCGTCGGCGAGGCCCGGTCGCGTGCCGAGGGTCTGGAGCGGGATGCCCGCGCCAAGGCCGACGCGCTGGAGCGGGACGCGCAGGAGAAGCACCGCGTCGCGATGGGTTCCCTGGAGTCCGCGCGCGCCACGCTGGAGCGCAAGGTCGAGGACCTGCGGGGCTTCGAGCGTGAGTACCGTACGCGCCTGAAGTCCTACCTGGAGTCGCAGCTGCGTCAGCTGGAGACCCAGGCCGACGACTCCCTGGCCCCGCCGCGGAACCCGGCCGGTCCGGCGCTGCCGCCGTCGCCGTCGCCTTCGATGGCTCCGGCCGGTGCGATGGGCCACTCGATGGGCGGTCCCTCGATGGGCGGTCCGTCCCCCATGGGCGGTCCCTCCCCGATGGGCGGAGGCCCGTCGTACGGCGGTCAGCAGCAGATGTCCCCGGCGATGACCCAGCCGATGGCTCCGGTGCGGCCTGCTGCGCCGCAGCCGATGCAGGCGCCGTCGCCGATGCGGGGCTTTCTGATCGACGAGGACGACAACTAGGCGCCGCCGCCGCGCCTGTCGGCAGTCGCGTTTCGGGCCGGGCCCGAGGTTCTACGGAACCTCGGGCCCGGCCCGTTCGCGTACCCGGGTGCGGCGCCGTCGCCGGGGGCGCTGCCCCCGGACCCCCGCGCCTCAAACGCCGGCGGGGCTGGATTTGGCCGCGGCAATTCCAGCCTCGCCGGCGTTTGAGGCGCGGGCGCGGAGCGCCGTGTAGTGAGCCGCGCTGGCGTTTGAGGCGGGAACGGTGGAAGGGCGGATAGGGGACAGCAAAGAGGCCCGCACCCCAAGCGAGGGTACGGGCCTCTTTGGCCTGGGCTACGCCTTGCGGAGGCGGAAGGTCAGGCCGAGGGGCTCGTCCGTGAAGGGTTCGCCGTACGTGGCGTCGGCCTCGCCGGAGGCGAAGTCCGTCGAGAGGACCTCGTCCGCGATCAGGGCCGCGTGGTCCGTCAGGGCCGTGACGACCTCCGGGGACTCGGCGGTCCAGCGGAGGGCGATCCGGTCCGCCACGTCGAGGCCGGAGTTCTTCCGGGCCTCCTGGATCAGCCGGATCGCGTCACGCGCCAGGCCCGCCAGCCGCAGCTCCGGGGTGATCTCCAGGTCCAGGGCGACCGTCGCGCCCGCGTCGGACGCCACCGACCAGCCCTCGCGCGGGGTCTCCGTGATGATGACCTCCTCCGGCGTGAGGACGACCTGCTCGCCGTTCACCTCCACCGAGGCCTCGCCGGAGCGCAGGGCCAGGGACAGGGCCGCCGCGTCGGCCGCGGCCACGGCCTTGGCCACGTCCTGGACGCCCTTGCCGAAGCGCTTGCCCAGCGCACGGAAGTTCGCCTTCGCCGTGGTGTCCACCAGGGACCCGCCGACCTCGGAGAGCGAGGCCAGGGAGGAGACGTTCAGCTCCTCCGTGATCTGGGCCTGGAGCTCCGGGGAGAGCGCGTCGAAGCCCACGGCACCGACCAGCGCCCGGGAGAGGGGCTGGCGGATCTTGACCCCGGACTCGGCACGCGTCGCCCGGCCCAGCTCCACGAGGCGGCGTACCAGCAGCATCTGCTGCGAGAGGGCCGGGTCCACCTGAGCGGTGTCCGACGCCGGCCACGACGACAGGTGCACCGACTCCGGCGCCTCCGGGGTCACCGGGACGATCATGTCCTGCCAGACCCGCTCCGTGATGAAGGGGGTCAGCGGGGCCATGAGGCGGGTGACCGTCTCGACCACGTCGTGCAGCGTGCGGAGCGCGGCCGCGTCGCCCTGCCAGAAGCGGCGGCGCGAGCGGCGGACGTACCAGTTGGAGAGGTCGTCCACGAAGGAGGACAGGAGCTTGCCGGCGCGCTGGGTGTCGTACGCCTCCATCGCGTCCGTGACCTCGGCGACGAGGGTGTGGAGCTCGGAGAGCAGCCAGCGGTCGAGGACCGTGCGGTCGGCCGGGGCCGGGTCCGACGCGGAGGGCGCCCAGTTCGACGTACGGGCGTACAGGGCCTGGAAGGCGACCGTGTTCCAGTACGTGAGGAGGGTCTTGCGCACGACCTCCTGGATCGTGCCGTGGCCGACGCGGCGCGCCGCCCACGGGGAGCCGCCCGCCGCCATGAACCAGCGCACCGCGTCCGCGCCGTGCTGGTCCATGAGCGGGATCGGCTGGAGGATGTTGCCCAGGTGCTTGGACATCTTGCGGCCGTCCTCGGCGAGGATGTGGCCGAGGCAGACCACGTTCTCGTAGGAGGACTTGTCGAAGACGAGGGTGCCGACCGCCATCAGCGTGTAGAACCAGCCGCGCGTCTGGTCGATGGCCTCCGAGATGAACTGCGCCGGGTAGCGCTTCTCGAAGATCTCCTTGTTCTTGTACGGGTAGCCCCACTGGGCGAAAGGCATCGAGCCCGAGTCGTACCAGGCGTCGATGACCTCGGGCACGCGGACGGCGGTCAGGGAGCAGCCCTCGGCCGTGCAGGTGAAGGTGACGTCGTCGATGTACGGGCGGTGCGGGTCCAGGGCGGACTGGTCCGTGCCCGACAGCTCGCTCAGCTCCGCGCGCGAGCCGACGCAGGTGAGGTGGTTCTCCTCACAGCGCCAGATCGGCAGCGGGGTGCCCCAGTAGCGGTTGCGGGAGAGCGCCCAGTCGATGTTGTTGTTCAGCCAGTCGCCGAAGCGGCCCTGCTTGACCGAGTCCGGGAACCAGTTGGTCTTCTCGTTCTCCCGCAGCATCGCGTCCTTGACGGCGGTGGTGCGGATGTACCAGGACGGCTGCGCGTAGTACAGCAGCGCGGTGTGGCAGCGCCAGCAGTGCGGGTAGCTGTGCTCGTAGGCGATGTGCTTGAAGAGCAGACCGCGCGCGTCGAGGTCGGCGGTCAGCTTCTCGTCGGCCTTCTTGAAGAAGACGCCGCCGACCAGGGGGACCTCCTCCTCGAAGGTGCCGTCGGGGCGGACCGGGTTCACGACGGGCAGGCCGTACGCGCGGCAGACCGCGAGGTCGTCGGCGCCGAAGGCGGGGGACTGGTGGACCAGACCGGTGCCGTCCTCGGTCGTGACGTACTCGGCGTTGACGACGTAGTGGGCCTCGGCCGGGAATTCCACCAGGGAGAACGGGCGCTCGTACGTCCAGCGCTCCATGTCCTTGCCCGTGAAGGACTCGCCGGTGGCCTCCCAGCCCTCGCCGAGGGCCTTCTCCAGCAGCGGCTGGGCGACGACGAGGTTCTCCTCGCCGTTGGTGGCGACGACGTACGTGACCTCGGGGTGCGCGGCGACCGCGGTGTTGGAGACGAGCGTCCAGGGGGTCGTCGTCCAGACCAGCAGCGCCGCCTCGCCCGCGAGGGGGCCGGAGGTCAGCGGGAAGCGGACGAAGACGGAGGGGTCGACGACCGTCTCGTAGCCCTGGGCCAGCTCGTGGTCGGAGAGGCCGGTGCCGCAGCGGGGGCACCAGGGGGCGACGCGGTGGTCCTGGGTGAGCAGACCCTTGTTGAAGATCTCCTTCAGCGACCACCACACGGACTCGACGTACTCGGGGTCCATGGTCCGGTAGGCGTCGTCCAGGTCGACCCAGTAGCCCATCCGGGTCGTGAGCTCGGCGAACGCGTCGGTGTGGCGGGTCACGGAGTCGCGGCACTTGGCGTTGAACTCGGCGATGCCGTACGCCTCGATGTCCTGCTTGCCGTTGAAGCCGAGCTCCTTCTCGACGGCGAGCTCGACGGGCAGGCCGTGGCAGTCCCAGCCGGCCTTGCGGGCCACGTGGTAGCCGCGCATCGTGCGGAACCGGGGGAAGACGTCCTTGAAGACGCGGGCCTCGATGTGGTGCGCGCCGGGCATGCCGTTCGCGGTGGGCGGGCCCTCGTAGAAGACCCACTCGGGGCGGCCCTCGGACTGCTCCAGGGTCTTGGCGAAGGTCTTGCTCTCGCGCCAGAAGTCGAGGACCGCGTGCTCGAGGGCAGGCAGGTCGACCTGGGCGGGTACCGGGCGGTACTGCGGCGGTGTGGTCATGAGGCTGAACTCTTCCTCCGGCGGGGTGTCACTTCCGTCCGGAGGGACGAGAGCGACTGCTGCTCCCGCGGTACCACCCTCCTTGGCCGCCGGACGGATCCGATGGCCCCCTCATTGGGGTGCGAAGCCGGTTCTACTCGCCGTACGGGGCTCCGTGCGGGATCCGTACGCGCTTTCTTCCGGCGGCTCCGGGGTGATCCTTCACGTCGCGCTCGCCCCCGGGCTCTCACCGTCCCCGGGTCGCTCCTGGCTGCGTCCGACGCTACTCGTCCCCATCCATGCCTCTCGCTGGGCCCAGTGTACGGGCCCGGGGAGCGCTCGGCAGACCGGTTTACGGGGGGCCGTGCGGGGGCCGCCGTAGCGGCGTGGCGGGGGCGTGGCCGGGGGTCTGGGCGGGGGTCTGGGCGGGCCTTCACGTGACCCGAATGGGCCCGACGCGCCGGTCCGGAGTGGGGTGGGGCGTGAGTGGCGGATTACCGGGCCGACGGATGGGCACAACGGATGCAGGTTGACCTCGCTGGATGCGTGCCCCGTTGCCGCAGGGCTGGAGTCGATTTATCGTTCCGGCACGATTCGCGAGCAATGATCACAGTATGTGAAGGGGCCGCGGCCATGGTGGCGAAGAAGACCGCCGGGAGTACTGCCAAGAAGGCCGTCGGGAAGGCGGCCGGGAAGGCGGCGATCTCCGAGGACGCGGCTCACGCCGAGAAGGCGACCGCTGCCCGCAAGACCGCCGCCAAGAAGGCTCCGGCCAAGAAGGCTCCGGCTACCAAAGCCCCGGCCAAGAAAGCCCCGGCTACGAAAGCCCCGGCTACGAAGGCCTCGGCTTCGAAGGCCTCGGCTACGAAAGCCCCGGCTACGAAGGCCCCGGCCAAGAAAGCTCCGGCTACGAAGGCCCCGGCCAAGAAAGCTCCGGCAAAGAAGGTCGAGGCCAAGAAGGCCGAGGCCGCGAAGGCTCCGGCCAAGAAGGTCGAGGCCGCGCAGGCTCCGGCCGGAAAGGCCGCGGTCAAGAAGGCTCCGGCCACGACGGCTCCGGCCGGAAGGGCCGAGGCCGAGAAGACGACCGCCGCCAAGAAGACGACCGCCGCCAAGAAGGCGACCGCCGTCGAGAAACGGACGACCGCGGCCAAGAAGGCCGGGGACGAGGGGGCGGCGCATGCCGCGAAGAAGACGGGAGTCCGGAAAGTGGTTGCCAAGAAGAGCGCCGGTACGGCGAGGAAGACGGCTGCGGCCGCCACCAGCGGGCTGCCCAAGGCGCCGCGGGCCACGGCGGCCCTCACCCCCGGCGAGCTCGCCGTACGCCCCGGAGAGGACCCCTGGACCGAGCAGGAGGTCGACGAGGCACGCAGCGAGCTGAGCAGCGAGGTGCTCAGGCTGCGCGCCGAGCTCGACGCGTCCGAGGTGGCCATCTCCGGCCTGATGCGGGACTCGGGCGACGGTGCGGGCGACGACCAGGCCGACACGGGCACCAAGAACATCACCCGGGAGTCCGAGCTCGCACTCGCGGCGAACGCCAGCTCGATGCTGGAGCAGAGCGAGCGGGCCCTGGAACGGCTGGAGGCGGGCACGTACGGGCTGTGCGAGAACTGCGGGCAGCCCATCGGCAAGGCCAGGATGCAGGCCTTCCCGCGGGCCACGCTGTGCGTGGACTGCAAGCAGAAGCAGGAGCGGCGGCACTAGGCGGGCCCCGGACGAGCCTTGGCAAGCCCTCGGGAGGCCCTCGGCGGGCCCGGCGGGTGCGGAGTGGGAGGTGGGGCGGGCGGCGCGCGGGGGCCCTGACGTACCCTCGTGTCTCGTCAGGGTCCAGGAGGAGCCTGGTTCGAGCTAGTTCGAGGGACTCACGTGGCAGAGGCGGAGCGCATCATCGGTACGCCGGAGGTCGGGGACGACGCCCAGCCGGAGTCCGTCGGGCCCAAGGGGCACCGTCGGATCGTGGCGCTGCTCGTCGTGGCGGTGCTCGCCTACCTGCTGGACCTCGGCACCAAGATGCTCGTCGTGGCGAAGCTGGAGCACCAGCCGCCGATCGAGATCATCGGTGACCTGCTGAAGTTCGAGGCGGTCCGCAACCCGGGCGCGGCCTTCGGCTTCGGCGAGGCCTTCACCATCATCTTCACCTGCATCGCGGCCTCCGTGATCGTGGTGATCGTGCGGCTGGCCCGCAAGCTCTACAGCCTGCCGTGGGCGATCGCGCTGGGCCTGCTGCTGGGCGGCGCCCTGGGCAATCTCACCGACCGCATCTTCCGTTCGCCGGGCGTGTTCCGGGGGGCGGTCGTCGACTTCATCGCGCCGGCCCATTTCGCGGTCTTCAACATCGCGGACTCGGCGATCGTGTGCGGCGGCATCCTGATCGTTCTGCTGTCGTTCAAGGGCCTGGACCCGGACGGCACCGTCCACAAGGACTGATCGCCGGACTGATCGCGGGACTGCCGGTCCGTCGAGTCCTGCATACTCGACGGGTGAGTACGATTCCCGAGATCCGCACCCTGCCCGTTCCCGATGGCCTCGAGGGCGAGCGCGTCGACGCCGCCATCGCCCGTATGTTCGGATTCTCCCGGACGAAGGCGGCCGATCTCGCGGCCGCGGGGAAGGTGTCGGTCGACGGCAGTGTCGTCGGGAAGTCCGAGCGCGTGCACGGTGGCGCCTGGCTCGAAGTCGAGATGCCCGAGCCGCCGCGGCCGGTCGAGGTCGTCGCCGAGCCCGTCCCGGGCATGGAGATCGTCCACGACGACGACGACATCGTCGTCATCATGAAGCCCGTGGGCGTCGCCGCCCACCCGAGCCCCGGCTGGAGCGGCACCACCGTCATCGGCGGTCTCGCCGCGGCGGGCTACCGCATCTCGACCTCCGGCGCGGCCGAGCGCCAGGGCATCGTGCACCGCCTCGACGTCGGTACGTCCGGCCTGATGGCCGTCGCGAAGTCGGAGCGCGCGTACACCTCGCTGAAGAACCAGTTCCGCGAGCGGGTCGTGGACAAGCGCTACCACGCGCTGGTGCAGGGCCACCCGGACCCGATGAGCGGCACGATCGACGCGCCGATCGGCCGGCACCCGAGCGCGGACTACAAGTGGGCCGTGACCCAGGAGGGCAAGGCCTCCGTCACCCACTACGACCTGATCGAGGCCTTCCGCGCCGCCTCGCTGCTGGACATCAAGCTGGAGACCGGGCGTACGCACCAGATCCGCGTGCACATGTCCGCGCACCGGCACCCGTGTGTCGGCGACCTGACGTACGGCGCCGACCCGACCGTCGCCAAGCGGCTCGGGCTCACCCGGCAGTGGCTGCACGCGGTGCGCCTCGGCTTCGAGCACCCGTCGGACGGGCAGTGGGTGGAGTTCGAGAGCCACTACCCGGCCGACCTTCAGCACGCGCTGGACGTGATCCGGGCGGAGAGCGAGTGACCACCTCGTTCTCCTTCGAGATCCGGGTGGCCGAGGGCGAGGCCGACCGGGCGGCCTGCTTCGCCGTGCGGTCGGAGGTGTTCGTCGTCGAACAGTCCGTGCCGGAGTCGATCGAGTACGACGCGTACGACGCGGACGCGGTGCACGTGCTGGCGGTGGGGCCGGACGGAGAGCCGCTCGGCACCGGCCGGCTGCTGCACGGCGCCGCCGCGGTGGCCAAGACGGGGGCCGAGGGGGTCGGCTCGCTGGGGCGGCTGGCCGTACGGAAGGCCGCGCGCGGGCTGGGTGTGGGTGTCGCGCTGGTCCGCGCGATCGAGGCGCAGGCGGGGCGGTTGGGGCTCGCGGCGGTGGATCTGGGCGCGCAGACGCATGCGCTTGGTTTCTACGAGCGGCTCGGGTACGTGGCCTACGGGCCGGAGTTCGAGGATGCGGGTATCGCGCACCGCGCCATGCGGCGTCCCCTCGCGGGGAGCTGAGCCACGATCCCGCGCGCGGCGCCGTAGCCGTGGGCCAGCCCCCGAACCCCCGCGCCTCAAACGCCGGCGGGGCTGGATTGTGCCCGGCGAGGCTGAAAGCGCGGGGCTCCGCCCCGGACCCCGCGCCTCAAACGCCGGCGAGGCTGGATCTTTCAGCCCCGCCGGCGTTTGAGGCGCGGGCGCGGAGCGCCGTCGGGGTGCGGGGCGGAGTCCCGACACGTGGGTGCGGCCGCGGCAGCCGGCGCCGCCAAGCGCAGCGGACTGGCAGGGTGGGGGAGTGGATCAGCTTGCTCTGCTCTTCGTGCTGCTGCTCGGGGCCGTGGTCACGGTGCCGCTCGGGGACCGTCTGGGACTGCCCCCGCCCGTGCTCATGACCATCGGCGGGGTGGTCCTCGCGCTGGTGCCGGCCGTGCCGAACGTCGAGGTGCCGCCCGAGTACATCCTCCCGCTGGTGCTGCCGCCGCTGCTGTACGCCTCCGTGCAGCGCACCTCCTGGCGGCAGTTCGCCGCCAACGTCCGGCCCATCCTCCTGCTGGCCGTGGCCCTGGTGTTCGTCACGACCGCCGCCGTGGCCGCCGTCGCGCACGCCGTCGTGCCCGGGCTGCCGATCGCCGCCGCCGTCGCGCTCGGCGCGCTCGTCGCCCCGCCCGACCCGGTGGCCGCCACCGCCGTCGCCGGATCGCTCGGGCTGCCCCGCCGCATGGTGTCGATCCTGGAGGGCGAGGGGCTCTTCAACGACGTGACGGCGATCGTGCTCTATCACGTGGCCGTGGCCGCCGCCGTCAGCGGCAGCTTCTCCTGGCCGGACGCGCTCGGCGAGTTCGTGCTCTCCGCCGTGGTGGCCGTGGCCGTCGGGCTCGCGCTGGGCTGGGCCGCCCACCGGTTCATGGGGCGGCTCGGGGACGGCACGCTGCAGATCGGGCTGACGCTGCTGGTGCCCTTCGTGGCGTACGTGGTGGCGGAGGAACTCCGCGGGTCGGGGGTGCTGGCCGTGCTGACGACGGCCCTGTTCCTCGCCGAGTACGCGACCGACGCCGACGACGTGCTCGGGCGCCTCGCCGGGCACACGTTCTGGGAGGTCGTCGACATGCTGGTGACGGGGGTGGCCTTCGGGCTGATCGGGCTGGAGCTCCACAACGTGTTCGGGACGGCGCAGGGCCGCGAGGCGGAGATGGCCGGATGGGCGGCGGCCGTGGTCGCGGTGGTGATCGGCGTACGGCTGGTGTGGCTGCTGCCGGCCGGCTGGCTCGCCAAGAAGCTGCACCGGCGGCGCGACTACGACGAGGAGATCCCGCTGAGCTGGCGGGAGAGCGTGGTGATGTGGTGGGCCGGGATGCGCGGGGTGGCCTCGGTGGCCCTGGCCCTGGCCATTCCGCTGCGAACGGAAGCCGGTGAACCTTTTCCGGTGCGGGACGAGATCATTTTCATCGCGTTCGCGGTGATCATGGCGACCCTGGTGTGCCAGGGGCTGACCCTGCCGTGGCTGGTGCGGCGGCTGGGGGTGGAGGCCGACTCGGACGCCGAGCGGGATGCCCAGCGGCAGCTGGCGATCCGCGCCGCCAAGGCCGCGAAGCGGCGGCTGAAGGAGATCCAGCAGGTGGAGGACCTGCCGGAGGACCTGGTCGAGCAGCTGCACCGGCGCGCGTACGACGTGGGCGCCAGGATCAGCCCCGACATGGTGGACGAGGAGCGGCGCGAGGCGTACGCGAAGCGGGTGGAGCGGATCCGGGACGTCCAGCGGATCCAGCGGGAGATGATGTCGGCGGCCCGCCACGAGGTACTGGCCGCCCGCAGCGAACCCGGCTCCGACCCGGAGATCGTCGACCGGGTGCTGCGGCACCTCGACGTACGCAGCCTGCGCAGCCCGTAGCTAGCGTCCGAGGACGCGAATCAGGGCGCGCAGCAGGCGGACGTACGGATTCCAGCGGGCGGGGCGGGCGATCGTCCCCGCGGTCGCGAGCTCGGCCCGGTCCAGGCTGTCCTCCAGCAGGGCATCGTGCAGCGGGCGCCAGACGAGGGGCCAGGCCACGCGTGACAGGCCGGTGGTCCTCATCGCGAGGGTGTGCCGCAGGACGGTGCGCTCCTCGTCGATGGGCAGTACGGCGAACTCGTGGAAGCCGTGGAATCCGCGCGGCCCGCTGAAGGTGAAACGGACCCAGGTGCCGGGCACGTACGCCGTGACGCGGTAGCGGACCGGGCCGTGGCCGCCGGCCGAGCCCACCGTCAGGCCGCGGTCGAATTCCACCGGAGGCCAGGCTTGCGGCCAGAGCCGGTCCGCCGCCCCCTTGGACACGGTGTCGACGAGCGCGCCCACCTCCCTGCCCTTGGCGGCCAGCAGGCGTTCGTGCACGTTGTAGACGGCCATGCGTCAGTCCTCCCCGTACCGGTATTAGAGAGCTCTCTCTAATAAATTGGAGGGTACCCTCTGATTCATGGCGCGACCACCCCGCTTCGACACCGACCAGATCCTCGACGCCGCCGTCCGGCTGGCAGCCTCCACCGGACCGGGTGGCGTGACCATGTCCGCCGTGGCCCAGGCGATCGGCGCGCCGAGCGGCTCCATGTACCACCGGTACGCCGGGCGTACGGCCCTGCTCGCCGAGGTGTGGCTGCGTACGGTCGAGCGGTTCCAGGAGAGCTACGCCGCCGTCCTCCACGGCGACCCCGACCCCCGCCGGGCCGCCCGCGCGGCCGCCCGGCACGTCGTGGCGTGGAGCCGCGCGCACCCGCAGGAGGCGGCGCTCCTCCTCCACGGCCCCGAGGAGTTCGGCCGCGCCGACTGGTCCGAGGAACACCGTGAACGCGCGGACCTGGGCAACCGCCGCGTCTTCGCCGCGGTGCACTCCCTCGCCGCGTCCCTCGGCGCGAGGGACCCCCAGGACCACGAGCGCATCACGCTGGCCATGGTCGACCTGCCGCTGTCGGTCGTACGTCGCCACCTGCGCGCCGGCCGGCCGCTGCCGCCGCACGCCGAGGACCTCGCCGAGGAGTGCGCGGCCGCGCTGTTGTAGGGCGGGTGGTGCGCGTCAGGCCGGCGGCCGGGGGGCGGCCTCGGCGGTCGCGATGCGCGGCAGGGCGTAGGGGTGGTGGGTCACCAGCCAGGTGATCAGGCGTTCGCGGACCGCGCAGCGGAGCGTCCAGAGGTCGTCCGCGTCCTTCGCGGTGACTACCGCGCGGACCTGGATGGTGTGCGGTGTGGTGTCCGTCACCGCGAGGCCGCCGCCGCGGCCGTCCCATTCCGGGAGGTCCTTCAGCACGTGCTGGAACTGCTCCCGCATCTGGTCGAGCGGCGCGCTGTGGTCCAGGTGCCAGAAGACCGTGCCGGTCATCTGGGCGCCGCCGCGCGACCAGTTCTCGTAGGGCTTGCTCGTGAAGTACGAGACCGGCATGGTGATGCGGCGCTCGTCCCAGGTGCGGACGGTGAGGAAGGTCAGGGTGATCTCCTCGACCCTGCCCCACTCCTTGTCGACCACCACCGTGTCGCCGATGCGGACGGTGTCGCCGAAGGCGATCTGGAGGCCGGCGAAGAGGTTGCCCAGCGAGGACTGGGCGGCGATGCCCACCACGATGCCGAGGACGCCCGCGGAGGCCAGCATCGAGGCGCCGACCGTACGCATCGGGGGGAAGGTCAGCAGCATCGCCGAGACGGCGACCACGACCACCACCGCCGTGACCACCCGCTGGATCAGCGTGACCTGGGTGCGGACCCGGCGGACCCGGGCATCGTCCTCGGTCACCGCGGCGTAGCGCGCGTACATCGAGTCGACGGCCGCCGTCGCGATGCGGACCGCCAGCCAGGCGGCGGAGGCGATCAGCACCAGGGTGAGGAACCGGCCGACGCCGAGGGCGTGCTCGGGGAGGATCCCGGCCTGCCGGTACGCGCCTCTGAGCAGCGAGGTGCACAGCACCACCTGGAAGGGCAGCCGGCAGCGGCGCAGCAGACCCCACAGGGGGGTCTCGGCGTGCCGGGCGTCGGCCCGGCGCAGCAGCAGGTCCAGCAGCCAGCCCGCGAGCAGGGTGATGACCAGCGCGCCGCCGACGACCGTCACGGGGCGTAGGAAGTTCTCCATCTCCATGGAGACGAACGTAGCGGGAAGCGGTCGGCGGGCGGCCCGTCGCGTGGGGCGGCTGGCACGATGGAGGCATGAACATCATGCTTTTCCATTCGACGTACGGGCTGCGGCCAGCGGTGCACGCGGCGGCCGACCGGCTGCGCGCGGCCGGGCACCAGGTCCAGGTGCCGGATCTCTTCGAGGGACGCACCTTCGAGACCGTCGAGGAGGGCATGGCCCACCGGGACGAGATCGGCCGTGACGAACTGCTGAAGCGCGCGGTGCTGGCCTCCGCCCCTTACTCCGACCAGGGACTGGTCTACGCGGGCTTCTCCTTCGGCGGCTCCGTCGCCCAGCACCTGGCGATGGCCGACGAGAAGGCGCGCGGGCTGCTGCTCCTGCACGGGACGGCGGACCTGGAGGACGGCGCCTCGGTGGACGAGCTGCCCGTGCAACTGCACATCGCCGACCCGGACCCCTTCGAGCCGCACGACTGGCTGACCGCCTGGTACCTGCGGATGCAGCGGGCCGGGGCGGACGTGGAGGTCCACAGCTACCCGGGTGCCGGGCACCTGTTCACCGACCCGGAGCTGGACGACTACGACGCCGAGGCCGCCGAGCAGGCCTGGAAGACCGCGATCGGCTTCCTCGACAGCCTGTAGCCCCGGCCACGTGCTGAGGGGCCCGGCCCGGCGGATGCCGGACCGGGCCCCTTTTTCAGCTTTTTCAGCGGGGTTCAGCTCTTCAGCTCTTCAGCCGGGGGTCAGCCGGCCCGGTAGGCGGTCCAGGCGCTCGACATGCGAGCCACCTGACCGGCGGTGAACTGGTACATGCACGAGTCGTACGTGTAGTCCATGAAGTTGCGGATCGGGTCCACGCCGGGCTTGCTGGCGCAGCTGTCGCGTCCGGTCGGGCACTCGTACGCGGGGCTCTTCTCGGCCGGGGTGTCGGAGACGTAGTCGCCGTTGCCGTTACAGCCGCCCTGGAAGGTGTGGTACAGCCCCAGCCAGTGGCCGACCTCGTGGGTGGCGGTGTCACCCTCGTTGTAGTTGGCCGCGGAGCCGCCCGGCAGCGAGCTGTCCAGCACGACCACGCCGTCCATCGTCGGGGCGGAGTTGTAGGAGGTCGGGAAGGTCGCCCAGCCCAGCAGACCGCCGGAGAGCTTGGCGGTGTAGAAGTTGAGCGCGCCCGGGCCGCCCTGACGCAGGGTGTTCTTCATGTCCTTCTCGGCCTGGGAGCCGGAGGCCAGGTTGTACCAGGTTGCGTTGTCCGTGTAATCGGTGGACGCAAGGGTGAACTGGAAGTTCGTGTTGACATTGCCGGTGCCCTGGCCGCCGTAGGCCGCGTTGAGGACCGCCAGCTGGTTGTTGATGTCCGTGGCCGTCAGCTTTCCGGCGGTGCCGGAGTGCACGACGTGGAAGTACACGGGGATGTTGACGACGGCCTCGGCCGCGGCCAGGCTGCGCTGCGGCTGGTTCTTGAGGGCCTTGTCCAGCTTCACCTTGAGGTCGGCGTCCATGGCCTTCGCCTGCGCCTCGGTGACCTCGTTGGGCTCGTTCGCGTGCTCGTCGTGCTCGCGCGACACGCGGGCGTTGGCGGCACCGTGGGGCTGCTCGGCGCACACCTCGGCGGGGGTCTTGGCGGCCGCGAGCGTGGTGGGGGCTGCGAGCGGGGTGAAGGCCAGGGTTCCGGCCAGTACCGCAGTGCCCATCAGGCGGCGGCGAAGAAGGGGGGATATGCGGGCAACTGCGCGCACGTGTGCTCCTCGCGGTGGGGGGTGATGGCGTGAAGGATCTCTTCAGCTGGCGCGAAGCTTATGTGTGCATGACATATTCAGGTCAAGAGGCTTACGTAAAAGATTTGTTGCTTCTGATACACAAGGGGCGCCTGGTATGTACCAGGCGCCCCGTGCGGCAGGAGATTTGACGGTCAATCAGCTGATCGGCTGATAGGCCCGCTCCACCTTCTGGGTCCCGTTCAGGGTCCGGTAGGAGCGGGTCCACGCGGCCGTGGCGTCCTGCCGCCGCTTGTCGGACACGACGTAGTAGTCCATCTGCGAGCGCTCCGCCGTCACGTCCAGCACGCCGTAACCGTGCGCGTCCATGTCCAGCCACTTCACGTGCCAGTTGGAGGCCCTGATGGCCGATTCGGCCACCAGTGAGGCTGTGTCCGCGGGCACGTGCAGGATGTCGTCGAGGTTGTCGGAGGTCACCGACGTGACGACGAACTCGGTCGCCGCCGTCCCCGAGCCCGGGTACGTGGCCATGTTCACCGGGACCTCGTTCGCCCACGCCATGTGGATGTCACCGGTCAGGAACACGGTGTTCCTGATGTTCCGGTCCTTGAGGTGGCCCAGCAGCTCCTTGCGGTCGTCCGTGTACCCGTCCCACTGGTCCACGTTGATCGCTATGCCGCCCTCGGCCAGTCCGAGCAGCTTGCCGAGCGGCCCCAGCAGGTGCGCCGGCAGCGAGCCGAAGGCCACCGGTGAGATCATCACCGAAGTGCCGACCAGCTTCCAGGTCGCGTTCGAGCCCGCGAGGCCGGACTTGAGCCAGTCCAGCTGGGCCCGGCCGGTGAGGGTGCGTTCCGGGTCGTCCACCGAACCGCTGCCCGCCTTGGCCTGCTGCGAGCGGAAGGAGCGCAGGTCCAGCAGGTGCAGATCGGCGAGGGTGCCGAAGCGCAGCCGCCGGTAGACGGTGCCCGCGATGGAGGTGCGTACGGGCATCCACTCGAAGTACGCCTGCTTCGCGGCGGCCGCGCGGGCCGCCCAGTCGCCCTCCGTCCCCGGCGTGTGGTTGTCGGCGCCGCCCGACCAGGTGTCGTCGGCGAACTCGTGGTCGTCCCAGATCGCGATCACCGGGTGCGCCTGGTGCAGCGCCTGGAGATCGGTGTCCGTCTTGTACGTGCCGTGCCGCGTGCGGTAGTCGGCGAGCGAGACGATCTCGTGCTTCGGCTCGTGCGGGCGTACGACGTACTTCGCCTCCGGATATCCCCCGGACTGGTACTCGTAGATGTAGTCGCCCAGGTGCAGGACCGCGTGCAGATCGGTGCGGGCGGCCAGGTGGCGGTACGCGGAGAAGTGGCCGGACTCCCAGTTGGCGCAGGAGACCACACCGAAGCGGACCCCGTCGGTCGTCGCCTCGTGGCCCGGGGTGGTCAGGGTGCGCCCGACCGGGGAGACGGTGGAGCCGGCGGTGAACCGGTACCAGTACGGCGTCTGCGGCTGAAGCCCGCGCACGTCCACCTTGACCGTGTGGTCGGTCGCCGCGCTCGCGGTGACGGCGCCGGCGGCCACGATGCGGGAGAAGCCCTTGTCGGAGGACACCTCCCAGTTCACCTGGGTGGCCGGGCCGAGTCCGGAGCCGGGCGCGGCCTCCGGGGTGGGGGTGACGCGGGTCCACAGCAGGACCCCGTCGGGCAGCGGGTCACCGGAGGCGACGCCGTGCAGGAAGGCGGGTGCACCGCCGGTGGCGTGGGCCGCCGAGGCGCCCAGCGAGGTGAGGGGGGCCAGCGCGGCGGTGGCCGCGGCGGCGAGAACGACCGTACGGCGACGAGGAGTTGCCGCGGTCTGAGAAGGGATGAGATGACTGGTCACGGATGATCATATTACCGACGGGTACGCCTCCTGGGACAGCCCCGGGAACGCAACGGGCGGGCGAACTCTGGGAGTTCGCCCGCCCGTTGGCGCGGCCTGTCCGGAAAACGGTTCCCGGAATGTCCGGGGATCAGCCCTGCAGGGCCTTGTCGATCGCCGCCGTGAACTGCTCCGCCGTCTGCGGGGTGTCGATCTTCTTGCCGTCCATCTTCAGGGTCGGCGTACCCTTCACCCCGGACTTGTCGAAGGCCTTCGACATCTCCAGCGCCCACCGGTCGTACGTGCCGTCCTCGACGGCCTTCTTGAACTCGGCGTTGCCCTTGAGCGCGGGGACCGTGTCCGCGACCTTCAGCAGGTAGTCGTCCTTGGCGAAGCTGTCGACGGTCTCCTCGGGGTGCAGCTCCTTGGAGTACAGCGCGGCCTTGAAGTCGAGGAAGGCCTGGGGGCTGACGTTCAGCGCCGCGCCCAGCGCGCTCAGCGCGTTCTTCGAGCCCTCGCCCTTGACGGCGTTGTCGATGAAGGTGGCGCCGACGTACTGGAGCTTGTACTTGCCCGCGTCCACGTCCTTCTTGACCTGCTCGCCGACCGCCTGCTCGAAGGAGGCACAGGCCGGGCAGCGCGAGTCCTCATACAGCTCCAGGGTCTTCTTCGCCTCGGCCTTGCCGACGACGACCGTGGTGCCGTCCTCGCCCTCGGTGTTCTTCGGCTTGACCAGCTCGGCCTTGGCGGCCTTCTCCCAGTGGCCGGGCTGGTTGGCCTGCACGAGCCCGTAGCTGACGCCGCCGATCAGGGCGAGCGCGGCGAGCACCGCACCCGCCACGATCACCTGGCGGCGCACCTTGTCCTTCTTCGCCTGCGCCTCGCGCTCGGCGCGCAGCCGCTCGCGGGCCGCTGCCTTGTTCGCCTGGCTGTTGCGTGAACTCATCGTGATCTCCGTGGGATGTGACGTGTGAAGACGTGAAAGGGACTGCCGTACCTGCGTCAGGCGCGTGCGAGCGCGCCGAGCAAGGGCGGTCCCCGCCGTCCCACGGAGTGTGCGGGGAATCGCGTACGGGCTCCCGCGCCCGGGAGGACCGGCCGCAGCGCCCGCCGCGCCGGCCCCCAGGCCACCGCGGCCCGGGCCACCGCCAGCAGCAGCGGCCGGAACGCGAAGGCGGCCACGGCCCGCAGCAGCCTGCCCAGCGCCCGCTCGCCGTGGCGCAGCCACCCGGCGGCCAGCAGCCCCACCGACACGTGGACGCCGAGCAGCAGCCAGGGGGCCCACGGCCCCGGCGAGGCCAGCAGCGCGGCCGGGTCGGCGGCGGGACCGGCGACCTCGGTCAGCGGCCCGCCCACCGGCGTGCCGCCGCACAGCGCGTCCAGGCCCATCGCGCGCAGCGGGCCCGCGACGGGGCCGCCGGCCGGGCCGTAGCAGAGGTGCTGTCCGGAGGTGAAGACGGTGTCGGCGGCCAGCTCCAGCGGTACGAGGAGCCCGGCGATGGGGCCGAAGCCCCGTTCGCGGCCCGCGAGCGCGTAGGCGATCACGAACACGGCGGCGAAGGCCCCACCCACCAGCGCGGGCGGCAGCGGAACCCGGGACAGGAGGACGTGCGAGGCGGCCGAGAGCAGCACGACGGTCGCGCTGAACAGCGCGGCCCGCAGCCCTCGGATCCCTGCTCCTGAAATGTCCATCGCCGCGAGTGTGCCATGCGCACCTGTGAAAGCCCCTCCCAGGTCCCGGCTACGACGTGAGACGCCCGTTGCGGAAGAGGTCCACGAAGATCTGGTGGTCGGCGCGCGCCCGGGCACCGTACGCGTGGGCGAAGTCCACGAGCAGCTCCGCGAAGCCCTCCTCGTCGGCCGCGATCGCCGCGTCGATGGCCCGCTCGGTGGAGAAGGGCACCAGCGTCTGCCCGCTCTCGGCGGCGTCCGCGGCGCCGTGCATGGTCGCGGTCGCCCGGCCCAGGTCCGCGACGACGGCCGCGATCTCCTCCGGATCGTCCAGGTCGGACCAGTCGAGGTCCACCGCGTACGGGGAGACCTCCGCCACCAGCTGCCCCGCCCCGTCCAGCTCCGTCCAGCCCAGCCACGGGTCGGCGTGCGCCTGCAGGGCCCGCTGCGAGATCACCGTGCGGTGCCCCTCGTGGTGGAAGTACTCCCGCACCGCCCGGTCCGTGATGTGCCGGGAGACCGCAGGGGTCTGCGCCTGCTTGAGGTAGATCACGACGTCGTTCTCCAGGGCGTCGCTGTGCCCCTCCAGCAGGATGTTGTAGGAGGGCAGGCCCGCCGAGCCGATTCCGACGCCCCGGCGGCCCACCACGTCCTTGACCCGGTAGGAGTCGGGCCGTACGAGGGACTCGTCGGGGAGGGTCTCCAGGTACCCGTCGAAGGCGGCCAGCACCTTGTAGCGGGTGGCGGCGTCCAGCTCGATGGAGCCCGCGCCGGCCGTGAAGCGGCGCTCGTACTCGCGGATCTCCGTCATCGAGTCCAGGAGCGAGAAGCGGGTACGGGAGCGGGCCGAGCGCAGCGAGGCCAGCAGCGGGCCCTCGGCGGTGTCCAGGGTGAAGGAGGGCACCTCCTCCTGCTTGGCCCCGGTCGCCAGCCGGTGGATCCGCTCCCGGTAGGCGCCGGCGTAGATCCGCACCAGCTCGCTTATCTGATCGTCGCTGAGCGCCTTGGTGTAGCCGATCAGGGCGACGGAGGCGGCGAACCGCTTCAGGTCCCAGGTGAAGGGGCCGACGTACGCCTCGTCGAAGTCGTTGACGTTGAAGATCAGCCGGCCGTTGGAGTCCATGTACGTGCCGAAGTTCTCGGCGTGGAGATCGCCGTGGATCCACACCCGGCCCGTCCGCTCGTCCAGGTACGGGCCGCCGTGCCGGTCCCGCTCCAGGTCGGAGTAGAAGAGGCAGGCCGTGCCCCGGTAGAAGGCGAAGGCGGAGGCGGCCATCTTGCGGAACTTGACCTCGAAGGCAGCGGGGTCGGCGGCGAGCAGCTCACCGAACGCGGTGTCGAACACGTCGAGGATCTCCTCGGCGCGCTGCTCGTCGGTCGTGTCGGGAACCGCCATGGCGGATGCCTCCTGGTGCACGGGGTGGTACAGGTCTGTCCGGTCGGACGCCGGACCGGTGATCCTGGTTCTGCAACGCCCGACCGTACCTGTGAGTGCCCACGCCACGGGAGCCTCGGTGTGACCCTTCCGTGTCGGTCCGGCGACGTAGACTTCGAGGCTGCCCCCTCTCTCCCCCCCGGAGGACTCACACCGTGACCAAGCCGCCGTTCACGCACCTGCACGTCCACACCCAGTACTCGCTGCTGGACGGTGCCGCGCGGCTGAAGGACATGTTCAACGCGTGCAACGAGATGGGCATGACGCACATCGCCATGTCCGACCACGGCAACCTGCACGGGGCCTACGACTTCTTCCACTCCGCCCAGAAGGCCGGCATCACGCCGATCATCGGCATCGAGGCGTACGTCGCCCCCGAGTCCCGGCGCAACAAGCGCCGCATCCAGTGGGGCCAGCCGCACCAGAAGCGCGACGACGTCTCCGGTTCCGGCGGCTACACCCACAAGACGATCTGGGCGGCGAACGCCACCGGCCTGCACAACCTCTTCCGGCTGTCCTCCGACGCGTACAAGGAGGGCTGGCTCACCAAGTGGCCGCGCATGGACAAGGAGACCATCGGCAAGTGGTCCGAGGGCCTGATCGCCTCCACCGGCTGCCCCTCCGGCGAGCTCCAGACCAGGCTGCGCCTCGGCCAGTTCGACGAGGCCCTGAAGGCCGCCTCCGAGTACCAGGACATCTTCGGCAAGGACCGGTACTTCCTGGAGCTGATGGACCACGGCATCGAGATCGAGCGCCGGGTCCGTGACGGGCTGCTGGAGATCGGCAAGAAGCTCGGCATCCCGCCGCTGGTCACGAACGACTCGCACTACACCTACGCGAGCGAGGCGGCCGCCCACGACGCCCTGCTGTGCATCCAGACCGGCAAGAACCTCTCCGACCCGGACCGCTTCCGCTTCGACGGCACCGGCTACTACCTGAAGTCCACGGACGAGATGTACGCCATCGACTCCTCGGACGCCTGGCAGGAGGGCTGCGCCAACACGCGGCTGGTCGCGGAGCAGGTCGACACCGAGGGCATGTTCAAGTTCCGGAACCTGATGCCGAAGTTCGACATCCCGGAGGGCCACACCGAGGTCAGCTGGTTCCGCGAGGAGACCATGCGCGGCATGCACCGCCGCTACCCCGGGGGCATCCCCGAGGACCGGATGAAGCAGGCCGAGTACGAGATGGACACGATCATCTCGATGGGCTTCCCCGGCTACTTCCTCGTGGTCGCCGACTTCATCATGTGGGCCAAGAACCAGGGCATCGCGGTGGGCCCGGGACGAGGCTCCGCGGCCGGCTCGATCGTCGCCTACGCCATGGGCATCACCGACCTCGACCCGCTCACCCACGGTCTGATCTTCGAGCGCTTCCTGAACCCCGAGCGCGTCTCCATGCCCGATGTCGACATCGACTTCGACGAGCGCAGGCGCGTCGAGGTGATCCGGTACGTGACCGAGAAGTACGGCGAGGACAAGGTCGCCATGATCGGCACGTACGGCACCATCAAGGCCAAGAACGCGATCAAGGACTCGGCGCGCGTCCTGGGCTACCCGTACGCCATGGGCGACCGGCTCACCAAGGCCATGCCCGCCGACGTCCTCGGCAAGGGCATCCCGCTCTCCGGCATCCTCGACCCCTCGCACCCCCGCTACAGCGAGGCCGGCGAGATCCGCGGGATGTACGAGAACGAGCCCGACGTGAAGAAGGTCATCGACACCGCCCGCGGTGTGGAGGGCCTGGTCCGCCAGATGGGCGTGCACGCCGCCGGCGTGATCATGTCCAGCGAGACGATCACCGACCACGTGCCCGTCTGGGTGCGGCACACCGACGGCGTCACCATCACCCAGTGGGACTACCCGAGCTGCGAGTCGCTCGGCCTGCTGAAGATGGACTTCCTGGGCCTGCGCAACCTCACGATCATGGACGACGCCGTCAAGATGGTGAAGGCCAACAAGGGGATCGACATCGATCTCCTGGCCCTGCCGCTCGACGACCCCAAGACCTTCGAACTGCTCGGCCGCGGTGACACCCTCGGCGTCTTCCAGTTCGACGGCGGCCCCATGCGCTCGCTGCTGCGCCTGATGAAGCCCGACAACTTCGAGGACATCTCCGCCGTCTCGGCCCTGTACCGGCCGGGCCCGATGGGCATGAACTCGCACACGAACTACGCCCTGCGCAAGAACAAGCAGCAGGAGATCACCCCGATCCACCCGGATCTGGAGAAGCCCCTCGAAGAGGTGCTCGCGGTCACCTACGGCCTGATCGTCTACCAGGAGCAGGTGCAGAAGGCCGCCCAGATCATCGCCGGGTACTCGCTCGGCGAAGCCGACATCCTGCGCCGCGTGATGGGCAAGAAGAAGCCCGAGGAGCTGGCGAAGAACTTCGTCATCTTCCAGGAGGGCGCGAAGAAGAACGGCTACAGCGACAAGGCGATCCAGGCCCTGTGGGACGTCCTGGTCCCCTTCGCCGGCTACGCCTTCAACAAGGCCCACTCGGCCGCGTACGGGCTGGTCTCCTACTGGACCGCCTACCTCAAGGCGAACTTCCCGGCCGAGTACATGGCCGGCCTGCTCACCTCGGTCAAGGACGACAAGGACAAGTCCGCGATCTACCTGAACGAGTGCCGGCGCATGGGCATCAAGGTCCTCCCGCCGAACGTGAACGAGTCCGAGCCGAACTTCGCCGCCCAGGGCGACGACGTGATCCTCTTCGGCCTCACCGCGGTGCGCAACGTCGGCCAGAACGTCGTCGAGTCGATCATCAAGACGAGGAAGGCCAAGGGGAAGTTCTCCTCCTTCCCCGACTTCCTGGACAAGGTCGAGGCCGTCGTCTGCAACAAGCGGACCGTCGAGTCGCTGATCAAGGCCGGCGCCTTCGACGAGATGGGCCACACCCGCAAGGGCCTCGTCGCCCACCACGAGTCGATGATCGACAACGTGGTCGCGGTCAAGCGCAAGGAGGCCGAGGGGCAGTTCGACCTGTTCGGCGGAATGGGCGACGAGGGCGCGAGCGACGAGCCGGGCTTCGGCCTCGACGTGGAGTTCTCCGACGTCGAGTGGGAGAAGTCCTACCTGCTCGCCCAGGAGCGCGAGATGCTCGGCCTCTACGTCTCCGACCACCCGCTCTTCGGCCTGGAGCACGTGCTGTCCGACAAGACGGACGCCGGCATCTCCCAGCTGACCGGCGGCGAGCACTCCGACGGCGCGGTCGTCACCATCGGCGGCATCATCTCGGGCCTCCAGCGCAAGATGACCAAGCAGGGCAACGCCTGGGCCATCGCCACCGTCGAGGACCTGGCCGGCTCCATCGAGTGCATGTTCTTCCCGGCGACCTACCAGCTCGTCTCCACCCAGCTCGTCGAGGACACCGTCGTCTTCGTCAAGGGCCGCCTCGACAAGCGCGAGGACGTCCCCCGCCTGGTCGCCATGGAGATGATGGTCCCCGACCTCACCTCGGCTGGCACCAACGCCCCGGTGGTCCTCACCATCCCCACCGTCAAGGTCACGCCGCCGATGGTGACCCGTCTGGGGGAGATCCTGCGCCACCACAAGGGCAACACCGAGGTGCGGATCAAGCTCCAGGGCCCGCGGACCACCACCGTGCTGCGCCTCGACAAGCACCGCGTCCAGCCCGACCCGGCCCTCTTCGGCGACCTCAAGGTGCTGCTCGGGCCGTCCTGCCTGGCCGGATGACGACGGGCCGGATGACGACCGGCCGCCACCTGCGCGGCGCGCGGAAGGGCCTGCCCGGCATCGCCGGGCAGGCCCTTGCCTCACAGGAGCGCCGGCGTCAGTTGTGGCCGAACTTCTTCTGCTTGCTCTTGTGGGCCAGATCCATCGGACTCGGCGAATGGCTCATCGACTCGGACGAGGACTCGCTGGAGCCCTTCGACGGATCCTGCGACGAGCGGGCCTGCTGCTTCGGCTGCTTCTGCTGCTTGTTCTTGGCCATGGTGGAGCCTCCGTGAGGGTCTAGGGGCCAGGACCGCCTTCACACTCACACAGCACCAGAAATCGCGCATTTTGGATCATTGTCGCGCGGCGCCGGGACCCGTCCGGTACCCGCCCGTGAGATCCGCCACGCCGATGATCGAGTTCCGGCCTTCAACGCCCTTGAGGTCGGGCAGACTCGGGGCACCCGCCGAAAAACACAGAGGACCCCCAGGGAAGAGGGTGGAACGCGTGGACCGCTGCGTCGTCCTGGTGGACGCCGGCTACCTGTTGGGCGCCGCCGCCAGCCTTCTCGCCGGGGAGCCCTCCCGCTCCCGGATCACCGTCGACCACGCGGCCCTCATCCAGGGCCTGCGCGAGCGGGCCGAGGCGGATACCGAGCAGCCCCTGCTGCGCATCTACTGGTTCGACGGTGCGCCCGATCGGGTGCCGCAGCCCGAACACCGGCGGCTGCGCGTCATGTCCCGCGTCACCGTCCGCCTCGGCGCCCTGACCCGCAGCGACGGCCGCTGGGCGCAGAAGGGCGTCGACGCCGCCATGCACGCCGAGCTCACCGAGCTCGCCCGCAACCGCGCCTGCTCCGACGTGGTCCTGGTCACCGGCGACGGCGACCTGCTGCCCGGCCTGATGTCCGCCAAGGAACACGGGGTCGCCGTCCACCTGTGGGCCGTCCAGGCCGCCGACGGGGACTACAACCAGTCCGAGGACCTCGTCGCCGAGGCCGACGAACGCCGCGTCCTCGACCGCGCCTGGATCACCCGGGCCGTCCGCGCCAGGGACCTCACCGGGATGTGCTCCCCGCCGCCCGCCCCGCGCCCCGACATCGCCGCCATCCTCTCGGCCCCGCTGCCCGAGGCGGCGCTCGCCGAGGCCGCCCGCAACGGCGCCGCCGCCACCGGGGACGACGAGCGGGAGGGGGTCCCCGTACCGGCGCCGGCCGCGCCCGGGGGCAAGAGCGTACCCACGCCCAAGGACCTCGCCGGAGCCCTGCGGGCCCCCGGTCAGCAGTCCGGTCAGTCCGGTCCGCAGTCCGGTCCGCAGGCGGGGCCGGGCAGCGGGCCGACCCCGGCCAGCGCCCTGCGCTGGTCCTCCGACAAGGGCTGGATCGACCGGGCCGGACCGCTCGGCGAACCGGCCGAGACCGCCTCGCTGCCCACCCTCGCCCAGCTCACCAGCGCCGAACAGCGCTGGGCGGACCGGGAGGAGGACATCACAACCGTCGGCGGGGACCCGTTCGAGGTGGGACAGGTGTTCGCCCGGCGCTGGATGGAACGGCTCCCCGAGAGCGTGCACCTGCAGAAGCTGGCCACGATGTACCCGCGCATCCCGCACCGGATCGACGGCGAACTGCTGCGGTACGCCGCCCGGTTCGGGCTGCTCGCGCACAAGGACGACCAGATCGACGAGCATGACCGGTACGCCATCCGAGCCGGGTTCTGGAGGGAGATCGACGTCCGGGCGGCCGCCGAGCACGTGGCCGCCGTACCGGCCGCCGCGCCCGGAACCGGCCCCGGCGACCTCGGCGCCCCGCTGACCCCGACGGCCGAGTAGGGGCGGGAACCCCGTAGGCTGCTCCCTCGTGAGTACGGGCACAGCACAGGCGGAAAACGGCACGGCGGCGGCCGCGGGAGCGGCGTCCGACGTGGTCTGCGCGGTGCGTGACCTGGTCAAGACGTACCCCGCGGTACGCGCACGGCGCGGCGCTCCGGCACTGCCCGAGACCCGCGCCAACGACGGCGTCTGCCTGGACGTCCGGCGCGGCGAGATCTTCGGCCTCCTCGGCCCCAACGGCGCCGGCAAGTCGACGCTGGTCCGTCAGCTCACCGGCCTGATGCGACCCGACGCGGGCGCCGTGACCCTGCTCGGCCACGACCTCGTACGCCACCCCGAGCGGGCCGCGCGGCTGCTCGCCTACCTGGGGCAGGAGTCCACCGCCCTGGACGAGCTCACGGTGGCGCTGGCCGCCGAGACCACCGGACGGCTGCGCGGGCTCGACCTGCGGGCGGCGCGAGCCGCACGCGACGCCGTACTGGAGGAACTCGGGCTGAACGGGATCGCCGGACGGCCCCTGAAGAAACTTTCCGGCGGACAGCGGCGCCTCGCCTGCTTCGCCGCCGCGCTGGTGGGGGAGCGGCCCGTACTGGTCCTCGACGAGCCCACCACCGGCATGGACCCGGTGGCCCGGCGGGCGGTGTGGGCGGCCGTGGACCGGCGGCGCGCGCAGCACGGCGCGACGGTCCTGCTCGTCACCCACAACGTCATCGAGGCCGAGACCGTCCTCGACCGGGTCGCCGTCATCGACCAGGGCAAGGTCATCGCCTGCGACACCCCGGCCGGACTGAAGGCCAGGGTCTCGGGCGAGGTCCGGCTGGAGCTGGTGTGGCGCTGCGCCCCGCCGCTGGAGGTGCCGGAGGTCGCGGCGCTCGCACCGCGGGCCACCGAGTCCGGCCGCCGCTGGGTGCTGCGGCTGGCGCCGGAGGAGGCGCGTGCCGCGGTGGCAGCGGTCACCGGAGGGCCGGCCTTCGCCGCCCTCGACGATTTCACGCTCGCCACACCGAGCCTGGAGGACGTCTACCTGGCGCTGGGCGGGCGGACGAAGGGGCTGGTGAAGTCGTGACCACCACCACTGCCGCGGGGCACACCGCTGTGGGGAACACCGCTGTGGGCGTGCTCGCGCCGAGGGCACGGTTCTTCCCCTCGCTGGCCGCCGTGTACCGGGCGCAGCTGTCCCGGGCGCGGGTCGCGCGGATCCCGCTGCTGTTCGTGGCCACCTTCCAGTCCGTCGGAATCATGATCCTGATGCGGGGCGTGGTCGACGGGGGCTCGGAGGCCCGGGCCGTCGTCGCCGGGTCCTCGGTGCTCGTCGTCGCCTTCGTCGCGCTGAACCTGCTCGCGCAGTACTTCGGGCAGCTGCGGGCCGGCGGCGGGCTCGACCACTACGCCACCCTGCCGGTGCCGCCCGCGTCGGTGGTGCTGGGCGCGGCCGGCGCGTACGCCTCCTTCACGCTGCCGGGGACGCTGGTCACCGCCGTCTTCGGGTGCCTCCTGTTCGGCCTGCCGATGAGCGGACTGTGGATCCTGGCCGCGGTGGTACCGCTGGCCGGGGCCGCGCTGGCCGGGCTCGGCGCGACGCTGGGGCTGCTGGCGCCGCGGCAGGAACTGGCCACCCTCGCGGGGCAGCTGGGGATGTCGGCGGCGCTGCTGCTGGGGGTGCTGCCGCCCGAGCGGATGCCCGGCGTGATCGTGTGGGCCCGGGACCTGCTGCCGTCGACGTACGGGGTGGAGGCCTTCGCGCGTACCTTCGCCCCGGAACCGGACTGGGCCGCCGTCGCCTTCGACCTCGGTGTGTGCGGGGTGGTGGGGGTGCTCTCGCTGGCCCTCGCGACGTGGGCGTACCGGCGGGCCGCGGTCCGCTGACGTCCGCCGGCTTCCGCTGACCTCGCTGACGCGGTCCGCCGAGACCGTTGCCGGTCGCACCTGGCACGATGTGGGGGTGACCGAAGCCGTGACCCCGCCGTCTCCTTTCGACCCGCCGTCGCTCCCGCCCGAGAAACCGCGTGATGCCGCCGCGGCCATCACCCCGGAGGACGTCCGGGACGGGGCCGTCGTCGCCCTGGTCGTGGGGGTGGCCGGGCTGCTCCTCGGACTGCTGTGGGTATGGCTGGCGCCGCGGGTGCAGTACGTCTCCAACGGGGAGTCCGTGTTCCTGCGCAACAGCGAGAGCGAGGCGCGGATCGCGGCCGACGGGACCTTCTTCCTGCTGTCGGTGGGGCTGGGCGTGCTGAGCGCCGTCGGCACGTTCCTGTGGCGCCGGGGCGGTGGCGTGCCGCTGGTGATCGGGCTGGCGGTCGGGGCCGGCTTCGCCGCGCTGGCGGGGTGGCGGTTCGGGCTGTGGCTGGACCCGTCGGCGGATCTGGCGGCCGCGGCGGTCAGGGCGGGCAAGGGGGTGGCCTTCGACGCGCCGCTGCAGTTGCTGGCGCACGGGGCGTTGCTGGCGTGGCCGATGGCCGCGGTGCTGGTCCACCTGGGCCTCATGGCCCTGTGGGCCCCGCGGGACCCGGATCCGGCCCCGGCCGTCGGCTGGAGCGGCTACTACCAGGCGCCGCCGGCCGGCCCCTCGGCCGGGGAGACCCCGCGCCCCTGACCCCTGCGGGCCCGCTGCCGGGGCTCCGCCCCGGACCCCGCGCCTCAAACGCCGGCGAGGCTGAAAGACCGGGGCTCCGCCCCAGACCCCGCGCCTCAAACGCCGGCGGGGCTGGATTTGCCCGGCGAGGCTGGATCTTTCAGCCCCGCCGGCGTTTGAGGCGAGGGGGTTCGGGGGCGGAGCCCCTGACAGTGGCGCAGACGGCTACGGGCGGGCGATGGGGGCCAGTACGGCCCCCGTGAGGGTGGCCAGGTCCGCGGGGGACAGCTCGATCTCCAGGCCGCGGCGGCCCGCCGAGCAGCAGATCGTGGCGTGCGCCGTCGCGGACTCGTCGAGCACCGTGCGCAGCCGCTTGCGCTGACCGAGCGGGGAGATGCCCCCCAGGACGTAGCCGGTCGTGCGCTCCGCCAGCGCGGCATCGGCCATCGCCGCCCGCTTTCCGCCGACCGCCGCGGCCAGCGACTTCAGGTCCAGTGACCCCGAGACCGGGACCACCGCCACCGTCAGGACGCCGTCCACGTCCGCGATCAGGGTCTTGAAGACCTGGGCGGGGGAGACGCCCAGGGCCTGCGCCGCCTCCTCGCCGTACGAGGGGTGCGCCGGGTCGTGCTCGTACGCGTGCGTGGTGAACGCGACGCCCGCCGCCGTCAGCGCCACGATCGCGGGGGTGCCCGCCGGCTTCTTCCGCGCCATCAGTTCGGGCTCGTCGGGGCGCGGGTCAGGTCCACCGCCGGCAGGGACGGGAGGTGACGGATCACCGCCGTCTCCGTACGCAGCAGCTTGAGCTCCTCCGCCAGCCGGGTCGCCGTGTCCGGGGCCTGCAGCAGCCGCTGCTTCGCCGGGATGTCCAGCA
The DNA here is from genome assembly GCF_055564955.1 of Streptomyces sp. NPDC028910. Lineage (NCBI taxonomy): Bacteria > Bacillati > Actinomycetota > Actinomycetes > Kitasatosporales > Streptomycetaceae > Streptomyces > Streptomyces sp. NPDC028910. The sequence continues at coordinate 49,984 of NZ_JBVHVF010000024.1, read as the reverse complement.
CCGCCGCCGCTGCCACCAGGTACGAGACCACCGACGGCTCGTCGGGCAGTTCCGTGGCCGTCAGGGACCGCTCGCGGGCTCCGGCCAGCCGCTTCTGGTAGTTGCGGAAGGCCCGCAGCACCCCCTCGGCCAGGACCTCCGCGCCGTCGCCCGAATCCTCCGTGAGCTCTTCCAGCTCCGCCGTCAGGAAGGGGCCCGAGGAGTCGACCGAGACCAGCCGGACCCGCGTCGTGCCGGTCGCCAGGACCTCGAAGCTGCCGTCCTCCCGCTCCCGGATCGTGGCCGCGTCCGCGATGCAGCCCACCCGGTGGAAGGCCTGGATCGGGTCGGCGCCGAAGCCCGCGGCAGGGCCCCGCTCCGGCAGGGACGTCTGGTCCGGCAGGCCGGGCGCGGTCGGCGCGACCTCCCGGCCGTCGCGGATCGCGACGACCGCGAAACGACGCGGCCCGTCCTCGCCCGTCTTCAGCAGCTCGCGCATCATGGCGCGATAACGCTCCTCGAAGATGTTCAGCGGGAGGACGAGGCCCGGGAACAGCACCGAGTTCAGCGGGAAGAGGGGCAGGCGAACGGTGGTCACGAGGCACAGGGTAGTGGCCGGGGACCGGCAGTCCCTAGCCGGTTACCCGCGCCTCAGCAGCCGGGAGGCCCCCGCCGCCACCGTCGTCGCCAGGATCCATCCGAGGAGGACCAGCGCCGCCGCTCCCCACTGCCAGCCGCCCTCCAGCCTCCACCGGCCCTCCTGCCCGAGATCGATCACCGGCAGCAGGAGGTCCAGCGCGTACAGGGCGGCATTCCACTGCGGGGACTCGTCCGCCTTGATCGCCGGTGGATCGTGCTGGGAGAAGAGCAGCGCGCCCGCCGCCCACAGGACCGCCATCCACAGCGCGGCCCGGCCGGGGCGGTACCCGTAGACCACCGTCCAGTCCTGGAGGTACCCCCACGCCTTCGGCCCCGGCGGCAGCGTGGCCCGGCGCCGGCGCTGCTTGGCCAGCAGCACCTCGCGGGCGTCCGCGTCCTCGCCGCTGGCGCGCAGGACGGAGGCGAGGCGTTCGTAGGGCTCCGGGGAGTACTCCACCGTCGCCGCCTCGACCCAGGCCAGCCTGCGGGAGAGGGGGAAGTGGCCGCGGGGCGCGAGGTTCTCGTAGACGAAGCCCTCGATCGACACCCCGCCCGGACCCGGCCAGCTCGTGGAGGTGTCGACGAGCTTGACCACCTTGGCCCCGGACACCACCACCCGCCCGTGCTCCGGCCGCTCGCCGACGAAGCGGAATTCGGGGGTCTGGATCCGGCGCAGGGATATCTCCTGCTCGGCCGTGAGCAGGAAGCGCGCCCCGTAGAAGTCGATGGCGTCCCCGAAGCGGCCGTCGTCCAGCCGCAGCCCGCCCCGGCACTCGAAGCGCTGCGCCCGCTGACCGCGCGTCGGGGTCGTCCCCAGCCCGTACGGGGGAGTGGAGGAGCCCCCGCCGGGCACGTAGTCCAGCGCGATGGAGGTCAGGTACAAGGTCCGCTCGACGGTCAGCTGCGGGGCGTTCAGCGCGTACCGCCCGTACGGATTGCGCAGGCGCGCTCCGCGCAGGTTCATGGAGACGCCGACCTTGGCGCCGCGCAGGCTCACCTCCCCGTACGTTTCCAGCAGCTCGCCCTGCAGGTCCTGCGCGACCGACATCCCGTCGGCGGCGATCGCCCGGCCCTTGGTGTCCCGCTGCACCACGACCTGGCTGACCAGCAGGTCGGTGCCGATCTGCGCGTCGGTCAGCCGGATCCCGCGCGCCACCCGGCAGCGCGGCAGGTGCAGATCGCCCTCGGTGTGCAGGCGGGCCGCCTCCAGCCGCGGAATCGCGCAGTTGATCAGGCGCAGCGTGCCGAAGCGGGCCTCGGACAGCTGGATCTCGCTGTCGAAGCGGCAGGACTGGAGCTCCACGTACGGGGCCACCGAGCCGCCGGACAGATCGAGCCGCCCCGTGATCCGCACGCCGCGCAGCTTCAAGGAGGCCACCCGGCCCGGTATCGGCGGCGGCCCGTGGAGCAGCAGCAGGGCGACCACCTCGGCGCGGACGCTGCGCCCGGCGCCCCAGACGCGGTCGGCGTGCGGATCGTCCTGGCCGGCGGCGCGGGCACTGAGATCGCAGACGCTGCCCGTGCGGTACGCCTCCCACATGCGGTGCTCGGCAGGGGTGAGGTCCGCCGGCTCCTCACCCACGCGTGCCTCGGTCATGGCGGCCCCCCTCCGCTGTCCCCTCACGCCTTCACGACGTTCGTGATCAAAGCTAACGGGCCCCTGTGACATCCGGGGCGTGTATCAGCCAGTGATACGGGCGAACGGTGGCGTGAGGCGGTCTGAGAGAATTGGGACGTGATCTCTCGAATCGACCTGCGCGGTTCCGCCCTCCCCGAGGGCGGCGCCCTGCGCGATCTGCTGCCCCGTGCCGAGTTCGACGTAGAAGCCGCCCTGGAGAAGGTGCGGCCCATCTGCGAGGACGTGCATCATCGTGGCACGGCGGCGCTGATCGAGTACGCGCAGAAGTTCGACGGAGTCGAGCTCTCGCAGGTCCGGGTACCCGCGGAGGCCATCAAGGCCGCCCTGGAAGAGCTGGACCCGGCCGTCCGCGCCGCCCTGGAGGAGTCGATCCGGCGCGCCCGGATCGTGCACCGGAACCAGCGCCGCACCGAGCACACCACCCAGGTGGTCCCCGGCGGCACGGTGACCGAGAAGTGGGTTCCGGTGGAGCGCGTGGGGCTGTACGCCCCGGGCGGCCGCTCGGTGTACCCCTCCTCCGTCGTCATGAACGTCGTGCCGGCGCAGGAGGCGGGCGTCGAGTCCATCGCGCTCGCGTCCCCGCCGCAAAAGGAGTTCGGCGGTCTGCCGCACCCGACGATCCTCGCCGCGTGCGCGCTGCTCGGTGTGGACGAGGTGTACGCGGCGGGCGGCGCCGTCGCCGTCGCGATGTTCGCGTACGGCACCGAGGACTGCCTGCCCGTGAACATGGTGACCGGCCCCGGCAACATCTGGGTCGCGGCCGCCAAGCGCTACTTCACCGGGAAGATCGGCATCGACACCGAGGCCGGTCCGACCGAGATCGCGGTCCTCGCGGACTCCACGGCCGACCCGGTGCACGTCGCCGCCGACCTGATCAGCCAGGCCGAGCACGACCCGCTGGCCGCGGCCGTGCTCGTCACGGACTCCGCGGAGCTCGCCGAGGCCGTCGAGCGGGAGCTTGAGCCGCAGGTCGCCGCGACCAAGCACGTCGAGGACCGGATCAAGCCCGCCCTCGCCGGCAAGCAGTCCGCGATCGTGCTGGTCGACAGCCTGGAGGACGGCCTCAAGGTCGTCGACGCGTACGGAGCCGAGCACCTGGAGATCCAGACCGCCGACGCCGCCGCCTGGGCCGCCCGCGTACGCAACGCCGGTGCGATCTTCGTCGGTCCGTGGGCCCCGGTCTCGCTCGGCGACTACTGCGCCGGGTCGAACCACGTGCTGCCCACCGGCGGCTGCGCCTGCCACTCCTCCGGCCTGTCCGTGCAGTCCTTCCTGCGCGGCATCCACATCGTCGACTACACGCGCGACGCGCTCGCCGAGGTCACCCACCACGTGGTGACGCTGGCCGAGGCCGAGGACCTGCCCGCGCACGGCGCCGCCCTCAAGGCGCGCTTCGAGTGGAAGGTGCCGACCGTATGACCGACACCATCGGCATCGACGACCTGCCCATCCGGGACGAGCTGCGCGGCAAGACCCCGTACGGCGCCCCGCAGCTCGACGTGCCCGTCCAGCTGAACACGAACGAGAACCCGTACGAGCTCCCCGAGGCGCTCGTACGGCGCATCGCCGAGCGCGTCGCCGAGGCCGCCCGCACCCTCAACCGCTACCCCGACCGGGACGCGGTCGAGCTGCGCACCGAGCTGGCCGCCTACCTCACCCGTACGGGCAAGCACCCGGTCGCGCGGGAGAACGTATGGGCCGCCAACGGCTCCAACGAGGTCATCCAGCAGCTGCTGCAGACCTTCGGCGGGCCCGGCCGCACCGCGATCGGCTTCGAGCCCTCGTACTCGATGCACGCGCTGATCTCCCGCGGCACCGGCACCGGGTGGATCTCCGGCCCGCGCCGCGAGGACTTCACGATCGACGTGGAGGCGGCCGAGCGGGCGATCGCCGAGCACGCGCCCGACGTCGTCTTCATCACCTCGCCCAACAACCCCACGGGTACCGCGGTCGAGGCCGAGACGGTCCTCGCTCTCTACGAGGCCGCCCAGGCGGCCAAGCCCTCCCTGGTGATCGTCGACGAGGCGTACGTGGAGTTCAGCCACCGCGACTCGCTGCTGCCCCTCATCGAGGGACGGCCGAATCTGGTGGTCTCCCGGACCATGTCCAAGGCCTTCGGCGCGGCCGGTCTGCGCCTGGGCTACCTGGCCGCGCACCCCGCCGTCGTCGACGCCGTGCAGCTGGTGCGCCTGCCGTACCACCTGTCGGCCGTCACCCAGGCGACCGCGCTGGCCGCCCTGGAGCACACCGACACCCTGCTCGGCTACGTCGAGCAGCTCAAGGCCGAGCGGGACCGCCTGGTCGTCGAACTGCGGGCCCTCGGCTACGAGGTCACCGAGTCCGACGCGAACTTCATCCAGTTCGGGAAGTTCGAGGACGCCCACACCGCCTGGCAGAAGATCCTCGACCAGGGCGTCCTGGTCCGGGACAACGGCGTACCGGGCCGACTGCGGGTCACCGCCGGCACGCCGGCAGAGAACGACGCGTTCCTGGAAGCGGTTCGCGCACTGAAGAAGGAGCAGCACGCATGAGCCGCATCGGACGGGTCGAACGGACCACCAAGGAGACCTCGGTCGTCGTCGAGATAAACCTCGACGGCACCGGCCAGGTCGACGTCTCGACGGGCGTGGGCTTCTACGACCACATGCTCGACCAGCTCGGCCGCCACGGCCTCTTCGACCTCACGGTCAAGACCGACGGCGACCTGCACATCGACACCCACCACACCATCGAGGACACCGCCCTCGCGCTGGGCGCCGCCTTCAAGCAGGCCCTCGGCGACAAGGTGGGCATCTACCGCTTCGGCAACTGCACCGTCCCGCTCGACGAGTCCCTCGCCCAGGTAACCGTGGACCTGTCCGGCCGCCCCTACCTCGTGCACACCGAGCCCGAGAACATGGCGCCGATGATCGGCACGTACGACACGACGATGACCCGGCACATCTTCGAGTCCTTCGTCGCGCAGGCCCAGATCGCCCTGCACATCCACGTCCCGTACGGCCGCAACGCCCACCACATCGTGGAGTGCCAGTTCAAGGCCCTCGCCCGGGCCCTGCGCTACGCCGCCGAGTTCGACCCGCGCGCGGCCGGCATCCTGCCCTCCACGAAGGGCGCCCTCTAGCCGTGACCGGCCTCAACACCATCCTGATCGTCCTCGGCCTGTTCCTGGCCGGCGGCGTCTACTCCTTCCACAAGCAGCAGATGCCCAAGTCGGTCATCGTCCTGCTCGCCATCGGCTCCGCGATGTGTCTGCTCGCCGGAGTCCTGCGGATCCAAGGAATCTGGGAATGAGCACAGCACGCCCCACCAAGAAGGTCGTGGTCTTCGACTACGGCTTCGGCAACGTCCGCTCCGCCGAGCGCGCCCTCGCCCGCGCCGGCGCCGACGTCGAGATCACCCGCGACTACGACAAGGCCATGGACGCCGACGGACTCCTCGTCCCCGGCGTCGGCGCCTTCTCCGCCTGCATGCAGGGCCTCAAGGACGTCCGCGGCGACTGGATCATCGGCCGCCGGCTCTCCGGCGGCCGCCCCGTCATGGGCATCTGCGTCGGCATGCAGATCCTCTTCGAGCGCGGCATCGAGCACGGCGTCGAGACCGAGGGCCTCGACGAGTGGCCCGGCACAGTCGGCCCGCTCAAGGCCCCCATCGTCCCCCACATGGGCTGGAACACCGTCGAGGCCCCGGCCGACAGCCAGGCCTTCGCCGGCCTGGACGCCGACGCCCGGTTCTACTTCGTGCACTCCTACGCGGCGCACGACTGGAGCCTGGAGACCACCAACCCGCTGATCCGCGCCCCCAAGGTCACCTGGGCCACCCACGGCGAGCGCTTCGTCGCGGCGGTGGAGAACGGGGCCCTGTGGGCCACCCAGTTCCACCCGGAGAAGTCCGGCGACGCCGGCGCCCAGCTCCTCACCAACTGGATCGAGACCCTGTGATGACCGCGCACTCCGCCAAGCTGGAACTCCTCCCCGCGGTCGACGTCCGCGACGGCCAGGCCGTCCGCCTCGTGCACGGGGTGTCCGGCAGCGAGACCTCCTACGGTTCCCCGCTGGAGGCGGCCCTCGCCTGGCAGCGCTCCGGCGCCGAATGGCTGCACCTGGTCGACCTCGACGCCGCCTTCGGCACCGGCGACAACCGCGCCCTGGTCGCCGAGATCACCGCCGCCATGGACATCAAGGTCGAGCTCTCCGGCGGCATCCGCGACGACGCCTCGCTGGCCGCGGCCCTCGCCACCGGCTGCACCCGCGTCAACCTCGGCACCGCGGCCCTGGAGACCCCCGAGTGGGCCGCCAGGGCGATCGCCGAGCACGGCGACAAGATCGCGGTCGGCCTCGACGTACGCGGCACCACCCTCAAGGGCCGCGGCTGGACCAGCGAGGGCGGTGACCTGTACGAGACCCTCGCGCGGCTGGACTCCGAGGGCTGCGCCCGCTACGTCGTCACCGACATCGGCAAGGACGGCACGCTCACCGGCCCCAACCTGGAGCTGCTGAAGAACGTCTGCGCCGCCACCGACCGCCCCGTCGTCGCCTCCGGAGGCATCTCCTCCCTGGACGACCTGCGGGCGCTCGCCGAGCTGGTGCCGCTGGGCGTCGAGGGCGCGATCGTCGGCAAGGCCCTGTACGCCAAGGCCTTCACCCTGGAAGAAGCCCTGAAGGTGGTCTCCGCATGAGCTCCGACGAAGTACGCCGCATCTCGTCCGGCGGCGCCTACGAGGACGTGATCGGCTACTCCCGCGCCGTTCAGCTCCCCAACGGCCTCGTGCTCGTCTCCGGCTGCACCGCGGCCGACGGCGGCGGCCCGTACGAGCAGGCGATCATGGCCTTCGGCGTGGCCTTCAAGGCCCTCGCCCAGGCCGGGCTCGGTCCCGAGGACGTGGTCCGCACCCGGATGTACCTCACCCACGCCCGGGACGTGGACGACGTGGGCCGCGCCCACAAGGAGCTGTTCGACGCGGTCCGCCCCGCCGCATCCATGATCATCGTTTCTGGCTTCGTCGACCCGGGCATGGTCGTCGAGGTCGAGGTCGAGGCCTACCGAGGAGCGTCCGCATGACTCTCGCCGTACGGGTGATCCCCTGCCTGGACGTGGACAACGGCCGGGTCGTCAAGGGCGTCAACTTCCAGAACCTGCGGGACGCCGGTGACCCGGTGGAGATGGCCAAGCTGTACGACGCCGAGGGCGCCGACGAGCTGACCTTCCTCGACATCACCGCGTCCTCCGGGAACCGCGAGACCACGTACGACGTGGTGCGCAGGACCGCCGAGCAGGTCTTCATCCCGCTGACCGTGGGCGGCGGCGTCCGCACCGCGGACGACGTGGACAAGCTGCTGCGGGCCGGTGCGGACAAGGTGGGCGTGAACACCGCCGCGATCGCCCGCCCCGAGCTCATCCAGGAGATCGCGGAGCGCTTCGGCCGTCAGGTCCTCGTACTGTCGGTCGACGCCCGCAGGACCGAGTCGGGCTCCTTCGAGGTCACCACGCACGGCGGCCGCCGGGGCACGGGCATCGACGCCGTCGAGTGGGCCCACCGGGCCGCGGAACTGGGCGCCGGGGAGATCCTGCTGAACTCGATGGACGCGGACGGCACCAAGGACGGCTACGACACCGAGATGATCGCGGCCGTACGCAAGCACGTCACGGTCCCCGTGATCGCCTCGGGCGGCGCGGGCGAGCTGGCGCACTTCGCCCCGGCGATCGCGGCGGGCGCCGACGCGGTGCTCGCGGCGTCGGTGTTCCACTTCGGTGACCTGCGGATCTCCGAGGTCAAGACCGCCCTCCGCGAAGCGGGCCACCCGGTCCGCTGAGGCCGCCTCCTGGGGCTCCGCCCCAGACCCCGCGCCTCAAACGCCGGCGGGGCTAAAAATAGCCTCGCCGGCGTTTGAGGCGCGGGGGTTCGGGGGCAGAGCCCCCGACAGCGGCGCCGCAGGTTTAGATGCCCAGCTTGGCCGTCGTCAGTTTGGCGACGGCCTCCTTGTCACCGTCGAGGGTGACCGCGGCAGCGTCCTGGCGGCCGAAGCAGAACAGGGTCAGTTCGCCCGGCTCACCCGTCACCGTCACCACCGGCGCACCCTTGTGCGCCACCGCGGTCTGCCCGTTCGGACGGCGCAGCACCAGGCCCACCGGCGAGCGGCGGCCCGTGATGCGGGCCAGCTTCTCCAGGCGGGACCACAGCGCGTCCGAGAACACCGGGTCCAGTTCCCGCGGGGACCAGTCGGGCTGCGCCCGGCGGACATCCTCCGCGTGGACGTAGAACTCGATCGCGTTCGCCGCCTCGTCGAGCTGCTTCAGCGCGTACACCGACATCTTCGGCGGGCCGGTCCGGATCAGCTGGATCAGTTCCTCGTACGGCTTGGCGGTGTACTCCTCCATCGCCTTGTCCAGGCGCGCCTTCAGGACGTTCAGCAGGATCCCGCCCGCCGCGTCCGGCCTGCGCTCCCGGACGACCACGTGCGCGGCCAGTTCCCGGCAGGTCCAGTCGTCGCACAGCGTGGGGGCCTCCGGACCGGCCGCCTCCAACAGGTCCGCCAGCAGCAGTCGTTCACGCTTCGCATGGGTTGACATGCCGGCCAGCCTACGGCCGGAACACGCCGCGCGCCTGCTCATCAGGCGGACAAGGATCATTCCCCCCATCCCGGCCCGGCACAATGGCCGCATGAGTACGTCCCCCCGCCCCGGCACCCTCGATCCCGCCATCGCCGCGCGCCTCAAGCGCTCCGCCGACGGCCTGGTACCGGCCATCGCCCAGCAGTACGACACCGGTGAGGTGCTCATGCTGGGCTGGATGGATGACGAGGCCCTGCACCGCACCCTGACCACCGGCCGCTGCACCTACTGGTCCCGCAGCCGTCAGGAGTACTGGGTGAAGGGGGATACTTCCGGCCACTTCCAGCACGTGAAGTCCGTCGCTCTCGACTGCGACGCCGACACCGTGCTCGTCAAGGTCGACCAGGTCGGAGCCGCCTGTCACACCGGCGCGCGCACCTGCTTCGACGACGATGTCCTCCTCCGCGCAGCCGACTAGGTAGGGTCCCACGCAATGGATCTTGAGACGTTCCGCAAGCTCGCGGCCGACCGCCGCGTCATCCCCGTGAGCCGCAAGCTGCTGGCCGACGGGGACACCCCCGTCGGGCTCTACCGGAAGCTGGCCGCCGAACGCCCGGGCACCTTCCTGCTGGAGTCCGCGGAGAACGGCCGTTCCTGGTCCCGGTACTCCTTCATCGGGGTCCGCAGCGACGCCACCCTGACCGTGCGGGACGGCCGGGCGCACTGGATCGGCACCCCGCCCGTCGGCGTACCCACCGACGGCGACCCCCTCGACGCCCTGCGCGCCACGGTCGAGGCCCTGCACACCCCCCGCGACCTCGCGGGAGGCATGCCGCCCTTCACCGGCGGCATGGTCGGCTACCTCGGCTACGACATCGTGCGCCGCCTGGAGCGCATCGGCGAGCACACCAGGGACGACCTGGAGCTGCCCGAGCTGACCATGCTGCTCACCTCCGACCTGGCGGTCCTGGACCACTGGGACGGCACCGTCCAGCTCATCGCCAACGCGATCAACCACAACGACCTCGACACCGGCGTGGACGAGGCGTACGCGGACGCGGTGGCCAGGCTCGACGCCATGGAGGAGGACCTCGCGCGGCCCGCCCCCTACACCCCGACCCCGCTGCCCGCCTCCGAGCTCCCGGAGTTCTCCGCGCTGTGGGGCGGCGAGAAGTACCAGGCGGCCGTCGAGGACATCAAGGAGCGGATCCGGGCCGGCGAGGCCTTCCAGGTGGTGCCCTCGCAGCGGTTCGAGACCCCGTGCAAGGCCTCCGCGCTGGACGTCTACCGGGTGCTGCGGGCCACCAACCCCTCCCCGTACATGTACCTCTTCCGATTCGAGAACGGCTTCGACGTGGTCGGGTCCAGCCCCGAGGCGCTGGTCAAGGTCGAGGACGGGCGGGCCATGGTCCACCCCATCGCCGGCACCCGGCACCGCGGCGCCACCCCGCAGGAGGACCACGACCTCGCCGAGGAGCTGCTGGCCGACCCCAAGGAGCGCGCCGAGCACCTGATGCTCGTCGACCTCGGCCGCAACGACCTCGGCCGGGTCTGCGAGCCGGGCTCCGTCGAGGTCGTCGACTTCATGTCCGTCGAGCGGTACTCGCACGTCATGCACATCGTGTCCACGGTCACCGGGCGGGTCGCCGAGGGCAGGTCCGCCTTCGACGTGCTCACCGCCTGCTTCCCGGCCGGCACCCTCTCGGGCGCGCCGAAGCCCCGCGCCATGCAGATCATCGAGGAGCTGGAGCCCTCCCGCCGCGGTCTCTACGGCGGCTGCGTCGGCTACCTGGACTTCGCCGGGGACTCCGACACGGCCATCGCCATCCGCACCGCGCTGCTGCGCGACGGCACGGCGTACGTGCAGGCCGGCGCCGGTGTCGTCGCCGACTCGGTGCCCGAGCTGGAGGACAACGAGTGCCGCAACAAGGCGGCCGCCGTGCTGCGCGCGGTGGGAGCGGCGAACCGCCTCCACGGTTCCTGAGGGCGTAGGGGATAGTGGGGTACGTGAGTGCCGTACCCCCGCCCCGAACCGATGCCGCCCCCGAGCCCGAGGCTCCCGGCCACCGCAGCGCCCGGCGCAGCGTGGCCGCCGCCCTGCTGCTCGGCGCGCTCGGCGCCACCGTCGTCCTGCTCGCCTCCGGCCGGACCTGGGCCAGGGGCACCACCGCCATCGGCGGCGACTCGCTCCAGCTGGCCGCGGACGGGCGGGCCGTCACCGGGCTCCCGGCGGCCCTGGCCATCGTGGGCCTCGCCGCCCTGGTCGCCGTCTTCGCCGTACGCGGCAAGGCCCGGCTGCTGGTGTCGGGACTGCTGGCGCTCAGCGGCCTGGGCGCTGCCCTGTCCGCCGTCTTCGGCGACGGCGGCCGCAGCGCCCTGGACGCGCAGGCCGCCCGTACGACCGCGGACACCGCGGCGCAGGTGGCCGCGCTGACCCAGACCACATGGCCGTACGTCACGGCCGCCGGCGCGGTCCTGATCCTGGCCGCCGGACTGCTGGCGCTGCGCTTCGGGCGGAGCTGGCCCTCGATGGGCGGCCGCTACGAGCGGGACGGCAGCCCCCGTCGGCGTACCGTCGCGGCGGTGGATCCCGACCGGCCGGAAGATCTGTGGAAGGCTCTGGACCGCGGAGAGGACCCGACCACCGGCCCGACCACCGGCCCGACCACCGGCCCGACCGCCGATCCGGCCCGCTGACCGGCCCGCCGACCCGGCCGCTGACCCGACCCGCTGACCCGACCCCCGTGGACGGCGAAGTCGCCCGGTGCGGGACAATGGTCACCGAGCGTTCGACACAGACCGCACGTTCGACACAGCAGCGCGACAGAGCAACGAGGAGCAACTCATGGCGGGCACTAGCCACGGACACACCCCGGCCGCCTGGACCGGTGTCATCATCGCCTTCATCGGTTTCTGCATCTCCGGTGCCTTCATGGTGATCGCGAACCCGCTCGGCTTCTGGGCCGGTCTCGTCGTCGTCGCGCTCGGCGGTGTCGTCGGCATGGCGATGAAGGCCGCCGGCATGGGCGCCCCGAAGGCCTCGCACAAGGACCTCGCCGAGGTCATCGCCGCCGCCAAGGTCGCTTCCAAGGTCTGAGCGCGCGTGACCGACGCCGTTCCAAGCGGCGCAGCCGAAAGGCGCGGCCCCGTCGGGCTGCGCCTTTTGTCATGACCGGAGAGAATCAGCGCGTGGACGCCCCCCGCACCCCCGATGTCCTGCCGCCGCCGGCGCCCGCCGAGCGGCCGTCCCGGGCCCGGCGGCTCGCCGCCCCGGCCCTCTACCTGGCCGCGGCCGCCTCGGCCTTTGCGTATGTGGGCACCGTGAACCCCAATGAACCGGGCCACTATCCGGTCTGCCCCCTGCTGCGGCTGACCGGAATCCTGTGCCCGGGCTGCGGTGGCCTGCGCAGCGCGTACGCGTTCGCCCACGGCGATCTGATCGCAGCTTTCGGGGCAAATGCCCTCGCCGTCGTGGGCTACTTCGCCTTCGCCGGGTTCATGGCCGTGTGGCTGGTTCGCGCCGTCCGGGGCGGGCCGGTCCCGCGGATCGTCCTACGGCCGCCGTACTGGTGGGCGATCGGCGCGGTGGCGCTGATTTTCGCCGTTGTCCGAAATCTTTCTTTCGGCTCCGCGCTGGCCCCCTGAGCCCCGTCAGCAGCCCATATGAAGCCCGGATTCCGGATGTCCAGTTACTGGGACGCCGTCAACCGCGTGCGGAGTGCAACGCCTCCTGCGGATACCATTTGATTGCTGACCTTGCAGTTGTACGTGTCTGCAAGGCGGCCGACCGTCATCGACCCGGAAGGGGGCCGCTCGCGTGAGTGTGCTCGACGAGATCATCGAAGGGGTCCGCGAAGACCTTGCCGAACGGCAGGCCCGCGTGAGCCTCGACGAGCTCAAGGAGCGTGCCGCCAAGGCGCCCCAGGCCAAGGACGGCGTCGCTGCCCTGCGCGGCGACAGCGTCAAGGTGATCTGCGAGGTCAAGCGTTCCAGCCCCTCCAAGGGCGCGCTGGCCGCGATCGCGGATCCGGCCGGGCTCGCCGCCGACTACGAGGCGGGCGGTGCGGCGGTCATTTCCGTCCTCACCGAACAGCGCCGATTCGGCGGCTCGCTGGCCGACCTGGAGGCCGTCCGCGCCCGCGTGGACATCCCGATCCTGCGCAAGGACTTCATCGTCACGGCGTACCAGCTCTGGGAGGCCCGCGCCTACGGCGCCGACCTCGCTCTGCTGATCGTCGCGGCCCTGGAACAGGAAGCCCTCGTCTCCCTCATCGAGCGGGCCGAGTCCATCGGCCTCACCCCGCTCGTCGAGGTCCACGACGAGGAGGAAGTGGAGCGCGCGGTCGCCGCCGGTGCCAAGATCATCGGCGTCAACGCCCGCAACCTCAAGGACCTCAAGGTCGACCGCTCCACCTTCGAGCGCGTCGTCGGCGAGATCCCGGCCCACATCGTCAAGGTCGCCGAGTCCGGCATCCGTGGGCCGCACGACCTGATCGCCTACGCCAACGAGGGCGCCGACGCCGTCCTCGTCGGGGAGTCCCTGGTGACCGGCCGCGACCCGAAGGCGGCCGTGGCCGACCTCGTCGCCGCCGGCGCCCACCCCGCCCTGCGCCACGGGCGGAGCTGACCCGTCCCCATGACCCACAACCGCCCCTCCGTCCGCACCCGACCCGGCCGCCGCGGCCCGGTCGGCGTGCCGACGGCGCACGCGCCCCTGGCGCGCGGCTGCCGCCCTCGCGGCTGCCGCGCCCCGGCCCGGCGCGTGCACGGGCGACGGGTCCGGTACGTGATCGGCTCCGAGCCCGGTCAGGTCAACGGCATGCGATGGCGCCGCGGAGGCGCGCTGTAACGAGGGCCGCCGCGGCCCGGTACGCCGGACGTACCGCGCCGCGAGGTGGCCCCGTACGGCCTGCCGCCCGGGCCGACCGGCTCCGGGCGCAGGCTGACCGCACCGTACGCGGCCACCTCCCCAGCGGGGTGTGCGCGGCACGGGCGGGCGGCGCAATACGGTGAATCCACCCGCCGCATCTCGCACCCGTAGGAGCACTGGACATGTCCAGCGAGTTCTTCATCCCGGACCCGGAGGGTCACGTTCCGAACGCCGAGGGTTACTTCGGCGACTTCGGCGGCAAGTTCATCCCGGAGGCGCTCGTCGCCGCCGTGGACGAGGTCGCCGTCGAGTACGAGAAGGCCAAGGGCGACCCGGCCTTCGCGGCCGAGCTCAATGAGCTCATGGTCAACTACACCGGCCGCCCCAGCGCCCTCACCGAGGTGCCCCGTTTCGCCGAGCACGCCGGCGGCGCCCGGATCTTCCTCAAGCGCGAGGACCTCAACCACACCGGGTCACACAAGATCAACAACGTGCTGGGCCAGGCGCTGCTCACCAAGCGCATGGGCAAGACCCGGGTCATCGCCGAGACCGGCGCCGGCCAGCACGGTGTGGCCACCGCCACCGCGTGCGCGCTCTTCGGCCTCGACTGCACCATCTACATGGGCGAGATCGACACCCAGCGCCAGGCCCTGAACGTGGCCCGGATGCGGATGCTGGGCGCCGAGGTCATCGCCGTGAAGTCCGGCTCCCGGACCCTGAAGGACGCGATCAACGAGGCGTTCCGGGACTGGGTCGCCAACGTGGACCGGACCCACTACCTCTTCGGTACGGTCGCCGGCCCCCACCCCTTCCCGGCCATGGTCCGCGACTTCCACCGGGTCATCGGTGTCGAGGCCCGCCGCCAGATCCTGGAACGCGCCGGCCGGCTGCCCGACGCCGTCGCGGCCTGCGTCGGCGGCGGCTCGAACGCCATCGGCCTCTTCCACGCCTTCATCCCGGACGCCGACGTCCGCCTGGTCGGCTTCGAGCCCGCCGGGCACGGCGTCGAGACCGGCGAGCACGCGGCCACGCTGACCGCCGGCGAGCCCGGGATCCTGCACGGCTCCCGCTCGTACGTCCTCCAGGACGACGAGGGCCAGATCACCGAGCCGTACTCCATCTCGGCCGGTCTGGACTACCCCGGCATCGGCCCGGAGCACTCGTACCTCAAGGACTCCGGCCGCGGCGAGTACCGCGCGGTCACCGACGACGCCGCGATGCAGGCCCTGCGCCTGCTCTCCCGCACCGAGGGGATCATCCCGGCGATCGAGTCGGCGCACGCCCTCGCCGGGGCGCTCGACCTGGGCAGGGAGCTGGGCAAGGACGGCCTGATCGTGGTCAACCTGTCCGGCCGCGGCGACAAGGACATGGACACGGCGGCCCGGTACTTCGGCCTGTACGACGCCGACGGGGAAGTCGCCGAGAACGAGTTCTCCGAGGGGGACGACAAGTGAGCGCCAACGGAAACATCGAGCTGCTGAGCGCGACCCTCGCCAAGGCGAAGTCCGAGGACCGGGCCGCACTCGTCGCCTACCTGCCCGCCGGCTTCCCGACCGTGGACGGCGGGATCGAAGCCGTCAAGGCCGTCGTCGCGGGCGGCGCGGACGTCGTCGAGGTCGGCCTGCCGCACAGCGACCCGGTGCTCGACGGCCCGGTCATCCAGACCGCCGACGACATCGCCCTGCGCGGCGGGGTCAAGATCGCGGACGTGATGCGCACCGTGCGGGAGGCGTCCGAGGCCACCGGCGCCCCGATCCTGGTGATGACGTACTGGAACCCCATCGACCGCTACGGCGTCGAGCGCTTCACCGCCGAGCTGGCGGCGGCGGGCGGCGCGGGCTGCATCCTGCCCGACCTGCCGGTGCAGGAGTCCGCGCTGTGGCGCGAGCACGCCGAGAAGCACGGTCTGGCGACCGTCTTCGTCGTGGCGCCGAGCAGCAAGGACGAGCGCCTGGCGACCATCACGGAGGCCGGTTCCGGCTTCGTCTACGCGGCTTCCCTCATGGGCGTCACCGGCACCCGCGAATCGGTCGGCAACCAGGCGCAGGACCTGGTGCGGCGCACCCGGGCCACCGATGGTGCCCGCCGTGGGCTCCCCGTCTGCGTCGGCCTGGGCGTCTCCAACGCCGCACAGGCCAAGGAGGTCGCGGGCTTCGCCGACGGTGTGATCGTCGGCTCGGCCTTCGTGAAGCTGCTGCTGGACGCGCCGGACCTGACGGCCGGACTGGACGCCGTTCGGGCACTCGCGGGCGAACTCGCGCAGGGCGTACGCCGGAGCTGACACGCGCGTTCGATCAGAAGTGTGGACATCTGAGCGGGTTCTGTAGCCCGATCGGGTGGAAGTGGGAGCGGGGAGGCACGCGAGTGCCTCCCTGCTTCGTTTGGCCGAACGTGAGCGAGAAGAACGACGGTGCGAACCGCGATGCGACGAAACGATCGGCCCGGGAGCGACTCCTCGTGGAGCGCGAGCGGCAGAAGACCCGGGACAAGCGCCGGCGGACGCTGATCGTGGCGGCGGCGGTGGTCGGCGTGCTCGGGCTGGCGACCGTCGTCGGCGTGATCGCGGCGAACACCGGCAAGGACGGCGGCACCGCCAAGGAGGGCCCGCTGATCGCGCCCTCCGGGGCCACCGGCAAGGACGCCCTCGCCATCCAGACGGGAAAGGCGGAGGCCAAGTCCACCCTCACCGTGTGGGAGGACTTCCGCTGCCCCGCCTGCAAGAACTTCGAGGACCTCTACCGGGACGTCATCCACGACCTGGAGGCCAAGGGGCTGCTCAAGGTCGAATACCACCTGGTCACGCTCATCGACGCGAGGATGGGCGGCAGCGGCTCGCTGAAGTCCGCGAACGCGGCGGCCTGCGCGCAGGACGCCGGGAAGTTCACGGCGTACCACGACGTCCTCTTCCAGAACCAGCCGCACGAGGTCGACGACGCCTTCGGCAAGAACGCCAAGCTGCTGGAACTGGCGGGCAAGGTGGAGGGGCTCGACACGCCCGCGTTCCGTGCGTGCGTCGAGGACGGCACGCACAACAGCTGGGTCGGCAAGTCGCAGGAGGCCTTCCGCGCCGGGAACTTCCGGGGCACGCCGACCGTGCTCCTGGACGGCAAGGACATCCTGGGCGACCAGGCCAATCAGGTGAGCCCGCAGAAGCTGAAGGAGCTGGTGGAGGCCAAGGGCTCCGGCGGGGCCGGGGCCGCGAAGGGGGCGGCGAAGGCCTCGCCGTCGGCGGGTTCGACGTCGGGATCCGGGGCGAAGGCCGGGGCGAAGGCCTCGCCGTCGGCCTCGAAGGCGGCGTCGACCGGCTCCTCGGAACGCTCCCCGGACCGCTCCTCGGACCGCCTCCCGGACCGCTCCCCGAACGGATCCTCGGGAGACTGAGGACCACCCGTCCATGTGTGGATTTGGTTTCGTCTTGCCGGGCGGGTTGCGGTCCGCACCGCCCGGCAGGGTAGCGTCAGGTCTGCCATGGACATTGCTTACATCCCCAGTCCGTCGACCGGCGTGATCCATCTCGGACCGATCCCGCTCCGCGGCTACGCGTTCTGCATCATCATCGGCGTCTTCGTCGCCGTCTGGCTCGGCAACCGGCGCTGGATCGCGCGCGGCGGAAAGCCGGGCACGGTCGCGGACATCGCCGTGTGGGCGGTGCCGTTCGGCCTGGTCGGCGGTCGCCTCTACCACGTGATCACCGACTACCAGCTCTACTTCGGCGAGGGCCGCAACTGGGTCGACGCCTTCAAGATCTGGGAGGGCGGCCTCGGCATCTGGGGCGCGATCGCGCTGGGCGCGGTGGGTGCCTGGATCGGCTGCCGGCTGCGCGGTATCCCGCTGCCGGCCTGGGCGGACGCCCTGGCCCCCGGTATCGCGCTGGCCCAGGCCTGCGGGCGCTGGGGCAACTGGTTCAACCAGGAGCTGTACGGCCGGGCCACCGACCTGCCGTGGGCGGTGGAGATCACCGCGGGCCCGAACCGGGACGCGGGGACCTACCACCCGACCTTCCTGTACGAGTCGCTCTGGTGCATCGGCGTCGCCGTGCTGGTGATCTGGGCCGACCGCCGCTTCACGCTCGGGCACGGGCGGGCGTTCGCCCTGTACGTGGCCGCGTACTGCGTCGGGCGCGGCTGGATCGAGTACATGCGGGTCGACGAGGCGCACCACATCCTGGGCCTGCGGCTGAACGTCTGGACCTCGATCGTCGTCTTCGTGCTGGCGGTCGTCTACCTGGTGCTGTCGGCGAAGCTGCGGCCGGGGCGCGAGGACGTCGTCGAGCCGGTTGCCTCCGGCGGTGAGGGCGGGGACGCTGCGGCTCCGGAGCCCAAGGACGCCGTACCGCTGGGCGCGGCCAAGGCCGATCTCCGCAAGGCGGAACCGGGCGAGGCCGAGGCCTCGGGGGCCGAGAAGCTCTGACCTGAACGGTCGGTCCGCGAGGGAGGCGCCGCACACGCTGCGGCGCCCCCCTTCGCGTACACCCGCTTTTTCAGCCTCGCCGGCGTTTGAGGCGCGGGGTCTGGGGCGGAGCCCCGGGAGACGGCGCGGCACTCTGCCCTCGTCAGCGCGCGGGCGGCCGGGTGGACAGGGCGAGGGTGCGGTGCGCCGCCGCCACGACGGCCGGGTCCACGAACCGGCCGTCGGGCAGGGCCAGCGCACCCGGGGTGGCCCGCGCCGCGCTCAGGACCTCCACGGCGGCGCTGACCTCCTCCGGCCCCGGAAGATACGCCCGCTCGATCACCGGAAGCTGGCGCGGGTGGATCGCCGCCCGGCCGAGGAAGCCGAGGGACCGCCCCCGGGCGCACGAGACGGCCAGCGCCTCCAGGTCCCGGATGTCCGGGAACACCGACTGGGCCGGTGGCGCGAGCCCGGCGGCGCGGGCCGCGACCACCACCCGGGAGCGGCACCAGTCCAGGCCCGCCTCCGCGCTCACGGCCAGATCGGCCCGCAGGTCCGCCTCGCCGAGGGAGAGCCCGCGCAGGGCGGGGTGCGCGCGGGCGATCTCGTACGCGCGCTCCACGCCCAGCGCCGACTCCAGCAGGGCGTGGAGGCTCACCCCGCCGGTGCGGTCCGCGATGACGGCGACCTGCTCCGGGGCGCTGATCTTCGGCAGGCGCAGCCCCGCCAGCCCGCGCAGTCCGCCGAGCGCGGTGAGGTCCGCCCCGCCCCAGGGCGAGTCCAGGGCGTTGACGCGGACGTGGACGGGCACCGGGGGCCGCTCGCCCAGCAGCTCGGCGGTGGCGGCGCGCGCGTACTCCTTGCGGGAGACCGGGACCGCGTCCTCCAGGTCGACGATCACGGCGTCCGCCCCGCAGCCGAGGGCCTTGGCGACCACCTCCGGGCGGTCGCCGGGCGCGTACAGCCAAGTCAGGATCACAAGGCTCCCTCGGCCCGCAGCGCGGTGATCTCGGCCCCGGTCAGCCCGAGCTCGGTCAGGACCTCGTCGGTGTCCGCGCCGTGCGGGCGGCCGGCCCAGCGGATCCCGCCGGGGGTCTCGGAGAGCCGGAAGAGGATGTTCTGCATCCGCAGCGGGCCCAGCTCCGGGTCGTCGATCTCGGTGATCGTGTCCAGGGCCGCGTACTGGGCGTCGGCCATCACGTCCCGGACGTCGTACACCTGGGCGACCGCCGCCTCGGCCTCCTCGAAGGCGGCGACGACCTCCTCGGCCTTGCGGTGGGCGATCCAGCCGCCGACCGCCTCGTCCAGGACGTCCGCGTGCCGGGCCCGCCCGGAGCCGGTCGCGAACCAGGGCTCGTCGATCAGCTCGGGCCTGCCGACCAGTCGCATGACCCGCTCCGCGATGGACTGGGCGGAGGCGGAGACCGCCAGCCAGCGCCCGTCGGCACTGCGGTAGGTGTTGCGCGGGGCGTTGTTGGTGGAGCGGTTTCCGGTGCGGGGCTGGACGAAGCCGAGCTGGTCGTACCAGAGGGGGTGCGGGCCGAGCACGGTGAGGATCGGCTCGATGATGGCCAGGTCCACGACCTGCCCGTGCCCGGTGCGGTCGCGGCCGGCGAGGGCCGTCATCACGGCGTACGCGGTGGTCAGCGCGGCGATCGAGTCGGCGAGCCCGAAGGGCGGCAGGGTCGGTGGCCCGTCCGGTTCCCCGGTGATCGCGGCGAACCCGCTCATCGCCTCGGCGAGGGTGCCGAAACCGGGGCGGCGGGCGTACGGGCCCTGCTGGCCGAAGGCCGTGACGCGGGTCAGGACCAGGCGCGGGTTCGCGGCGGACAGTTCGGGCCAGCCCAGCCCCCACTTCTCCAGCGTGCCGGGGCGGAAGTTCTCGATGATCACGTCGGCGGTGGCGGCGAGGCGCAGCAGGGTGTCCCGGCCGCCGGGGGTGGACAGATCGAGGGTCAGCGTCCGCTTGTTCCGGCCGAGCAGCTTCCACCACAGGCCGATGCCGTCCTTGGCGGGGCCGTGGCCGCGGGAGGGGTCGGGCTGGTCGGGGTGCTCGACCTTGAGCACCTCGGCGCCGAAGTCGCCGAGCAGGGTGGCGGCGAGCGGCCCGGCGAACAGGGTGGCGAGGTCGAGCACCCGGAGCCCTTGCAGGGGCCCGTGCCCTGGCCGGGCTTCGGCGGGGGCTGGCTCGGCCCCGGGTCCCGCCATCGCACCGGGTGCCGTGCCCGAGGTCCCGTACGGGCTCGTGGGGCGTCTGGGGCCGGGCGTGCCGGGGGCGGGGCCCGGGCGCCGCCCGGCTGAGGCGATCCCCTCGGGCCGGGCAGGGCCGCCCGCACCGGTATCGCTCACGAGGCGCCTCCCGCCGGGAGCCGGGATCCGGCGTCCGGTGCATCGGCCTGCCCGGGGCCGGTCCGGGCGCCGGATCCGGGCGGCGGCCCCGGCTCCGGTTTCCGTCCGGCCAGGGCGAGGGCGTCGGTTTCGGCGCGGGTCGGCATCGAGGCCTGGGCGCCGGGGCGCTGGACGGAGAGCGCGGCCGCCGCCGAGGCCCAGCGCAGGGACTCCGGCATCGGCCGGCCCTCGCCCAGGGCCACGGCGAGGGCGCCGACGAAGGTGTCCCCGGCTGCGGTGGTGTCCACGGCCCGGACCCGGGGCGCGGGCACGCTCAACGGCTCCCGGCCCCGGGCGGCGTACAGGACTCCCGCCGCGCCGAGGGTGATCACCACCTCGGGCACGTCGTGCAGCAGCGCCTCGGCGGCCTGGCGGGGGTCGGTGAGTCCGGTGAGGGCGGCCGCCTCGTGCTCGTTGGGGACCAGGAGGTCGGTGGCGGCGAGGAGCTCGGCGGGCAGCGGCCGGGCGGGGGCCGGGGTGAGCACCGTACGGACGCCGTGCGCGCGTGCGCAGAGGGCGCCGGCGAGTACGGCCTCCAGGGGGAGTTCGAGCTGGAGGAGGAGGGAGTCGGCGGCGGCGATCCGGGAGTCGTCGCCCGCCTCCAGCCCGGTGACGCGGGCGTTGGCGCCGGGGATGACGATGATGCTGTTGGCGCCCTCGTCGTCCACGGTGATGTGGGCGGTGCCGCTGGCGCCCTCGACGGTACGCAGGGACGCCGTCTCGACCCCGGCCGCGGTGAGCGCGGAGCGCAGCCGTACGCCGAACTCGTCGGCCCCGACCGCGCCGATCATCACCACCTCCGCTCCCGAGCGGGCGGCGGCGACGGCCTGGTTGGCGCCCTTGCCGCCGGGGACGGTGCGGAACGCGCGTCCCGTGACGGTCTCCCCGAGGCGGGGGGCCTTGGGAACGTAGGCGACGAGGTCCATGTTCGTACTGCCGAGCACGGCGATGGCCGTCATGAGCGTGCTGCCTCCTGTGCGGTGAGGTGGGCGAGGGCGTCGAAGCCGATGCCGTCGAAGCCGGGGACGGTGGTGGCGAGGCGGTTCTTGAGGGGCGCGGTCCAGCGGTGCGGGATGGCGTCCGGGGAGCCGGCGATCAGTCCGGCCAGGGCGCCGGCGGTGGCGCCGTTGGAGTCGGTGTCCCAGCCGCCGGACACGGCGCGGCAGACGGAGCGGGTGAAGTCCCCGTCGGCGTGGGTGAGGGCGGCGGCGATCAGGGCGGTGTTGGGGACGGCGTGGACCCAGTGGTAGTGCCCGTAGCGCGCGTGCAGCCGGTCGACGACGAGGTCGAAGTCCGCCTCGTCCCGGGCAGCGCGGATCCCGAGGCGGACGGCCTCGGCGAGGCGGGAGCGGGGTGGTACGACGGCCAGTCCGGCCCGCAGCGCGGTGTGGACGTCGGCGCGGCCGGTGGCGGCCTCGGCGGTGGCGGCGGCGACGAAGAGGGCGGCGTAGACGCCGTTGGCGGTGTGGGTGAGGACGGCGTCCCGGTACGCCCGGGCCGCGGCGGCGGCCGGGTCGCCGGGGTTGGTCCAGCCGTGGACGTCGGCGCGGATGAGGGCGCCGATCCACTCGCGGAAGGGGTTGTGGTGGGTGGCGGTGGCGGGCGGCTCCAGCCCGAGCAGCAGGTTGCGGTACGCGATCCGCTCGGCGGTGAAGGTGCGCCCGGCGGGCAGTTCGTCGAGCCAGAGGCGGGCGACGTCGGCGGTCGTGAAGCCCTTGCCGTGCCGCTGGAGGAGGAGCAGGCCGAGGAGGGGGTAGTTGAGGTCGTCGTCCTCGGGCATGCCGTCGATGTTCTCGGCGAGCGAGGTGGGGGCGGAGCGGCGGTTCCAGGGGTGCGCGGCCAGGACCTCCGGGGGGACGCCGCGTGCGGTGAACCAGTCGTTCAGCGGCCAGTTCCCGGCTGCCCGGGCCAGGGCCCGGATCCCCTCCAGGGGGAGCTTCTCGACGGGCTTGCCGAGCAGGCAGCCGACGGCCCGCCCGAGCCAGGCGGCTTCCAGCCGGGTCCGCAGACGGGGGTCGGGGCCGCCGGATGTCCCCGTGCGGGTCCCGGCGTCTTGCGGGCGGGCGGGGCTCCGGGGGGTCGCCTGCGGCGGGTGCCCGGTGGGGGCCCGTTCAGCGGTGCGGGCCGCGGCCGGGGTGCCGACCGGTCCGCCCGGCTTGGGCCAGGTGGCCCGGATGGCCTCCCAGGACTGCGGCTCGGCGGTGGCCGTCGGGGACGGGAGGGCGGCGAGCTCGTCCATGAGACGGGAGGCCAGGGCGCGCAGCTCCGGCGGTGCCGGGGCGGGAGAGGCCCCGGCGCGCTCGGGGGCGGGATGGCCGCCCGCCGCCAGCCAGGCCCGCCGGGCGGGTTCCGGATCCCGGCCGTCCTCGGCCGCCTGGCGCAGCTCGTGCCCGACGAGGTCCTCGGGCTGCGCCCAGGTGAGACGCACGAGCTCCGCGGCGCAGCCGGCTCCCGCACGCTCCCCGGCGTCCGACGGGCGCGCCGGCGCCCGCGCCGGACTCTCCGCGACCGCCACCTGATGACCTCCGTGCCTGGCGGCGGCCGGGGTGGCGGCGGTTGCGGTCGTGGCGGCGGCCGGGGTGGCGGCCCCGGTGGTGCTCTCGGGGTTCGCGGCTGCAGTGGCAGCGGCACCTGGGGTGGTGGCACCGGGTGTGGTGGCACCCGGGGTGGAGGCCGCGGGGTTGGTGGGACGACTCGGGGTGGTGGGACGACGACCCGGGGTGGTGGCTTCCGTGGTGGTGGTCTCGGGGCTCGCAACCGCAGTGGCAGCGGCACCTGGGGCGGCCTCGCGGGTGGTGGCCGCAGCGGTGGTGGCACCGGGTGTGGTGGTGGCCGGGGGCGGGTCGGCCGGGGCTGCGGGCGGGTGGGGGCAGGGCCGGGTCATCGGGGGGCCGTGATCGCGGTGAAGGCCGCCTCGTGGGTCCGGCGGCGGGACCGGTCGAGGGCGAAGATCTCCCGGGCCACGGCGGCCATCGCCGCGGCCGGGGCGTGCAGGTCGAGGCGGCTGGCCTCGGCGACCTGTTTGGCCCAGGCGGCGGGCACCACGGCCTCCCCGCCCAGGGCCCCGGCGATCGCCCCCGCCATGGTGGCGATGGAGTCGCAGTCCCGGCCGTAGTTGACCGCGCCGAGCACCGAGGCCTCGTACCCTCCGTCCGCGACGAGCAGCATCCCCAGCGCGATCGGGAGTTCCTCGATGGAGTGCAGCCGGGACGGGCGGCGGGCATCGAGCGAGGGCGCGCGGTAGTCCGGGCCGACCGAGTCGTACGGGGCCACCGCCGCCCGCAGCGGGGCCAGCGCCGACTCGAAGTCCCGGTGGGCGGCGGCCACTTCCCGGACGGCCGAGATCGCGGCACGCGTGCCGTCCTTGGCCAGGGACAGGGCCGTCTCCACCACCGAGGCGGCGCTCGCCCCCGGCACGCACGCGGCCGCCACCGCCGCGGCGAACACGCCCGCCGCCTCCCGCCCGTACGAGGACTGGTGCGCGCCGGCGATGTCCAGGGCCTCCGCGTACGCGCCCGCCGGGTTGCCCGCGTTGGCGATGCCCACCGGCGCCATGTACATCGCCGCGCCACAGTTGACGATGTTGCCGCTGCCCGCCTCGCGCGGGTCGACGTGCGCGTAGTGCAGCCGGGTCACGATCCACTTCTCGGCGAGGAAGATCCGCTGCAACGGCAGGGCCTCGGCCTCCAGTTCCGGGATCCAGCGCGGGGTGGACATCAGGTCGGGGACCAGGTGCTCGGCGACCGCGTGGGCATCGAGATGGTCCCGTACGGCTTCGTAGACCCGTACCAGCGCGTGCGTCATCAAGGTGTCGTCCGTGACGTGTCCGTCGCCCTTGTGGTACGGGGCGATCGGGCGCGCCGTACGCCAGTCCTCGTGCCACGGGCCGACGATGCCGTGCACGCGGCCGCCGTGCCGTTCCACGATCTGGTCCGGGGTCCAGCCCTCCACCGGGCCGCCGAGCGCGTCGCCGACGGCGGCTCCGACGAGAGCGCCGCAGGCCCGGTCCTCCAACGTGAGCGTCATGTCCGAATCATCCCTTGGGTGAGGTGAGTTCCGTGCGCGCGAGGAGCGCGGCGAGTTCCACGAGGTCGGTGCCGGCGAGGCGGGGGAGGGCGCAGCCGGAGAGGGTGCGGCAGGCCTCGCGCCAGGCGGCGGGGATCGAGTCGCCGCCGCCGAGCACGCCGGTGAGCGCGCCGGCGAGGGCGGGGGCGGAGTCCGCGACGCGGGACAGGCAGGCGGCGGCCGGGACGGCCTCGGTCACCTTCCCGCGGGCGGCGGTCGCGAGGGCGAGGGCCACGGGGACGGTCTCGGCGGCGGCGATCCCGTAGCTGTAGACGTGGTCCACGATCTCGTGTTCGAGAGTGGGGACGATGGCGAAGGCGCCGCCGTCGGTGTGGGTACGGGCGAGCTCGACGGCGTGCCGGGCGTTGCGGCCGATCTCGGTGGCCGCGGGGAGCTGGGCGAGGGCGGCGTCCACGGCGGCGTCGACGTCCGCGGTGGTGAGGGCGGTGGCGATGGCGGCGGCCATGGCGCGGGCGCCGTGGACGCCGTCGCCGTCCTGGGTGTAGCGGGCGTCGAACTCGGCGAGGTCGGCCGCCGCACCGGCGTCGCCGGGGTGGACGACGGCGAGCACGCAGGCGCGGATGCAGGCGGCGTCGTCGAAGTAGTGCGGGTTGTCGTGCCCGGTGGCCGGCGGGCGCAGGCCGGTGGCGAGATTGCCGAGGCCGGCGCGTACGGAGATCCGGGCGCGCAGCGGCAGGACGGCGGACTCGACCTCGGGCGCGCGCTCCGCCGCGGCGGCGACCTCGGACGCCAGGGCGTTCCACGCCAGGTCGATGGCGGCGCGCATCCTCCTCGATCTGCTGAGGTCGCTGAGGAGGACGCCGGCGGCGGTGAGCACGGACTCGGCGACGAAGGCGGCCCACTCGGCGTCGTCGGACGGGCCGAGGCGCAGGGGTTCGGGGGGCTGGTTGAGGGCGATGGGGACGGGGAGGGTGGTGGTGGCGTTGTGCTCGGCGAAGGTGTCGAGCTCGCGGGTGAGGCGCCGGGTCCACTCGGGCATCCGGCTGGCGCGGTGGCGGGCGGCGGGCCACCCGGCCGCGTCGCCTGCGGCGAGCCCGAGGAGGAGGCCCTCGATCCGGCGGGGCGGGTCCCCTGCCTGAGCCCCTGCGGGGTGCTCGGCCGGGGCGGTACGGTCCTGCGCGCGTGCGGTGACGGCCGAGCCGAGGGGGACCTCCAGGATCCGGACCGCGGCCCGCGGCTCCAGAGCCACCACCATGCGCGGCCGGACCCCGCCCGGGTCCGTGGCCGCAGCCGTCGCCCGGTCGCCGAACGCCGCCGACCCGGGCCAGGAGCGTGCCCCGGAGCCCGCGACCGCGTGCGGCCGGACCTCGGCCGGGTCCGTGGCGGCTGCTGGGGCGGAGAGCGCCGCCGAGACGGGCCCGGAGGGTGCCCCGGAGTCCGCGAGCGCGTGCGGCCGTGTCCCACCCGGGTCGGTGGCGGCCGCTGGGGCCCGGGCGGGGAGGGCCGCCGAGACGGGCCCGGAGGGTGCCCCGGAGTCCGCGAGCGTGTGTGGCCGGGCCTCGGCCTCGGGGGCCGCGGGCTGCGGCGGCGTCGGGTTGCGGCCGACCGGAGTGGCGATGAGTGCCGCGCGCGGCAGGGCTTCGCCCGGGGGGTCGGTGAGCGCCCCGCGCGGTCGGGCTTCGGGCCCGGGGGGCGGGGTCTGCCCGGTGGGGGCCGGCGGGGTCGGGGGACGGTCGGCGGGTGGGGTGGTGAGCGCCGCGCGCTGTCGGGGTTCGGGCGGGGGGACGTCCTCCGGGGGTGGGGGTGTCATCGGGGGGCCTCGTATTCCGGGGTGAGGAGGTCCGCGATGTCCAGCACGTGGTAGCCCCGCATCGAGGGGAGGCAGCTGCCGCGGACGTGGCCGATGGCCGAGGACCAGGCGGCGGGGATCGCGGCGGCGCCCGACATCGCGCCGGCCAGCGCGCCCGCCACCGCCGCCGTGGTGTCCGCGTCGCGGCCCATGTTCACGGCGGTGAGGACCGAGGAGGGAAAGTCGCCCCCGCACGCGGCGAAGGCGCCGAACGCCAGGCCCACCGCCTCCGGGGCCAGGTCCGTCCACGGGTAGCCGCCGATGACCACCGCCGAGCGCACCGCCCGTTCGCCGCGCGGGGCGGCGGTGACCGCCCGGCGCAGGGAGCGGGCCGTCCAGGAGTCCGAGGGGATGACGGAGAGGGCCGCCGAGACGACCGAGGCGGGCGACCCGCCCGCCATGGCCGCCGCCACGCCCGCCGCCACCGCCTGGCCGCCGTAGATCCCCTCGCCTTCATGGCTGACCGTGCCGTCGATGGCGACCAGCCGGGCCGCTTCCGCGGGCCGGCCCGCCGCGAAGACCCCGAACGGCGCCGCCCGCATGGCCAGGCCGTCCGACCACGCGTGCCGGTGCTGGGCCGAGATGGGGGCCGCCAGTCCCCGGCGGAGGTTCTCCAGGGTGCCGCGCTCCGAGAAGCCCGCGCCCCGGAACGGCCCCTCGTCGAGGTCCGCGATCCAGTGGTGCCAGGCCCGCTCCACGTGGGAGACCGTGAGCGCCGAGCCGTGCCGGGCCAGCAGCAGCCCCGAGAAGATCGCGTACTCGGTGTCGTCCGTGCCCGCCGGATCCTCCGACACGAAGCCCTCGATGCGGCCCCATTTCGCCCGGATCTCCGACGGCTTCATGTTCTCCGCGGGGGCGCCCAGCGCGTCGCCCACCGCGAGTCCCAGAAGAGCGCCCCTGGCCCGTTCGAGGAGGACCTGCGGATTGCATGCAATCAGCTCCATGGCGCGCCTCTCCACTTGATGGGACTCATGATGAGCCCTTGGGGGATTTGTGCCATGGCATGTGGTTTGTCGCTCGTCGCGAAACACCCGCCGAACGCTGTCGTCACCCGGTCGCCGACCCGCAAAACCGCAGGTAAGTACGGCCTTCCTTGCTGGCGGGCGGCAGAAATCGTGCGTAGTTTCGAGGTGTTCAGGGGGAGCGGGCCGCCTCGTGGGGTCCGTTCGCACAAATGGGGAGATTCGCCGCATGTCCATCATTGACATCGAAGCACCGCTGCACACTGCCCACCGCGACAACCACACCCACCGCGACGTCAACGGTGGATGGCTGCGGCCGGCCGTCTTCGGTGCCATGGACGGGCTCGTCTCCAACCTCGCCCTGATGACCGGCGTGGCCGGCGGCGCCGTCGCCCCGCAGACCATCGTGATCACCGGACTGGCGGGCCTCGCGGCCGGCGCCTTCTCGATGGCGGCCGGCGAGTACACCTCCGTCGCCTCGCAGCGCGAACTGGTCCTCGCCGAGCTCGACATAGAGCGTCAGCAGTTGCGCAAGCACCCCGTCGACGAGATGGAGGAGCTGGCCGAGCTCTACGTCTCCCGCGGCGTCGAGCCGGCGCTCGCCCGCGAGGTCGCCATGCAGCTGTCCCGCGACCCGGAGCAGGCGCTGGAGATCCACGCCCGCGAGGAGCTCGGGATCGACCCCGACGACCTGCCGTCGCCGCTCGTCGCCGCGGTCTCCTCCTTCGGTTCCTTCGCGCTGGGCGCGCTGCTTCCCGTACTGCCCTACCTGCTCGGTGCCACGGCCCTGTGGCCCGCGGTGCTGCTCGCGCTGGCCGGGCTCTTCGCCTGCGGGGCGGTCGTCTCCCGGGTCACCGCCCGGTCCTGGTGGTACAGCGGCGTGCGCCAGCTCGCCCTGGGTGGCGCGGCCGCCGGTGTGACGTACATCCTGGGAACCTGGATCGGCGCAGCCATAGGCTGACCGGGCTGCGAGTGAGACACTATGCAGTACGCAACATAAGTAGTCCGTTACTCGGTGGTTTCGATCCCGTGTCCACCGGGCATCAGACCAGGGCTCCGGGCAATGATGCCCGCCCTGCACCGGGACTTCGCCTCGCGATACGTCCGTAAAGCGCCGCGTAAGTCCCCTCTTTCTGCCTCGTGCAGCGTCCGCATGCTGGAATGGCGTATCCGCTTCTCGGGATAGTCGCCATCATGTAATCTGCACGAAATTTCGCAGAGGGCCAACGTCGTCCCTCGGCTATGCACATATGCCACGACGACGACGGGAGAGCCGATGCGTTCCGCATCCACGCACTCCGCGACCGGCCCCAGCACCACAGCCTGGTCGCCCATGGACGGTCGCCCCGCCCAGCAGGGCATGTACGACCCGCGCAACGAGAAGGACGCCTGTGGCGTCGGATTCGTGGCGAACCTCACCGGCGAGGCCACCCACACCCTCGTTGAGCAGGCCCTGACCGTATTGCGGAACCTCGAGCACCGCGGCGCCACCGGCTCCGAGCCGGACTCGGGCGACGGCGCCGGAATCCTCTGCCAGGTACCGGACGCGTTCCTGCGCGCGGTGGCCGGCTTCGAGCTCCCCGAGGCCGGCGCGTACGCCGTCGGCATCGCCTTCCTCCCCGCCGACGGCCCCGCACAGGCCGTCGCCGTGGAGCAGATCGAGGCGATCGCCGCCGAGGAGAACCTGACGGTCCTCGGCTGGCGCGAGGTCCCGGTGACGCCGGACCTGCTCGGCAACGGCGCCCGCGCCACCATGCCGGCCTTCTCCCAGCTCTTCGTCTCCGGGGCGGCCGCGACCGGCATCGAGCTGGACCGCAAGGCCTTCGTCCTGCGCAAGCGCGCCGAGCGCGAGGCCGGCGTGTACTTCCCGTCGCTCTCCGCCCGCACCATCGTCTACAAGGGCATGCTGACCACCGGCCAGCTGGAGCCCTTCTTCCCCGACCTCTCCGACCGTCGCTTCGCCTCGACGCTCGCCCTGGTCCACTCGCGGTTCTCCACGAACACCTTTCCGTCCTGGCCGCTCGCCCACCCGTACCGCTTCGTCGCGCACAACGGCGAGATCAACACGGTCAAGGGCAACCGGAACTGGATGCGCGCCCGCGAGTCCCAGCTGGCCTCCGAGGTCTTCGGCGAGGGCGCGCTGGACCGGATCTTCCCGATCTGCACCCCGGACGCCTCCGACTCGGCCTCCTTCGACGAGGTCCTGGAGCTGCTCCACCTCGGCGGCCGCTCGCTCCCGCACAGCGTGCTGATGATGATCCCGGAGGCGTGGGAGAACCACACCTCGATGGACCCGGCCCGCCGCGCGTTCTACAAGTACCACTCCACGCAGATGGAGCCCTGGGACGGCCCGGCCTGCGTCACCTTCACCGACGGCACCCAGGTCGGCGCGGTCCTCGACCGCAACGGTCTGCGCCCCGGCCGCTACTGGGTCACCGACGACGGCCTCGTCGTCCTCGGCTCCGAGGTCGGCGTGCTCGACATCGACCCGGCCAAGGTCGTCCGCAAGGGCCGCCTGCAGCCCGGCAAGATGTTCCTCGTCGACACCGCCCAGAAGCGGATCATCGAGGACGACGAGATCAAGGCCGAGCTGGCCGGCGCCGCCCCGTACGCCGAATGGCTGGAGACCGGCGAGATCGAGCTGACGGACCTGCCCGAGCGGGAGCACATCGTGCACACCCACGCCTCGGTCACCCGCCGCCAGCAGACCTTCGGCTACACCGAGGAAGAGCTGCGCGTCATCCTCGCGCCGATGGCCCGTACCGGCGGCGAGCCGCTCGGCTCCATGGGCACGGACTCCCCGATCGCGGCCCTGTCCGAGCGCCCCCGGCTGCTCTTCGACTACTTCACCCAGCTCTTCGCGCAGGTCACCAACCCGCCGCTGGACGCCATCCGCGAGGAGCTCGTCACCTCGCTGCTGTCCTCGCTCGGCCCGCAGGGCAACCTGCTGGAGTCGACCGCCGCGTCCTGCCGCAGCGTCACCCTGCCCTTCCCGGTGATCGACAACGACGAGCTGGCCAAGCTCATCCACATCAACGCCGACGGCGACATGCCGGGCATGAAGGCCGCCACGCTCTCCGGCCTCTACCGGGTCTCCGGCGGCGGCGAGGCGCTGGCCGCGCGGATCGAGGAGATCCGCGCCGAGGCCGACGCGGCCATCGCGAACGGCGCCCGCCTGATCGTCCTCTCGGACCGCCACTCGGACGCCGAGCACGCGCCGATCCCGTCGCTGCTGCTCACCTCCGCCGTGCACCACCACCTCATCGCCACCAAGCAGCGCACCCAGGTGGGTCTGCTGGTCGAGGCCGGTGACGTCCGCGAGGTCCACCACGTGGCCCTGCTCATCGGCTACGGCGCGGCCGCGGTCAACCCGTACCTCGCCATGGAGTCCGTCGAGGACCTGCTGCGCGCCGGGACCTTCCTCTCCGGCCTGGAGCCGGAGCAGGCCATCAAGAACCTGATCTACGCGCTCGGCAAGGGCGTCCTGAAGGTCATGTCCAAGATGGGCATCTCCACCGTCGCCTCCTACCGCGGCGCCCAGGTCTTCGAGGCCGTCGGCCTCGACGACGAGTTCGTCGCGACCTACTTCAACGGCACCGCCACCAAGATCGGCGGAGCCGGCCTGGACGTCATCGCCAAGGAGGTGGCCGCGCGCCACGCCAAGGCGTACCCCGCCTCCGGCATCGCGGCCACGCACCGTGCGCTGGAGATCGGCGGCGAGTACCAGTGGCGCCGCGAGGGCGAGCCGCACCTGTTCGACCCGGAGACGGTCTTCCGCCTCCAGCACGCCACCCGCAACCGCCGGTACGACATCTTCAAGCAGTACACGGACCGGGTGAACGAGCAGTCCGAGCGCCTGATGACGCTCCGCGGGCTCTTCGGCTTCAAGTCCGACCGCCCCTCCCTCTCCATCGACGAGGTCGAGTCGGTCGCCGACATCGTCAAGCGCTTCTCCACCGGCGCCATGTCGTACGGCTCCATCTCCAAGGAGTCGCACGAGACCCTCGCCATCGCCATGAACCAGCTGGGCGCCAAGTCCAACACCGGTGAGGGCGGAGAGGACCCGGACCGCCTGTACGACCCGGCGCGGCGCTCGTCCATCAAGCAGGTCGCCTCCGGCCGCTTCGGCGTGACCTCCGAGTACCTGGTCAACGCGGACGACATCCAGATCAAGATGGCGCAGGGCGCCAAGCCCGGCGAGGGCGGCCAGCTGCCCGGCCACAAGGTCTACCCGTGGGTCGCCAAGACCCGGCACTCCACCCCGGGCGTCGGCCTGATCTCCCCGCCGCCGCACCACGACATCTACTCCATCGAGGACCTGGCTCAGCTGATCCACGACCTCAAGAACGCCAACCCGGCCGCCCGCATCCACGTGAAGCTGGTCTCCGAGGTCGGCGTGGGTACGGTCGCCGCGGGTGTCTCCAAGGCCCACGCGGACGTCGTGCTCATCTCCGGCCACGACGGCGGTACGGGCGCGTCTCCCCTGACGTCCCTGAAGCACGCGGGCGGCCCCTGGGAGCTCGGCCTCGCCGAGACCCAGCAGACCCTGCTGCTCAACGGGCTGCGCGACCGGATCGTCGTCCAGACGGACGGCCAGCTCAAGACCGGCCGCGACGTGATCATCGCCGCGCTGCTCGGCGCCGAGGAGTTCGGTTTCGCGACCGCGCCGCTCGTCGTCTCCGGCTGCGTCATGATGCGCGTCTGCCACCTGGACACCTGCCCGGTCGGCATCGCCACGCAGAACCCGGTCCTGCGCGAGCGCTTCTCCGGCAAGCCCGAGTTCGTCGTCAACTTCTTCGAGTTCATCGCGCAGGAGGTGCGCGAGCTCCTCGCCGAGCTGGGCTTCCGTACGATCGAGGAGGCCGTCGGCCACGCCGAGCTGCTCGACACCACCAAGGCCGTCGCGCACTGGAAGGCCCAGGGCCTGAACCTGGAGCCCCTCTTCTACGTGCCCGAGCTGCCCGAGGGCGCGGTCCGCCACGCCCTGATCGAGCAGGACCACGGTCTGGAGAAGGCCCTCGACAACGAGCTCATCGAGCTCGCCGCCGACGCGCTGAACGCCGAGTCCGCCGAGGCGGCCCTGCCGGTACGCGCCCAGGTCGCGATCCGCAACATCAACCGGACCGTCGGCACCATGCTCGGCCACCAGGTCACCAAGAAGTTCGGTGGCGCGGGCCTGCCCGACAACACCATCGACCTGACCTTCACCGGTTCGGCCGGCCAGTCCTTCGGCGCCTTCGTACCCAAGGGCATCACCCTGCGCCTGGAGGGCGACGCCAACGACTACGTCGGCAAGGGCCTCTCGGGCGGCCGGATCGTGGTCCGCCCGGACCGCGGCGCCGACCACCTCGCCGAGTACTCCACCATCGCCGGCAACACCATCGGCTACGGCGCCACCGGCGGCGAGATGTTCCTGCGCGGCCGCACCGGCGAGCGCTTCTGCGTCCGCAACTCCGGCGCCCTGGTCGTCTCGGAGGGCGTGGGCGACCACGGCTGCGAGTACATGACCGGCGGCCAGGCGGTCGTCCTGGGCGAGACGGGCCGCAACTTCGCGGCCGGCATGTCGGGCGGCGTCGCGTACGTCATCGACCTCGACCCGGACAACGTCAACGTCGGCAACGCGGGCGCGGTCGAGACCGACCTGTCCGACGCCGACAAGCAGTGGCTGCACGATGTGGTGCGCCGCCACGAGGAGGAGACCGGCTCGACCGTGGCCGCGAAGCTCCTGGCTGACTGGTCCGTCGCGGTGGACCGCTTCAGCAAGATCATCCCGACCACGTACAAGGCAGTGCTCGCCGCCAAGGACGCCGCTGAGCTCGCCGGACTCTCGGAATCCGAGACCACGGAGAAGATGATGGAGGCGGCGACCCATGGCTGACCCGAAGGGCTTCCTCACCACCCCCCGCGAGAGCGCCTGTACCCGTCCCGTCGCCGAACGGCTGAAGGACTGGAACGAGGTCTACGTCCCGGGCTCGCTGCTGCCGATCATCAGCAAGCAGGCCGGCCGATGCATGGACTGCGGCATCCCGTTCTGCCACAACGGGTGCCCGCTCGGGAACCTGATCCCGGAGTGGAACGACTTCGCGTACCGCGAGGACTGGTCGGCGGCTTCCGAGCGCCTGCACGCCACGAACAACTTCCCGGAGTTCACGGGCCGGCTGTGCCCCGCCCCGTGCGAGTCGGCGTGCGTCCTCGGCATCAACCAGCCGGCCGTCACGATCAAGAACGTCGAAGTCTCGATCATCGACAAGGCCTGGGACAACGGCGACGTCACCCCGCAGGCGCCGGAGCGCCTGTCCGGCAAGACGGCCGCCGTCATCGGCTCCGGCCCGGCGGGTCTGGCCGCGGCCCAGCAGCTGACGCGGGCCGGTCACACCGTGGTGGTGTACGAGCGCGCGGACCGCATCGGCGGTCTGCTCCGCTACGGCATCCCCGAGTTCAAGATGGAGAAGGTGCACATCAACCGCCGCATCGAGCAGATGCGCGCGGAGGGCACGAAGTTCCGTACCGGCATCGAGATCGGCCGCGACCTGAGCGCGACCGACCTGCGCAAGCGGTTCGACGCGGTGGTCATCGCGGCCGGCGCGACGGTCTCGCGCGACCTGCCGGTCCCGGGCCGCGACCTCAAGGGCATCCACTTCGCGATGGAGTACCTGCCGCTGGCCAACAAGGTCCAGGAGGGCGACTTCATGGCGCCCCCCATCACGGCCGAGGGCAAGCACGTGGTCGTCATCGGCGGCGGCGACACCGGCGCGGACTGCGTGGGCACCGCCCACCGCCAGGGCGCGGCCTCGGTGACGCAGCTGGAGATCATGCCGAAGCCGTCCGAGGAGCGCCCGACGGGGCAGCCCTGGCCGACCTTCCCGATGCTCTACAAGGTCACCTCGGCGCACGAGGAGGGCGGCGAGCGGGTCTACTCCGTCTCCACCACCCACTTCGAGGGCGACGAGGACGGCAACGTCCAGGCCCTGCACCTGGTCGAGGTCGAGTTCGTCGAGGGCAAGCTCGTCCAGAAGCCCGGCACCGAGCGCGTCCTCCCGGCGCAGCTGGTCACCCTGGCGATGGGCTTCACGGGCACCGACCAGGCCAACGGCCTGGTGGACCAGTTCGGCCTGGAGCTGGACGGCCGCGGCAACATCGTGCGCGACGCCTCCTACGCGACCAACGTCGACGGCGTCTTCGTCGCCGGCGACGCGGGCCGCGGCCAGTCGCTCATCGTCTGGGCCATCGCGGAAGGCCGCTCGGCCGCCCGCGGCGTGGACCGCTTCCTGACCGGAACCAGCACCCTCCCGTACCCGGTCAAGCCGACGGACCGCTCGCTGACCGTATAACCCGGCAGCACCCCCGCCCCTCCCGGGCGGAACCGTAGCGCGAACGCGTCACGGGCAGTGCCCCTCCCCTCGGGGAGGACCCCTCATACGGTCCGTACAACGGCGTGCGGAACTCCGACACAGCGCCCGTCATGACACCTTCTTGACGCCGCGCTCGCACCGCTCGGCCGCAGGCGGCCTCCCGGGCTTCGCCCGGCTGCGCCGGCCTCCGGCCGTCGGTGCGCGGTCCGCGGCCCGCTTGCGCGTCACGGGCAGTGCCCCTCCCCTCGGGGAGGACCCCTCATACGGTCCGTACAACGGCGTGCGGAACTCCGACACAGCGCCCGTCATGTCCCCGACCAGGGATGACGGGCGCTGTGGCGTGCGTGGGGGCTACTCGGGCTGGATGACCGTGGCGCCCCAGCGTATGGACGGGGACGAGGTCGTCACGGAGGCTCCGAAGCCGCCGTGGAGGCCGTTGCCGAGGGGGACGGTGACGCGGGCCGGGCTGTCCGTGGGGCAGTCCAGCGTGAAGGGGGCCGGTTCCCGGTCCGGGTGGTTGTCGAGGCGGAAGGTCACCTCGATGCTGCCGCCTCCTTCGCAGCCGAAGGTGATCAAGGTGTCCAGTCGGGCAGCGAGTCCGCTCGAGACGAAGCCGCCGGAGCCGGTCCGTTCGGGTATCCAGATCAGCCCGTCGGGCCCCGGGTAGCCGATGATTTCGCCCTCCGCCGCAGCCTGGCCCACCCCTAGTGTCATGGTCAGCGCTGCGGCCACCGCCACGACGGCAACGGACCTGCGGCCCCTGTGCATGTGCATGTGCTTCATGGTCCCCCCCTGGAATCCTCGGTCGAGTGCTCGATCGCATTCGACTCCGTCGACGCTAACCGCTGCCACTGACAACGCTATTCACGCGTATTGACTAATAGTCAATACGGGGTCAGGCTCGGGGCGAGCCGTCGTCTCCGCGAGGGAGGTCGTCCCGTGAGTGTGGATCAGGATCAGGAACTGGGCCGGTTGGGCCGGGAGTTGAGGGGCGCCGAGCCTCCCGGGTCGTTCGCGGGGCTGGGCGCCGGGGAACTGGCGCGGCTCGCCGACGCCGTGCGGGCGGAGCGGGCGCGGCAGGCCGGCGGGCTGAACGAGGCCGCCGAGGAGGCGCTCAAGCTGGTGCCCGCCCTCGCTCGCGGGGCCGTACGGAAGGTGCTCTTCCGGTGAGCCGGGCCGAGGTGGAGAAGGTCGCCCGGCTGCTGGGCACGGACGCCGCCGCGCTCGGATTCCTGGGCGGGCTGCCGAGCGGGGACGTACGGCGGTTCCGTGAGCAGGTGACCGCCGTCCTCAACGACGGGGCGCCCGAGATGCTCGACCGGATCGCCGCCGCCACCAAACTGGTGCCCGCCGCGGTCGCGGCCGCCATCTCGCAGAAGGCGCTCGGCCCCCGGCTGGCCGCCGCTGTCGCCGGGCGGCTGGACCCCGGCCGGGCCGCCGACATCATCGCCAAGCTGCCGGTGTCCTTCACCGCCGAATCCTGCGCCTACCTGGACCCCCGGAAGATCGCCGGCATCGTGGACCGGCTCGACGGGGGACTGGTCGTACGGATCGCCGTCGTGCTGGCCGAGCGCCACGACCACCTCACCATGGGACGCTTCGTCGGCCACCTGCGGGACCAGGTCCTCCAGCGGATCCTGGAGCAGGTCGGGGACACGGACGTACTGCGCGCCGGGTTCTACGTCGACCTCCCCGAGCGGCTCCCGCGGATCCTGGAGCTGATGGGCGACGAGCGGCTCGGCTCGGTGGTCCGGGCCGCCGCGGCCGGCGGGCTCTGGGAGGAGGCACTGGCCGTCGCCGGCGCGGTCGGAGGGGCGCAGCGGCTGCGGATCGCCCAGCTCACCGCCCGTCTCGACGCAGCCGAGCTCGATTCGCTCGTGCGGGTGACTCACGAAGCCGGGCTCTGGGAGACGCTGCTGCCGCTCGTCGCCCTGCTCGGCGAGGAGGACCTGCTCGCCGTGGCCGGGCTGGACGCCCTGCGGGACCCGCAGGTGCTGGCCGGGGTGGTGCGGGCCGTCGTGGCGACCGGGCTGTGGGGGGAGTTCCTGCCGCTGGTCGGCGTCCTGCCCCAGGAGGCGCGGAAGGTGGTGGCGGACGCCGCCGCCGGGCTGGGCGACGCGGAGTTGGACGCGCTGGCCCACGAGGTCGACAAGCGGGACCTGTGGGAGCTGGTGCTGCCGCTCGTCGAGCTGATGGCGGAGGAGGGGAAGGAACGGATCTTCGCACTGCCCGCCTTCCAGGACCAGGGGGCGGGGTAGGCAGGCCCGCCGGCCGGGGGACAGGCCGGACGGACCATCTGCGGGGCTCCTCGGCGCAGTTGAGGGGTCCCGCCGTCCACGTACGGCGGGATCACGATCGACATCGACCGCAACTGGGTGGACGTGGACCCGACCGTCCTCGGCCCGGCCGGCGGCCTCCTCCCGCTCAGCTAGGCCCTGTCCGGGCGCCAGAGCCCTTCGCCCGGCCGGAGCCGGAGCCGGTTCCAGCCGCTCAGTCGCCCTGGCCGGCCGGCGCCGGGTCCTCGCGCGGCGGCTCGTCGTCGTTGCCCCGGCGCAGGGTGCGCAGGCCGCGCGCCGGGGTCCACGACCGCACCACCAGGTCGTCGCCCTCCACGCTGATGTGGACGACCTCCGTCAGATCGGCGTGGAAGAGGTGGAAGGGGTGCGGAGTCTCCGTCTCCTCCGCGTACCGGTGCAGCTCGGGCGGGTCCACGAGCTCCACCGCGCGCCCGGAGATCCGTACGTCCCCGTCCGGCATCTCCTCGCCCGCACCCGGGTTGGTGTGCAGGGCGAAGCGCGGGTCGCGCTGGAGGTCCCTGGCCTTCATCGAGCCCGCCATCATGCCGAGCCACAGCTCCCCGCCCCGGATGTCGACATTCAGCCCGGCCACCCGGGGGGAGCCGTCCTTGCGGAGGGTGGCCAGGACGTGGTGCGGATACTGCGCGAAGCGGGCCTGGACGGTCGCGGCGAACTCCGGCTCCGCCTTCTCGAACGCGGCCCAGTTGTTGATCGTCGTCATACGACCATCAAACCGCCTGCCCCTGACAGCCGCCGCTCAGGCGCGCACGACGCCCGCGCCACGGGCTGCTTCCAGCCACGCCGGGAACTCCCCGACCAGGCGGTCGTACAGTTCGCCGTCCGGCACCGCGCGGGGGTCGGGACCGGCGTGGAAGTAGCCCGCGTTGTCCACCGCCCGCTTCGCGGGAACGGGCAGCTCGTCCAGCCGGCGCAGGAAGTCGAACTGCGTGCTGCGCGTGTTGCCGAAACCGACGAACTGCCAGAAGAGCGGCAGCCGGGCCGCCTTGCACAGGTACTTCTCGGCCGCGAGCTTGTTGATCGGCCCGCCGTCGGTCTGGAAGACGACGAGCGCGGGCGCCGTCGACCCCGAGTCCAGGTAGTGGTCGATCACCGCGTCCATCGCCGCGTGGTAGGCCGTCTTGCCCATGTGGCCGAGGCGGGAGGCGATCTCGGTGACCCGGCCCTCGTGCCCGGCCAGGGAGATCTCCTCCACCGCGTCGACCTCGGTGGAGAAGAAGATCACCGGCACCCGGGCGTCGTCGTCCAGGTGCGCGGACAGCCCCAGCACCCGGTCAGCGAGGGCCTGGACACTGCCGTCCTCGTAGTACGGGCGCATCGACCCGGAGTAGTCCAGGACCAGGTACACCGAGGCGCGCCCGCCCTCCATGCCGTACTTGCGCAGGGAGACCCCGGCGCTCTTGTAGAGGCTCACGAGCGCCGGAGCCGTTTCCTCGACCTTGCGGAGGTTGATCGCACTGCCCGTCATGGGGGCGAGGGTACGTCAGCGCTCGGCGGGCCCGCCCCGCCCGGCGGCCGGCGCGTCGATGTCGTCGAGCATGGCGGCCGCGAGGTCGCGCTCGGAGGCGTAGTACCGTTCGGCCCACTTGAGGGTGAGCACCGGGTACGCCCACGCCGCCTCGTCCTGCGCGCCCTCCACGTCGGCTGCCGCGCGACGGCGCATGCTCTCCGCGAACTCCTGTTGCCGCACGAGGACTTCGCGCATCTGCTCCGGCTCCAGCAGGTGGCCCAGCCACAGTCGCAGCATCGGCCCGTGCTTGAGGACGGGCGGGTCCACCGGGGCCTCGCGGGCCCATTCCCGTACGGCCGCCATGCCCTCGTCGGTGATCCGGTACACCCGCTTGTCACGCGTCCCGGTGTCCTGGGCGATCCTCCGCGAGGAGGCGTAGCCCACCTTCTCCAGGCGTTTGAGCTCGCTGTAGATCTGGCTGAAGGACGGGCTCCAGTAGAAGAACCGCAGCGACCGGTCCGACCACTTCTTCAGGTCGTAACCGGAGAGTTCCTCTCCGAAGGAGAGCAGCCCGAGCACCGCCCAACTGGTCGCGGGGAGCGCGGGCCTGTTCGTCTCGTCTGCCACGCAGCGCAGTCTACGACCGGCCCCTCGCGGCGCCCTTCCCCCGGCCTGACATGCCTGCTAGAAGTATTCCTATTCGAAATGACTCCTCGCGTGCTGGAGGGCTGAGCGGTGGTCTCCCTCGAAGGGAAGGTCGTCATCGTCACCGGCGCCGGACGCGGCCAGGGCGCGGCCGGGGCCCGCCTGTTCGCGGAGGCGGGGGCGCGCGTCGTCGTCACGGACCTACGGGAGGACGAGGGCCGGGCGGTGGCCGCGGAACTCGGCGACCACGGGCTGTACGTACGCCACGACGTGGCCGACGCGGTGAGCTGGGCGGCGGTGGTGGCGCAGACGATCCGCGCCTTCGGAACCGTCTCGGCGCTGGTCAACAATGCGGCCCTGTGGCGCACGGCGCACGTGGAAGAACAGCGGCTGGAGGACTTCGAGGCCCTCCTGCGCGTCAATCTGCTGGGGCCGTTCCTCGGCATCCAGGCGGTCGCGCCGACGCTGCGGGCGGGCGGGGGCGGCTCGGTCGTCAACATCTCCTCCACCGCCGGACTGGTCGGGATACCGGGCCACGCGGCCTACGGCTCCACCAAGTTCGGGCTGCGCGGACTGACCCGGTCGGCGGCGCTCGACCTGGCCCGGGACCGGATTCGGGTCAACTCGGTGCACCCGGGGGCCATCGACACCCCGATGGTGGCCGAGGCGGTCGCGGGCCGGGACTGGTCGCACGTACCGCTGGGGCGGATGGGGCGGCCGCAGGAGGTCGGGGAGCTGGTCCTCTTCCTCTGCTCGGACGCGTCCTCGTACGTGACGGGCGCGGAGTTCACCGTGGACGGCGGGATGACCGCGGGATGACCGCGGGATGACGGCGGACGCGGAACGTGGGTGGAGGGGGCGGCCGGATGCGCACCCGCCCCAGGCATGATGTGTCCATGGCTGAACTGATGCGGAGGCTGCCGGGGGCGATCCTGCGCAACTGCCTCCTCCTGGCGGGGGAGTTCGGGGCGATCTGGCTGCTCCGCGGACCCGAGGGCGCTTGGGTCCCGGTCCTGCTGGCCGTCTTCGTCCTCGGTGCGGCCGTACCGCACGGCACCGGCGCGGAGTTCGTGGCCCGCACCACCGTCGCGCTGGTGGCGGTCGGGGTCGCGGTGCTCGGCGGAATCA
This sequence comes from Streptomyces sp. NPDC028910, assembly GCF_055564955.1. Classification (NCBI taxonomy): domain Bacteria; kingdom Bacillati; phylum Actinomycetota; class Actinomycetes; order Kitasatosporales; family Streptomycetaceae; genus Streptomyces; species Streptomyces sp. NPDC028910. The sequence goes on along the minus strand of NZ_JBVHVF010000024.1, from coordinate 9,804 downwards.
CCTGGGACCGGCACACCCTCCACGACCGCGGCCGCGAGGAAACGGCGGTGGTCGCGGCCCGGACGATGGTGGAGGACGGCTCCGGCCACTCCCCGTCGCTGCGGCTGCGCACGGCGGCGGGCCGCGACCTGCCCGGGCCGGTGGCGATGGACCTGGCGGTCGGCGCGCGGCTGACGGTGACGGTGGACCCCGACGGCCCGGCGTGGTCCGTGGGCGGGCGTCCGGCCCGGCCGCTCCGGCAGGCGGCCGGCACCGGGGCGCTCCTCCTGCTCCAGACCGCCACCCTGGGGTGGCTCTCCCTGTGCCGCCCCCGGAACTGAAGGGCGACTACTGCTTGATGGTGTAGGAGCAGCCCTTCACGTTCTTGACGCCGTCGCTCTCCGCGACCTGCTTGCCGTCGACCTTGATGGTGCAGGGAGCCTGCTGGAGCACTCCGCCGGGCCCCGTGATCGTGCCCGGAACGACATTCACCAGGTAGCCCACCTTCTGCTCCGCGGCGGTGAGTTCGACCGTGCCCGTCTTCGACCACGGCAGGGTCTGCTGCTCGAAGCCGCTGCCGACGCCGCTGAACATGATCGCCGTCTTGCCCGTGCCCCCGACCTCCAGGGTCACCTCGTGGGTCGCGCCACCGGGCTTGGCCGGCGGCGCGGACGACGCGGGGCTCTGGGCGGCCGAGGGCGTGCTCCTGTCGAGGGCCGGCTTCGGGATGTCGCTGCCACAGCCGGTGAGGAGTGCCGCCGCCGCCGTGCCCAGCATCAGCCCGGTCATCGTCCGTCGCATGTTCCTGTACCTCGTTCTCGTTCGTCGTTCGTCGTTCGTCGTTCGTTCGATCACAGGGATGTCATCACATCTCTTGCCGGTTCCGCACGTTGGCTTCGGCGGGCGTGATCGAAAACAATGGACGGATGACGACACGTGCCCGTTCCTTCGATTCCGCAGCCGCTCTCTACGCCGCGGCCCGGCCCGGTTATCCCCCGGCCCTGTTCGACGCGGTCGAGGAACTGGCCGGGCGGCCGCTCGCCGGGGCGCGCGTGGCCGACGTAGGGGCGGGGACCGGGATCGCCACCGCGCTGCTGCACGACCGCGGGGCCCAAGTCCTCGCCGTGGAGCCCGGCGACGGGATGGCCGCCGAATGCCGCCGGGCGAATCCCGGGATCCCGCTCGTGCGCGGGGACGGGGACCGGCTGCCGCTGGCGACCGGCGCCTTCGACCTCCTCACGTACGCCCAGGCCTGGCACTGGACCGACCCGGCACGCTCCGTCCCCGAGGCCCGCCGCGTGCTGCGCCCCGGCGGCGCGCTCGCGATCTGGTGGAACGACGCGGACTCCACCGTTGCGTGGATCGCCGAACAGGAGGAGCGGCTCCGCGACTTCTTCGGGGCGCAGGGCGAGAGCTTCCGCATGCTGCCCCAGGGGCTCGGGGAATTCGCCACCCGCGCCGTGCGGTGGTCCCGGCGCGTCACGCTGGACGACCACCTCGCCAACCTCGCCAGCCACTCCGCTTTCCTGATGCTGGGCGAGGCCCGCACCCGCGCGTACTGCGCCGCGGAACGCGCGCGGCTGGCCCCCCTCTTCCCGGACGGCACGGTCGAGGAGCAGTACGTCGTGAGCCTCGGCGTCGCCTTCGTGTGACCCGGCCCTACACGCCGAAGGAACGGACGACCTCCGACCGGCAGGCCGACGGCGTTCCCCAGGCTTCCCGCAGCGGGCGGGCCTTGCGCAGCCACAAGGACAGGTCCAGCTCCTCCGTGTAGCCGACCGCGCCGTGCAGCTGGAGCGCCGTCATCGCCGCCCGGTAGCACGACTCACCCGCCGACAGCTTCGCCGCCGCCACGTCGCCCGGGGCCAGTGACAACGCCGCCGCCCACACCAGCGGGCGGGCGAACTCCAGGGCGAGCAGGGTGTCCGCCAGCCGGTGCTTGACCGACTGGAAGGACCCGATCGGCGCCCCGAACTGCGTGCGCTGCTTCGCGTACTCCACCGTCCTGGCCAGCAGCGCCTCACCGGCGCCCAGGCACTGAGCTGCCGTCAGCAGCCGGGCCCAGCGCCCGGCCACCGCCGCGGCCGCCGCCACTCCCGGCCCCGCCGCCAGCGGCTCGCCCCCGGCAGCCGAAGGGAGGAACAACCGGCGCGCGGGGTCCGTCGACCGCAGCGGTACGCCCACGCCGTCGGCGCCACCCGCGCCACCCGCCAGCCGCAGCTCGCCCGCCCGCGACACCGTGAAGCAGTACGTCGCCGGGTCCGCGTCCAGGGCGTACGGGCTCCCGCCCGGCAGCGTCAGCGTGGCCGAGGTCTCGCCCGCGACCAGCCCGGGCAGGAACCGCTTGGCCAGGGCCTCGTCCCCCAGCTCCGACAGCAGCACCGAGACGGCGGCGCTCTCCACCACCGGCCCCGGCACCCCGGCCCGCCCCAGCTCCACGAAGCCGAGGGCCAGCTCCAGCGGCAGCAGGCCCGCTCCCTCGTACGGCTCCGGCGCGGCCAGCGCGAACAGGCCCGTCCCCGCGAGCCCGGACCACAGCGCCCGCCCGGGCCCGTACTCCCCGTCCGCCCAGGCCCGTACGGCCGCCGGGACCTCCGCCGCGCCCAGCAGGGAGCGCAGCGTACGGGCGAAGTCCGACTGCTCGTCGGTCAGCAGGAAGCGCATCAGCGGCGGCCCTTCGGGAGGCCGAGCAGCCGCTCGGCGATGATGTCGCGCTGGATCTCGTTCGTCCCCGCGTAGATCGGCCCGGCCAGGGAGAAGATCCACGGCTCGGCCCACTCGCCCTCCGCGAGCTCCGCGTCCGCGCCCAGCAGGTCCAGTGCCGTCTCGTGCAGGGCGATGTCGTACTCCGACCAGAACACCTTGTTCAGGCTGGACTCGGCGCCGATCGTCCGGCCCGCCGCGAACCGGGAGGCGCTGGCCCAGGTGAACAGCTCGTACGCGCGCGCCCCGACCACCGCGTCCGCCACCCGGTCCCGCAGTGCGGTGTCGGACGGGTCCCCGTGCGAGCGCCACAGCCCGACCAGCCGGTCCGCCGCTGCCAGGAAACGGCCCGGGGAGCGCAGGGTCAGCCCGCGTTCGTTCCCGGTCGTCGACATCGCGATCCGCCAGCCCTGCCCCGGCTCCCCGATCACGTCCTCCTGCGGTACGAAGACCTGGTCCAGGAAGAGCTCCGCGAAGGCCGGCTTGCCGTCGAGGCGGCCGATGGGCCGCACCGTCACCCCGGGCGCCCGCAGGTCGAACATCAGGTACGTGAGCCCCTGGTGCGGTTTCGGGGCGTCCGGGTCGGTGCGGAAGATGCCGAAGGCGCGGTCGGCGAAGGCCGCGCGCGAGGACCAGGTCTTCTGCCCGGACAGCAGCCAGCCGCCCTCCGTGCGGACCGCCCGCGACGTCAGGGAGGCCAGGTCGGAGCCCGACTCCGGCTCCGACCAGGCCTGCGCCCAGACCACCTCGCCGCTCGCCATCGACGGCAGCACCCGCGCCCGCTGCTCCGCCGTCCCGTGGTCGAAGAGGGTCGGCGCGAGGAGGCTGATGCCGTTCTGCGAGACCCGGCCGGGCGCGCCCGCCGCCCAGTACTCCTCCTCGAAGACCAGCCACTTCACGATGTCCGCGCCCCGGCCCCCGTACTCCTCGGGCCAGGACACCACCGACCAGCGGTCCGCGTGCAGCAGCGCCTCCCACTCCCGGTGCGCGGCGAAGCCCTCCCGCGTCTCCAGGGAGGGCAGCGGGGCGGCGGGGACGTGGCCGGCCAGCCAGGTCCGGGCCTCGGCCCGGAAGGCCTCCACCTCAGCCGTCTGGGTCAGGTCCATCAGGTGTCCGCCTCCTCCGCGACCAGGTTCCCTAACAAGTGTTTGGTAGGTTAACGTACGGCCATGAGCAGCGTCGAGGAGTTCGTATGAACGCGCCCCGGTACACCGCATGAACGCGCCCCGGTACATCGCCGGTCACCACCTGCTGAAGGACCGCACCGCCGTCGTCACCGCCGCCGCCGGGGCCGGGATCGGCGGGGCCACCGCCCGCCGCCTCCTGGAGGAGGGCGCCCGCGTCGTCATCGGCGACGCCCACGCCCGCCGCCTGAAGGAGACCGAAGACGCGCTCGCCGCCGAGTTCGGGGCGGACCGCGTCACCTCCCTGCCCTGCGACGTCACCGACGAGGACCAGGTCCGGGCCCTCTTCGCGCTCGCCGAGCGGACCCACGGCCGCCTCGACGTGGTCGTCAACAACGCCGGGCTCGGCGGCACCGCCGCCCTCGTCGACATGACCGACGAACAGTGGTCCCGCGTCCTCGACGTCACCCTGAACGGCACCTTCCGCTGCACCCGCGCCGCGATGCGCTCGTTCAAGGCGTCCGGAGCGGGCGGGGTCATCGTCAACAACGCCTCCGTCATCGGCTGGCGCGCCCAGACCGGCCAGGCCCACTACGCCGCCGCCAAGGCCGGGGTGATGGCGCTGACGCGCTGCGCGGCCCTGGAAGCCGCGCAGTTCGGCGTACGGATCAACGCGGTCGCCCCGAGTCTGGCCATGCACCCCCACCTGGCGAAGGTCACCAGTGCGGAACTGCTGGCGGAACTCACCGCCCGCGAGGCCTTCGGCCGGTACGCAGAGCCCTGGGAGGTCGCCAACGTGATCGTCTTCCTGGCCAGCGGCTACTCGTCGTACATGACGGGCGAGACCGTGTCGGTCAGCAGCCAGCACGCCTAGGCCGAGAATGGACGCGTGCCGACCAACAAGCCGACAGAGCAGACAGAGCAGACAGAGCCGACTGCGCCGACGCCGCCGACAGCGCCGAGAGCCAAGAAGAAGCCGCAGGTGACGGCCTCGCCCGAGCGGCGCCGTGAACTCCTCGACACCGCCGCCGAGGTCTTCGCCGCGCAGGGCTACAACGCCACCACCGTCCGCAAGATCGCCGACGCCGCCGGCATGCTCGCCGGCAGCCTCTACTACCACTTCGATTCCAAGGAATCGATGCTCGACGAGATCCTCTCCGCCTTCCTGACCGAACTGTGGGACGGGTACGACACCGTCCTCGCCGCCGGTCTCGGCCCCAGGGAGACCATCGAGGCCCTCGTCACCGAATCCTTCCGGGAGATCGACCGGCACCGCGCCGCCGTCGCGATCTACCAGAAGGAGTCCCGCACCCTCGCCGCGCAGCCCCGCTTCCACTACCTGTCCGACTCGCAGCAGAAGTTCGAGAAGGCCTGGCTGGGGACGCTGGAGCGGGGAGTCGCCGCCCAGGTCTTCCGCGCCGACCTCGACATCCGCCTCACCTACCGCTTCGTGCGCGACACGGTGTGGGTGGCGGCGTCCTGGTACCGGCCGGGCGGACTGCACAGCCCCGAGGAGATCGCCCGCCAGTACCTGTCGATGGTGCTGGACGGGATCGCCGTACGCACCTGACCGACCAGACCCGATCAGAGGAGTCCCGATGCCCGAGGCCTACATAGTCGAAGCGGTGCGCACACCGGTGGGGCGGCGCAAGGGTGGCCTGTCCGCCGTACACCCGGCCGACCTGGGCGCGCACGTCCTGAAGGCGCTGGTCGAGCGGTCCGGGGTGGACCCGGCCGCCGTGGAGGACGTGGTGTTCGGCTGCCTCGACACGGTGGGGCCGCAGGCGGGGGACATCGCCCGGACGGCGTGGCTGGCGGCGGGCCTGCCGCAGGAGGTGCCGGGGGTCACCGTCGACCGCCAGTGCGGCTCGTCCCAGCAGGCGGTGCACTTCGCGGCGCAGGGCGTCCTGTCCGGCACCCAGGACCTGGTGGTCGCGGGCGGCACCCAGAACATGTCGATGATCCCGATCGCCTTCGCCTCGCGGCAGGCGGCGGAGCCGCTGGGCCTCGCGGAGGGGCCGTACGCGGGATCGGCGGGCTGGCGGGCCCGGTACGGCGACGCCCCCGTGAACCAGTTCCACGGCGCCGAGCTGATCGCACGCAAGTGGGGCATCTCCCGCCGGGACATGGAGGAGTTCGCGCTCCGCTCCCACCAGCGGGCGCTGCGCGCCATCGACGAGGGCCGCTTCGAGCGCGAGCTCGCGCCCTACGGGGACGTCCGCACGGACGAGGGCCCGCGCCGGGACACGACGCCGGAGAAGATGGCGGCGCTGGCGCCGGTGGTCGAGGGCGGCACCATCACGGCGGCGGTCTCCTCCCAGGTCTCGGACGGCGCGGCCGCGATGCTGATCGCCTCCGAGCGGGCGGTACGCGAACACGGCCTGCGGCCGCGGGCCCGCATCCACCACCTCTCGGTACGGGGCGAGGACCCGATCCGCATGCTGTCCGCGCCGATCCCGGCGACGGCCCACGCGCTGAAGAAGACCGGCATGTCGCTGGCCGACATCGACCTGGTGGAGATCAACGAGGCCTTCGCCCCGGTGGTGCTGGCCTGGCTGAAGGAGACCGGAGCCGACCCGGAGCGGGTCAACGTCAACGGCGGCGCGATCGCCCTCGGCCACCCGCTGGGCGCGACCGGGGTGAAGCTGATGACCACCCTCCTCCACGAGCTGGAACGCACGGGCGGCCGCTTCGGCCTCCAGACGATGTGCGAGGGCGGCGGCCAGGCCAACGTGACGATCATCGAGCGGCTGTAGCCCCTGCGGCAGGTGCGCGCGGGTACCACAAGGACGTAGATCACACCCTCGCCCCGACACCCCCGGACGGAGGTGTGCTAGCTTAGAGCTCGTTGCAGTTGTGGTACCCATGAACTTTATGTGCGCCTGACGGGAATGATCCTCAGGCGCTTTTATTGTTTTGCCGGAATCTCCGGATGGGGCCCTTTGCCGCCTATTCAGGAGATTCAAAATGGCACTTGGCACCGTGAAGTGGTTCAACTCGGAAAAGGGCTTCGGCTTCATCGAGCAGGACGGTGGCGGCCCGGACGTCTTCGCCCACTACTCGAACATCGCCACCCAGGGCTTCCGTGAGCTCCAGGAGGGCCAGCGCGTGTCCTTCGACGTCACCCAGGGCCAGAAGGGCCCCCAGGCGGAGAACATCCTCCCCGCCAACTAAGTATTTCAGCTTGCCGGGGTCCGCACCGTGAGGTGCGGACCCCGGCTTGTCTGCTGTTTCGACCTTGTTGTACCTGCCGGTTTCAGGAGGGCTTTCTCGCATGACCAGCTCCAGCTCCGCACGACCCAGCCGCCGCCCCACCCGGGGCCGAGGTGCGGCCCAGGGACGTCCGAAGGCTGGCGCGGGACGGCAGAAGTCCGCCCCCGTAGCCAGGCCCCAAGAATTCACCATGCCCGAACCGATCGCCCCGGCCCTCCCGCCGGTCGCCGCGTTCGAGGACATGGACATGCCCGAGGCGCTGCTGAAGACCCTCGCCGCCCAGGGCGTCACCGAGCCGTTCCCCATCCAGGCCGCGACGCTGCCGAACTCCCTCGCCGGCCGTGACCTGCTCGGCCGCGGCCGTACCGGCTCCGGCAAGACGCTGGCCTTCGGCCTGGCGCTGCTGGCCCGGACCGCCGGCCGCCGTGCGCAGCCGAAGGCGCCGCTCGCGCTGGTCCTCGTACCGACCCGTGAGCTCGCGCAGCAGGTCACCGACGCGCTGGCCCCGTACGCCACGTCCGTCAACCTGCGCATCGCGACCGTCGTCGGCGGCATGTCGATCAACCGCCAGTCGGGCGCCCTGCGCCGCGGCGCCGAGGTGCTCGTGGCCACCCCCGGCCGTCTGAAGGACCTCATCGACCGCGGTGACGCCGACCTCTCGCAGGTCGCGATCACCGTCCTCGACGAGGCCGACCAGATGACCGACATGGGCTTCATGCCGCAGGTCACGGCGCTGCTCAAGCAGGTCGAGGCCGGCGGCCAGCGCATGCTGTTCTCCGCGACGCTGGACAAGAACATCGACAAGCTCGTCAAGATGTTCCTGACCGACCCGGTCGGCCACTCCGTCGACCCGTCGGCCGGTGCGGTCACCACCATGGAGCACCACGTCCTGTACGTCATGGACGAGACCGACAAGAAGGCCGTGGCGACGCGCATAGCCGCTCGCGACGGCCGGGTGATCATGTTCGTGGACACCAAGCGCGGCGTGGACCGCATGGTCAAGAAGCTCCTGGCGGACGGCGTACGCGCCTCCGGCCTGCACGGCGGCCGCTCGCAGCCGCAGCGCAACCGCACCCTGGACTGGTTCAAGACGGGCGAGGTCACCGCGCTGGTGGCGACGAACGTCGCGGCGCGCGGCATCCACATCGACGACCTCGACCTCGTCGTCAACGTGGACCCGCCCACCGACCACAAGGACTACCTGCACCGCGGCGGCCGTACCGCCCGCGCCGGCGAGTCCGGCAGCGTGGTCACCCTGGTGCTGCCCGACCAGAAGCGGGACATGACCCGCCTGATGTCGGACGCCGGGATCTCCCCGCGCACCGCGCAGATCAAGTCCTCCGACGAGGAGCTGTCCCGGCTGACCGGCGCCAAGGAGCCCTCGGGCATCCCGGTGGTGCTGGAGGTGCCGCAGCCGACCGCGCCGAAGCCGCGCAGCGGCGCCGGGTCCGGTTCGGGCTCCGGCTCGCGCCGCCGGTCGGGCGGCCCGCGTACCGCATCCGCCACGGGCGGCGCACCGGCGGCCGGCGGCCGCGGCCGCCGCTCCGGCGGGGGCGCCTCCGGGCAGGCCCCTGCGGCCTCCGTGCCGGGCCAGACCCGCCGCGGCGGTCAGGGCGGCGGCGGGACCACCGGCTCCGGCGAGCGCGGCCGGCGCACCGGGGGCGGCGCCACCGGTGGCGCCGCCGCGGCGTCCTCGCGCAGCCGGGTCGGCTCCGCGGGCCAGGGCCGCCGCCGGGCGGTCTGACCCGTACCGCCCGCGTATACGCACACGACGCCGGGCAGCGCGTTCCGCACGCGCTGCCCGGCGTCGTGCTGTCTCCTACCGGACCATCTTGTCCTGCAGCCTCGCCAGCGTGTGCAGATCCAGACCGAGGCCCCTCGTCAGGTAGCCGTAGAAGCTGCCGTAGTCGGCCTCCATCTGCGCCGTCGCCGAGTCCAGGTAGTCCTGGCGGACCTCCTGGAGCGGGATCAGCAGGTCCGGGTTCTGCATCCGCCCCGACTGCTTGAGGCCCGCCCGCACCCGGGCGTCGTAGGCGGCGCGGAAGGTGTTCGACGCCAGGTAGTCGCTCTCGGCGGTTTCCTCGGGAACGGCCAGGGCGCGCAGCAGCACGTAACTCACCCAGCCCGTCCGGTCCTTGCCGGACGTGCAGTGGTACAGGAGAGGGCCCTGCGCGCGGTCCGCGATCTCCCGCAGGGTCGCCGCGAACTGGGCCCGGTTCTCGGGGCTGGTCACGAACGTGCGGTAGATGTCGCGCATGTAGGCCTCTGCGCGGCCGCCGCCGAGCATCTGCTCCTGCTTGACGGGGTCGCCGCTGGAGATCGCGCCGACGAGGGTCCCGTAGAGGCCGAGATCGCTGACCGGGCGTGAGGTGGGGGAGAGTCCGGCGGGCAGCCGGTCGGCGCCGTCGTACTGGAGCTCCATCGGGATGCGGAAATCGACGACCTTCGTGAGGCCGAGACCGGAGACGGTGGTGACGTCCGCGTCGGTCAGCTTGCTCAGCGCGTCGGAGCGGTAGACGAGCCCCTGTCGGACCTGGCCACCGGTCCAGGTGCGGTAGCCGCCGATGTCCCGGACGTTGACGGCGCCCTGGAGGGGGATCTGACGAATCGTTTCGGCGTATTGCTGCTGGTGCTGCTGGTGCTGCTGGTGGTGCTGGTGGTGCCGGGCACTGACCCCGGCGCCGGGTGCCGGGGGGGGGGGGGGGGGGGGGGGGGGGGGGGGGGGGGGGGGGGGGGGGGGGGGGGGGGGGGGGGGGGGGGGGGGGGGGTGGGGGGGGGGGGGGGG
>NZ_JBVHVF010000023.1:0-118988 GCF_055564955.1 Streptomyces sp. NPDC028910 | reverse complement strand
TCGCGAAACTGCTGACGTTCGGCGGTCAGCCCGCCCCCTTGTGGATACCGCATGCCCCGGTGATACCGCAGCCAACGATCCGCCATCAGCCCCTATGACACCACGAGTTCAATCTCAGTAGCAGTACTGGCATTACTTCTCGGCCTGGGACTCGCCGCACCGCCGACCAGCGCGGTGGCCGCCGAGTCGGGGTCCGTGAACGCACTCGAAGGCGAGAACACCGCCGCAACCATCGCCGACCAGGAATTCCACAACTGCCTGGACAGCGACTACGAGGGTCACGTCTACTCCAAGCCCTGCGCACCGGACGGCGCGAACTACACGCAGCAGTGGCAGGCAGTGGGCAAAACTCTCGTCAACGTGCAGACCGGACTCTGCCTCGACGGAAACGCCGAGGGCCGGATCTACACGATGCCCTGCGACCCCAACCGGCAGAATCCCTATCAGGAATGGCAGTCGTCCACGGTCGATCGCCGTGTGATCTTCAACCCGAAGACGGAGCGCTTCCTCAGCGCCGACCCGCCTCAGGTCATCAGCGGGGCCTACCTCGGCTTCGACCGTCAGCGCTGGACCATCACCCCAGTGGACGGTGCGTGCACGATGGAACCGCTGACCATGGTGATCGACGAAGTCCTGCCGGACAAATGGTATGACTTCACGCCCACCTTCGGAAGCCCGGACGACATCGGCGGCCGCTGGACCATGTCGGTCACCGAGGACAAGACACGGTCCGAGTCGGTGACTTGGAGCCAGAACTGGAGCATCGAGTACGGCTTCGACAAATTCAAGGCGTCCGCGTCAGGTGGTCTGAGCAAGGGCACCACGGTCACGTCGTCGATGTCGGTGACGCTGCCGTTCAGCATCATCGTCCCCCGGAGTCAGAAGGTGTGGACCCGGTACGGCGTGAACAAGCACGCGTTCACCTTCCACTGGCACCGTTCGTCGAAGGACTGCAAGGACCTGAACAGCGGTCCGCAGACCATGGAAGTTCCCTTCGAGCAGAAGTACCACTGGAACTGCGACGAGAGTCTCGACCGGGACTGCCACGCGAAGATCGTTCAGGCCAATCCGACCCCGGCTCCCAGCGGAGGCGGCGCGGCCCCCTCGGGTGCCGGATCCGGTGCCGCCGCGCAAGAGGACTTCCCCAGCATCACGGAGTACGTGTACGACCCCCTGCTGCGGCCCGATGAGGACCCCGGCCCGAACCCACCGGCTCCCAAGGCGACCACCGTCACCTACACGGGACCGCGTTCCGCGCCCTACCACGCTCCGTTCAGCGCCTCGGCACGGGTGACGAGTGCCGACGGAGCGGTCACCGGCGGCACGGTCAGGTTCACGCTCGGTGGGTCCTCGTGCACCACGGTTCCCGGATCGTCGGGCAACGCCGCCTGCCAGCTCACGCCGACGGACGCGCCCGGCACGAAGGCCCTGCAGGTCAGCTACTCGGGGACGGCCAGGTACGAACCCAGTTCCACTTCAGTGGACTTCACCATCCTCAAACTGCCCACCGACCTCCACTACACCGGCGTGAAACGCGTCGCCAACGGTGAACCGGCGCTCCTTTCAGCCGACTTGACCGAGGGCGAGACTGGCACGACCCCCGTGCAGGGCCGCACCGTGCACCTGGCACTGGGCGAGGGCACCGCCAGGCAGTCGTGCACGGCGGCCACGGACGAGCGCGGCACCGCGCGCTGCACCATCGCCTCGGTCGACCAGCCGCTGAACGCGGAGGCGACCGTCCCGGTGACGACGGACTTCGCCGGTGACGCGTACTACCTGGGCTCGCGCGACGCGGCCGAGGCCCGGCTGGAGTACTACACCGGCCAGGCAACCGGTCTGAGCGGCTCCGTACGTCTTCCGCTCGTCTCGCTGTCCATCGCGCCGACCCCGGACACCGGGCCGGTCCGTAGCGCCAAGGCCTCCCGGACCGACACCCCGTGCGCGGCCTCGGCAGGCACGCTGCTGGTGAGCGCCGGCACCCTGTGCCCGGAGGTGACCACCAGCCTGGCGCCCGGCACTTCGCGGGCCACCTCGAAGATCGAGAAGGTGCGCATCGGCTTGCCGGGCGTACCGGTGATCGACATCTCCGGGGTGACCGCCGAATCCCGGAGCACCTGCGCCGCCGCGACCGGATCGGCAACCCTGACGCTCCGCGTCGGGGGCGCCCAGGTGACCGTACCCACCGCGCCCAACAGCACCGTCGCGTTGCCGGGCGGCGGCCGGATCACCGTCAACGAGCAGTCACCGACGCCCGGCGCGGACACCGGCCTGACAGTCACCGCCGCGCACGTCGTGGTGCCTGGCCTGACCGGCAACCTCGTCGACCTCACGGTCGGCACGGCGGTCAGTGGAGCCCACAACTGCCGTTAGTACACGAGTAGTTCTGCGAGGTGGCCGCATCCGGTGGGTGCGGCCACCTTCGTCACGGCAGAGCCAGGCCGGGGCTGGCCGTACCGGGAAGCGTCAGCAGATGTGCAATCAGCTCTCCTCTCCCTGTTGCGCGAGTACTACAGGGCCGCCTCGCTAGCTCCGAGCCCTGGCGGAAGGGACTGTGTCGCCGCGAGGCCCAGGACATCCTCAAGGTGGCCCCTACGCCCACCCCCGCCGCACGGCTGACACGCACGCAGCTGCTCTAGGCAGCCACCCGCCGCGTCGTTCAGCCGAGGTAGTTCTCGGGATGCGCTGGCTTCTACCGCTTCCAGAACTCGCCTGAGCAGCCAGACGGCAGCGGCGGGAAGTGGTGCCCCTTCACGTCGGTGCTTCAGTGGTGCTCTCCGCAGCATTCGCACTCATAGATCCCGCTGACCGGCAGGATCTCACCGGGATGCCACGACGTCTTCTCCTCGCTCATGGCTTCTGTCTACGACGACGCAGCGCACGCTGAACCGGCTACGCCTTTTTGTCCGTGCGTCCACTATCGCGGTCGGGGGTGACCTTCGGCCGTGGCAATCGTTCACCAGCGGTGAAGAAGATCATCACCGTCGCAGCGCGGGGTCCGGGCGTCCGCCCGGCATCGCGAGCGGAACGGCGAATGTCAGCTGGGCCATGTGGCTGAGCCGCGCTGTCTGGGCCCCGGTGGTGGCTCTCCTACTGATGGGCTGCGTGAGCACTCCGACCGGAGCCACTGCCATCCCAGCGGGCGAGCAGGCCCAAGATGACCTCATCAAGTCCGCGCAGCGGGCCCTCGTCACACGCTGCCTCGCAGGGAAGGGCATGACGTTGCCCGCCGCACAGGCACGCCCGGAATCCCTCGAGGACAAGCGACTGCAGGCTGCCTTGTTCGGCACCGACCCGCGTGAGCTGTCGCTCAGACTCCCCACCGGGTACACCGTCACGGCCAACACGGACGGCTGCCTCGCCTCCGCGCAGCGCGCCCTCTACGGAGATCAAAAGAACTGGTTCCGTGCCGATGTGATCGTCAACAACCTGCGCGCGGAAGCCCAGGCCCGGATGACGACCGATCCAGACCACCGGGCCGCAATGGCGCGCTGGACCCACTGCACAGAGCACCCGTCCGGCAATCGTCTGCCGCGGCAACAGGACCGAGCCGTCGCCGATCGCTGTAGGCGCGAGAGCGGCCTGGCCGAGATCGAGGCCCGCCTGGAGCCGGTCCTACTGGCGAAAGTACGCGCCGAGCGACGTGACCAAGTGAACATTCACAAACAGCTACGCACGGTCGCCTTGCGGCGTGCGCAGAACCTCGCAGAGGCCACCAGGCCCCTCGGAAGCCCGGTCGGACAGCCGACCCGGTGACCGATCCGAAGCAAGACGAACCGAAAGGGCACAACATCAGATGACCATGCATCACATCGTCACCTCTGCCGCAGCGGCGCTCCTCGCCATGACCGGAGCACTGACGCTCTCCACACCAGCCGGTGCGGTCGACTGCCCCAGCGGGCATTTCTGCGCCTGGGAGCACGCCAACTTCGACGGGCAACGCGCCAACTGGTCCGGCGATGACGGATGGTGGGAGAGCTGGATCGCCGACGAGGACTCTTCCTGGGCGAACCACGGCATCTCAGGTCCGGGCGTCAAGGACCACGTCAAGGTGTACTCGCAGGCACACCAGGGCGGGCACATGACCATCTGCCTGTCCCCGGGCCAGGAAGTCGGCTACAACGGGGCAGCGAATGACAACGGCGACTCCCACACGTGGGCGACGAGCTGCTGAGCCAAGCACGTATCCGCCGCTGAGCCCCGTCCGCGCTGTGGCTTTGAGCGACAGCTGGCGACCAGCCGAGACAAAGCCACAGACGGCGGCCCACCTTGAAAACTGGACCCTCCCGGGGATAGGGCTGTCGGTGAGCATGCGCATCTGCTGGTCGGTGCCCAGGCGCACTCGGGGCGGTGCGGGCGGCCCTCGCGGAGTTCCGAGGACTTCCCGCACCTGGGTGCGAGGCCGAGTTCATGTCCCCGGAATCTCCGTACGGGTGATCACGCTCAGGGCATCGTTCGAGGTCGGACCGATAGAGACGAGCTCAATGGTGGCGGCGGTGGAGTTTCAGGGTGATGACGACCGCCACGCCCAGGGTGATGTGCATGAGGGACAGGGCTGCGACGGTGCCGCCGTCGGCGCCGGACGACAGCGGGCCGGCGACCGACAACAGGGCCAGCCCACCGCCCACGTACTGCGCGATCCGTAGGAAGACCGGCTTCCACAGGGCCATCAAGAGGGCAACGCCCGTCCCGACGACCAGCGGGACGACGGAGGCGCCGATGACGCCCCCGACCGTGATCGGGTGCTCTACGCCGCCGTCTACGACGACGAGCGAGGCACCGGCCAGCTTGGCGACGGCAAGAACGATCAGGTTGACCACGGCCGCGCCGACTGCGCCGGTGACCAGTGCCTTCCACCAGGTGAGGCCGGAACGGCGGACCGAGGGTGCGTCGGGCACAGCGGGGCCGGAATCGGGAACGACACTGCTCGACATGGGACTTCCTCCAAGGTGTGAAGTGCTGCGCTGCCCTACGGCCAGCGGCATACGAAGAAGCCTCCAACCTCCACCGCACTTGAGGTCAAGCCCTGTCCCGGCCCTGCGAGGTTAGACCATGAAGAACAAGCTCACCACTCATCCACCCCTACTCACCGGCCGTACCAGATAGACGCATGAGGCGAGGCTATTGACAGTAAGACTCCCGCACGCGCACTCTTTCACTACTTCCTTAGTGAAAGGAGGATGAACCGGCGTGATCGAGTACCGCATCGACCGGCGCAGTGGTGTGGCCACCTACCTCCAGATCGTGCAGCAGACCAAACAGGCCCTTCGCCTGGGCCTGTTGGAGCCCGGGGACCGGCTGCCCACGGCCCGCGAGGTGGTCGAGGCCCTCGCCATCAACCCCAACACCGTGCTCAAGGCGTACCGGGAACTCGAACGCGAAGGCCTGGTGGAGGGCCGCCGAGGGCTCGGCACCTTCGTCCGCCGGACGCTGGGCGAGGGCAGGGCGGCAGACGGCGCCCTGCGCACCGAGCTCGCCCAGTGGCTGGCACGGGCGCGGCAGGCAGGCCTGGAGCAGGACGACATCACCGCACTGTTCACCTCCGTACTGAGCGGATCCGACAGTGAACCGAACCAGGGGGACGAACAATGACGGCAGCCATCGAAGCGCACGGCCTCGGACGGAGGTTCCGCCGTGGTGGGTGGGCTCTGAAGGACTGTTCCTTCCGACTCCCCGCCGGCCGCGTATGTGCCCTGGTCGGACCCAACGGGGCCGGCAAGTCCACCCTGCTGGCCCTGGCCGCGGGGGTACTGAAGCCCACCGAGGGCACCCTGACGACCCCACCCCGCGAGGCCATTGCCTATGTCGCCCAGGACAAGCCGCTGTACCCGCAACTGACCGTCGCCGAGACCCTGCGGATGGGCGCGGACCTGAATCCCGACCGCTGGGACCCGACCGCCGCGGGCATGGTGGTGGAGGCCGGCGGCCTTGACCCGGCCCTGCGTGTCCGCGCCCTGTCCGGGGGCCAGCGTTCCCGGCTCGCCCTGGCCCTGGCTCTCGGCAAGCGGCCCACGGTGCTGCTCCTGGACGAAGCACTATCCGATGTGGACCCGCTCGCCCGCCGCCAACTGATGGGGACCCTGCTGGCGACGGTCACCGAACACGGCACCACCGTCCTGATGTCCTCCCACATCCTCTCCGAGCTCGAGGACGCCTGCGACCACCTGCTCCTGATCGGCGGCGGACGAGTCCGGCTCGGCGGCTCGGTCGACGACCTCCTGCAAGCCCACACCCTGGTGTCCGGCCCGATCCGCGACCTGGCCCCCCACACTGTGATCACCGCACGCTCCACCGGGCGGCAACTCACCGCCCTGATTCGTCCGGAAGGGCCTGTGAGTACCGACGGCGACGGCTGGCAGGCCATCGAACCCACCTTGGAAGAACTGCTGCTCGCCCACCTGAGTGCCCCGGACGTCCCGGCCCTGCTCACCCCGGCCATGGAGGCAGCGGCATGACCCTCCTCGATCTGCGCGGATCCCTCCGGGTCAACGTCGCCCTGCACCGCCACGTGATGTGGGCCGCACTCGCCCTCATGCTGCTCGCCGCCCTTGCCCTGCCCGCCGGCCGCTGGTATGTCCAGTCACTGGCCGAGGACCTCGCCGCGACCGGCTGCAAGGTGGAGAACACGGTGCCCGGCTGCGGAATTCAAGTCCGCGGGTTCCTCTCCCGCAGCCTGTACGTCAACAAGATGTTCGGCATCGTCGGGCTCGCCATGGGTGTACTGCCCCTGCTCCTCGGCGCCTTCGTCGCGGGCCCGCTGATCGGACGCGAGTTTGAATCCGGCACCTACCGACTCCAGTGGACCCAGTCGATCAGTCCGGCCCGCTGGCTCGCCGCCAAGCTGGCGGTGCCGGTCGCTGCCGTGCTCCTCGTCCTGCCGGCGTTCGTGCTCCTGGCGGCCTGGATCCGACGGGGAACGCTGGACACCTGGTACCCCGTCCAGTGGTACGACCTCCCCGTCTACCAGCTGATCGGGCCGGTCGCGGTGAGCTATGCCCTCCTCGGCGTCGCCGTCGGCGCCCTGGCCGGCCTGCTGATCGGGCGCACGGTCCCCGCCATGGCCTCAGCCGTGACCGCGGTCGGGACCGTTGGGGCGACCCTCATCCTGCTCCGTCCCTGGCTCTGGCCCGCCCTCGACGGGCTCCAGCGCGGCGGGGGCATCTGGGAGGTCTCTGCTGCGGCCGAGGGAACCGCGCCCCGCTACCACCCCGAATCCCACTTCTGGCCGTTGCAACTGGTCGAGAGCACGATCCTGCTGACCCTCGCCGCCGCCGCGACCGTCGCCGCCTTCGCCCTCCTGCGCCGCCGACACCGCTAGGCGTACCGCGAAGGCCAGGAAGACCAGCTCGCCGCTTCGACTCGGCGGTTGCCGGTCATGGATGCCGTGATGGCCGTCATCGCCAGGAGGAGGGCGGCGGCGGCGTAGAGCGGGGTGCGGATGTCGTAGGTGGTGGCCAGCCAGCCGCCGAGGAAAGCCCCCATGGGGGCGGCGCACATGGCCAGCATGCGGGAGGTGGAGGCGACCCGGCCCATGAGGTGGGCCGGGACGATCGCCTGCCGGAGGGAGGGCCCGGGCACCATCGCGGCGCCCATGCCGGCCCCGCTGACGGCGAGCGCCAGCCCGGCCACGTACGGGTTCGGGGCAGCGGCAAGGCCCAGGATGGCAAACCCCTCGACTGCGGCCGTGCAGGTCAGTGCGGTGCCGGTGCCGAGTCGTCAGCCAAGGTAGGAGGCGATGCCTGCACCGAGCAGACCGCCGGTGGCCTCCGCCGTGAGGAGCAGGCCGAAGCCGTAGGTGTCGATGCCGAGGCGGTCGTGCGCGAAGAGGGCGAGGACGGTCTCCACGGCGAGGAAGGCGACGTTCCCGACCGCCGGGCGGAGCGCGAGCCCGAGCAGCAACCGGTCCCGGAAGACGTACGAGGCCCCGGCCCGCGCCTGCCGCAGCAGCGACTCGCGGACCTCCGGCACGGGAAGGGGCATGGCGGGCAGCGTACGTACGAGCAGTGCGGAGAGCATGAACGACACCGCGTCGGCGAGCAGGGGTACCGCCCACCCGAGCGCGAGCAGCGCACTGCCCGCAGGCGGCCCCGCGAAGCCGGACATGGCGGTCTGGGCGCCGCGCAAGCGAGAGTTGGCGCGCTCCAAGAGTGCGGGGTCGCGGCCGAGTAGATCCGGCAGATAGGCCGTGGCGGCCGTATCGAAGAAGAGTCCGCCGAGGCCGAGCAGGAAGGCGACGGCCGCGAGCAGCGGAATGCTTAAGCCGTCGAGCGCGGCCGCTGCCGCCGGTATCGCGAGCAGCACCGCGCGCGCCGCGTCCATGACCCACATCGTGCGGCGGCGGTCCCAGCGGTCCACCAGCGCACCGCCGAGCACCCCGAAGAGCAGCCACGGCAGCGTTCGGCGGCCGTGACGACGGCGAGCGCCATCGGATCCCGCGTCAACGTCAACGCGAGCAGCGGCAGGGCGGCATGCGACACCCCGTCACCCAGCGAGGACACCGTCTGCGCAGTCCACAGCCGTCCGAACCCGGCTGGCAACTTCCGCATGTCTGACGTCACTTGGCGCCCCCCTCGGCCTGCTCGCGCGGTGTCGGGTGGAACAGTACGAAGACGAGTGACGCGTCCGGCAGCGACGGATCGGACAGCTCCTGGTACTCGTCCGCCAGTGCCTGCAGCCGCGCCCCCAGCTGCGCGAACTGCTCCTCGGTGAGCCGCAGATGCGCCATCCGTACGTGCCGCTCGCCGTCCACCGGCGCTGCCTCCAGGTCCGCCAGCGCATGCCGCATCAGCGCATCCGGCCTCCCTCGCCGGATCCGGCAGCACGATCGCGCGCGCGGCCATTGCGTAGTACCGCTCGGTGACCCCCCGGACCTTCCGCGTTCGTACCGCCCGAGCCCTTGACTCGCGTCGACCCGGAGCGGATCGCCGTCGGCGGCCACAGCGCCGGCGTCGGGACTACGTCGCCGACCTCGCCGTACGCCGCCCCCGCTCGGGCCGCCGATCTGTCCGGCCCGCCTTGCCCGTTGGAGTGCGGGCGATCGACCTTGAAGACGAGGCCCTCGCCGAGCTGGAGACGATCGTGGGCTTCGACGACGACCTGACCGGCGAGGCCACCCGGGGCGCCAACACACCACACCCAAACGGTCCCGGCCCGGCAGCGCTGACGCGTCGCCCCGGACCGCGCCGCCGTCAAGCTCGGGTCGGCCTCACCGACGGACACCTGCCGGATCAGCCACTTCTCCGTCTACCCGGGACGCGGCGCCTGAGCCGGGCCCGAACCCCCTGACGATCAGCCACCCGGCCAGCCCCAGCTCCCAGGCGAACACCGGGAGCGCGGCGGCCGCCCCCGCCACGGAGAGCTGCGTGTAGGCCCCGAACATCACGGCGACGGCCGAGGCACAGATCAGCGGCCCGCCGACCAGCCCGAGCACGGCGATGAAGCGCGGCACGAGCCGCGCGCGGTACGCCAGGTACGCAAGCAGAACGGTGTTCAGGCCGAGGGCGATGTTGGGCCCGAGCAGGAACGTCCAGTCGTGCACGGCCGCCAGCGCGACGTCGGCGCCGTCCGCCGCCCCGGCGTCCCGCCGCAGGGTGACGAGCGCCAGGACGGCGACGATCCCGAGGGCGATGACGGCCGCCTCCAGTAACCGCCCGAAGGCGTACCCGAGCGCGAGCCCCTCGCCGTGGCGCCGCAGGACGGGGAACAGCGCCGCCCCGGTACCGGCCACCGCCACCACCAGCACCACCTCGCAGAGCACCCCGATCAGCGCCCGCGTGTCGGCGCCCTGCGCGAGCCGGCCGTCCGCCGCGCCCAGCAGGGGGCGGTACAGGACCGCCCCGGCTATCGCGGCGGCCTCGGTCAGCAGGAACAGCGACCCGGCGGCCACCGCGGTTCTCCGGTCCGGACTCATCTTCTCGGCACCCCTCGCTCGTGGTGTACACCGTACACCTGGCAGGGAGCATAGGTGTACGGCGTACACTCGTCAAGGAGAGGGCGCTGTCGAGGAGGGAAGGGGCCCAACCGGAATGACCCGGCAGGAAGCCACGCACACGCAACGGATCCCCCTGAACAGGGACCGCGTCCTGCGCACGGCCGTCGCGCTCGCCGACGCCACCGGCATCGACGCGCTCAGCATGCGCAGGCTCGCGCAGGAGCTGGACGTCGTACCGATGGCCCTCTACAAGCACGTGGCCAACAAGGAGGAGCTGCTCGATGGCATGGCCGATGCCGTCGTCGGCGAGATCGACCCGCCGGCCGCGGGCCCCGACTGGCAGCGCGTGGTCCGCGGGCGGATCCTCTCGGCCCGACGTGTCCTGCTGCGCCACCCCTGGGCGGCCCGGGTCATCGAGTCGCGGACCGGACCCACCCCGGCCGTGCTGGCGTACCTGGACTCGATGGCCGGGAGCTTCCGGGACGGCGGCCTCTCCGCCGACCTCACGCACCACGTCATGCACGCGATGGGCAGCCGCCTGCTCGGCTTCAGCCAGGAACTGTTCGACACCTCGGGCCCCTCCGGCCCGCCGGACCCCGGGCTGGCGGCGCGCTACCCGCACATCGCGGAACTGGCCGCGACGGCCGCGCACGACGGGGGCTCCACGGTCGGTGGCGGCTGCGACGACCAGTTCGAATTCGAATTCGCCCTGGACCTCCTCCTGGACGGCTTCGAAAGCCTCCGCCGCCGGGGCTGGACGTCCGCGCGGAAGGCGTAGGCGCGGGCGGGGAGGGATCCAGCCGAGCCGGGTCAGTGGTTGCGCGCGGGCCCGCGTGCGCTCGGCGCCGTTCCCACGCGAATCCGGCAACACTCAGCTCCGGGGCCGCCCGACGATCCCGCAGAGCAGGTACGTCCCATGCGCGCGGCCACCCGTAACGCAGGTGTCCTCACCGGCCTGACCCTTGCGCTGGGTGGCGTGGCCCCGGCGAACCTTCCCGGTCACAGCACTAGGTACTCGGAAGGGGCGGTCTGAGTACGTGCGCCCATGCGGACGCTGCGGGTCGGGCGGTGCAATGGGGTCATGAACGCGACTCCACCCCTGACACCTCCGGCCGCGCGGCCCCTGGCCCCGCCGTGGTGGCTGGCCCCGGCCCTGTGCACCGTGGTGGCGGTACTGGGCGGTGCGTGGGGCTACCGCTCCTCCCCGATCGTCCACGGCACAGCGTGGCTCACCCTGCCGTACGCCGTTCCGCTGGCCCTGGTGGCGGCCTCCTGGCGATCGTCCCTCCGCCCGCACACCCGGACCCTCGGCCTGGCCCTCGGCGGGATCGGTGCCTTCGCCTCCCTGATCTGCGCGCACGTGACCACCGTGTTGCTCTATACGGTGGCCTTCGTGCTGTGGGCCTTCCAGGGCGGCGGCTGAGGCCTCCCCGACCGGACCGGACCGCGGGATCTGTCGTACGGGGCAGCGGCAGCCCCAAACGCGGGCCCTGGTGGGCTCACACGGGTGGTGATGTCGTGCCCCTCGGGGAGGTCCTTGTTCTTGTACCGGTGCGTGTCGTAGCGGGACGCGTTCCACACTGCGCCCTGCCGCACGACTGCGCCCCTGGGGTCCGTGACCTGCCACAGGGCGACAGCCGAGTAGCCGTCGGCCTCCTGGTCGACGACCTGGAACCAGTCGCCCGTCTTATGAAGCGGGCGATGGTCCGGTGGCTGTTGTCTCCGGTGTACCTGCATCGAGGGCACCGCCTGGGTCAGCCGCGAATATTGATTGCCGCCGCTGCCGAGGTTGCAGTTCGGGCCCGGGATGACGACCGCTTCCCTTGACCTCGACTCCGGCTACCCCTCCGCCGAGCTGATCGTGGGCGTGAAGAAGAGGGCTGGGGTGATCAGGGCGACGCCGAAGCGCTCGCCCCAAGCACGCCGGCGCCGGATGCGACCGCACCGCCTTCACCATTGACTGGGACGAGCGGCAGGCCACCTGCCCGCGCGGAAACACCGGCACCTGGCGGAGCCCCGCCAGCCAGCGCGGCACCAAGACGATCGTCTCGCTGCAACCCCCGCGATCGGCAAGAAGCTCTCGACCAGGCCCGAGACCAGCAGACCGACGAGCAGTGGCGCGCCAAGTACACCGCCGCCGCGCTGGTGTCGAGGGAACCATCCACCAGGCGTCGCGGTCACCGGCATGAGACGCCCGCTACCGCGGCCTGCGAAAGACCCACCTCGAGCACCTCTTCGCCGCTGTCGCGCTCACCTGATCCGCCTCGACGCCTGGTGGAGCGGGCATCCTTGGGACCGCATCCGCGTCAGCCACCGTCACACGGCATCATGCAGGCATGATCACCATTCATCTGAAGTACGAGGTCGACGCTGACAAGCTCGAGGATTTCGAAGAATACGGTCGCCGCTGGGTCCGGCTCGTCAACCGTTTCGGTGGGACGCACCACGGCTACTTCCTGCCGAGTGAGGGCGACAGCGACATCGCCTACGCCCTCTTCTCCTTTCCCAGCCTGGCCGCGTACGAGCAGTACCGCACGGACAGCATGTCGGACCCGGAGTGTCAGGAAGCGTTCGAACTTGCTCGTGAGACCCGCTGCATCAAGCGGTACGAGCGCCGCTTCCTCCGGCCGCTCGAGGGCCTGTCCTAGGGCGCCGGAAGGTGCGTGGTGCGACCCTGCCGCGCGGCTGTGCGCAGCGCTGCGATGACGGCCGTGGTCGTCGGGTTCGCGGTCTCGGTGTGACGCGTCGCGGCGAACAGCAGGCGCAGGATCGGGCGATCCTCGATCGGCGCCGTGCGGATTCCGGGTGTGCCCGGGTCGATGGCCGTTCGGGGGACGAGCGCGGTGGCGAGGCCGGCCCGTGCGAGGCTGAGCTGGGCGGCGGTGTCGGCGGTGATGTAGCGCGTCGTGGGTGTGAAGCCGGCCTGGTGGCAGGCGTGCAGGATGGCCTGTCCGCAGTCCGTGGTCGGCGGCGGCACGGCGAGGTCGTGCGTGGCGAGTTCCCGTAGGGCGACGGGCCGCTCGTCGGCTTCGCCGGCCGCGGTGACGACGAGCAGCGGATCGTCGAGCAGCGGCGAGACCTCGATGCCCCGCGGTGCGGTGTCGGGCAGGTGGTGATACCGCTGTCCCAGCACCACATCGACGGTGCCGAGGGTGAGTTCCCGCAGTTGTGCCTGGTCGGTGAAGAGGCAGGTCACGGTGAGCTGCGGGTGCTGTGAGCCCAGTGCGGTCAGCGCGGGGGCCACGATCCTGGCGACGGTCGACGGCAGCGCGGCCAGCGTCGCGGTGGCGCCGACCGTGCCCTTGACCGCCGCGAGGGCGCTCTCGGCTTCCTCCATGGCGGCGAGGATCCGGTCGGCGTGTTCGAGGAGCACCCGGCCCGCCTCGGTCAGTGCCACGGTTCGCCCGTCGGGGCGCAGCAGATCGATTCCCATGTCGTGCCGCAGCGCGGACAACTGCTGGGACACGGCACCGGCGGACAGCGCCAGTGACTGGGCGGCCGCCGCGATGGAGCCTCGGGCGGCGACGGTCTTGAGCATGTACAGACGGCGGATATCCAGCATGACTCGATAGATTACCTAAAGCGTCGCATGAGAAATCATCCCCTTGACCTATTGAGTCATGGTGAGCGACCTTCTCCGCATGGAGATCTTCGACTGCATCACCGCGGTTGCCCGGCCCATCCACGATTTCGGTGACGAGTTCATGTCCGATGAGGCGACCGCCGCCGTCGGTCTGCGTGCCGGGTTTCCCCCGGGGCGCGGCTTCTACTGCCGTGGACGGTTCGGGGTGCTCGGCGAGGCACCGGCCTCGGTGGTCCAAGCGGTACAGGGCTTCCTCGGCCCCCACCTGGTTACCGCGGGCTGGCGGGCGGGACGGTCCGTGATGCCGGCGGAGGAAGCCGCTGCCTGCTATGCACAGGCCGTCCGGACCTGGGGGCACGCCCACATCCCCGCCGGCGTCGACGTGGAGCACTTCAACCGCTTGGCACAGCATCTGATCGACGCCGCCGACGCCGACGCACTGCCTCTGTTTGCCGGCTGGCGCGCGCAACCCGGCCCCGGCAACGACCCGGTCGGTGCGGCCATGCAGCGCATACACGTCCTGCGGGAACACCGTGGCGCCTGCCATCTGGCGGCGGTACGCCTGTGCGGGCTGAGCGCCCGAGCGGCCATGATCATCAACCTCGGCGTCGAGCAGGCAACCCGCTACGGCTGGCAAGAGCCACATCCCGTTGCCACAACCCTGATCCCTCGATGGCAGCGGGCCGAGCAGCTCACCGATGAGCTGCAGGCGCCGCTCTACGCCACACTGACCGACCGGCAACGTACCGAGTTCGCCCAGCTCGTCAACGCGTTGACCGCCTCCCCGACCCCGTGACCGGACGTCGAGAACACCAACAAGTGCACGAGTCCCAGCCGGTCGTGACCACCGGAGCAGCAGACCAAAGACAGCGATCCGCTGCTTGAACTCGCGGTTGACGTAGGGCTGTCACGAAGCGTGATCCATTCCAGATACCGCAGGACGTTCTCCTAGCGGTCCGGGTGGCGCACCGCGGATCGAGGAGACCCGAGGAGACGGCGAGGTCGTACCAGTCCTCATGGAGCCGGTCGACCAGCCGTGGGGTGTCGTACCGGTGGGAGAAGCCGCCGGCCATGTCCTCGGCACGGTATCCGGCGACGAACGGCATCGTGCCGACCGGCACGGCGTCCGGGATCACCTCAAGGCCGGCCCGCCGCAGCGGCCGGTGCACCTTACCGGTCGCGTGCCTGGGTACCCATCGGTCACTGTTGTAGCAGGGTCAAAGCGCCAAGAAGCCCCCGGCCCGTCGTCTCCCCGTTCCCCGACCTCCCGGATCAGGCCGCCAAGCACCCCTCGGAGAGGGCTGTCACTCCGCCAGGGGAGCCGATTCAGGTCACTGCCGGAATGCCTGCTGAGCGTTCCGCTCGACAGGTCGAAGGGTGGTAGCGATGGACGCACCGGTGCCAGCGCTCAGCGAGGGGCCCGAGGACCCGTTCGCACTGCACAGCGCGGCCTCGGCGGTTCTGGACGACCATGGCAGGGTCGTCGGCTGGAGCGAGCGCGCACAGGCGATGCTCGGCTACCCGCCCCGGGAGGCGCTCGGCCGAGCGGCGGTCGACTTCCTCGTCGACGCCCGCGACCGCGAGGCGGTCGAGGACGCGGTGGCCGCATGCGAGGACGACCGGGGCTGGTACGGCGTCCTGCCCGTCCTGCACCGCGGTGGCCGGCGGGTGGAGCTGGGCATCCGCGCCCGCGCCGTCACCCGCGCCGACTCCAGCCACGAGTGGTTCCACGAGTGGTTCCTCGTCGCCGCGCCGGCCGAGGAGGTGGTCCGGTGGGAGACGGACCGGTCGGTCCTGGACGGCCTGTTCCGGCGCTCCCCGATCGGTCTGTCCGTCCACGCCCCCGACCTGAGCATCCTCCGGGTCAACCGGGCGGTGGCCCGGTTCGCGCAGCTTCCCGTGGCGGAAGTCCGGGGCCGTCGCACCGGCGACTTCCTGATCGGTCCCGACGTGGAGACCATCGAGAGGCGGCTGCGACGGGTGCTGGAGACGGGCGAGCCGCTGATCTTCACGGAGCAGCCCTGTCGCCTGAGGAGCGACCCCGGCCACGAGCGGGTGGTGTCCGTCTCGGCGTTCCGGATGGAGGACCCCTCCGGCGGGATCCTCGGAGTCACCCAATTGGTGGAGGACGTCACCGACCGATACCGGGCTCGCCGGCGGCTGTCCCTGCTCAGCCAGGCGAGCTTCCGCATCGGGACCACTCTGGACCTCACCCAGACCACCCGGGAACTGGCCGACATCGCCGTCCCCGACCTCGCCGACGCCGTCTCCGTCGACCTGCTCGAGCCGGTGGCGCGTGGCGAGGAACCCGCCGAGGAGACGATCGGAATCGTCCGCAGAATGGCCGTCCACTCGGTGATGGCACAAGCGCTGGAGGTGATGTTCCCCGCCGGAGACGTCTTCGCCTTCGACCCTCGGACCCCTCAGGCCCGGTGCCTCGCCGAGCGACAGCCCATCCTCGAAGCGGTGCTGACGAGCAGCCCCGGCTGGCACTTCCAGGATCCTGAGCGCGCGGAGCGCGCCCTCGCCCTGGGCGCTCACTCACTGATCGTCGTACCTCTGACCGCCCGCGGTCGGCTCCTCGGCCTGCTCAGCCTGTGGCGGGCCATGCGGCCCGAACCGTTCGAGGAGGACGACCTCACGCTCGCCGAGGAGTTCGCCGCGCGCGCCGCCGTCTGCATCGACAATGCCCGTCGCTACACCCAGCAGCACCGGGCGGCGCTGACCTTGCAGCGCAGCCTGCTGCCGCGCGAACTACCCGAACACAGCGCGGTCGAGGTCGCCCACCGCTACCTGCCGGCCGATCCCGCCACCGGCGTCGGCGGCGACTGGTTCGACGTCATCCCGCTCTCCGGGGCCCGGGTCGCCCTCGTCGTCGGCGATGTCGTCGGCCACGGACTGCACGCCGCGGCCACCATGGGCCGCTTGCGTACGGCAGTGCACACCCTGGCCGGCCTCGACTACGCGCCGGACGAGGTCCTCTCCCACCTGGACGACCTGGTCAACCGCCTGGCGGATGAGCAGGAGCCGGCCGCCGCAGGCTCGCAGGGCCAGCAGATCGTCGGCGCGACCTGCCTCTACGCGGTCTACGATCCCATCTCCCGGCGCTGCACCCTCGCCCGCGCGGGCCACCTGCCGCCCGCAGTGGTGACCCCCGACGGCCAGGTGAGCCTGCCCGACCTCCCCATGGGGCCGCCGCTGGGCCTGGGCGGACTGCCCTTCGAGTCCGCGGAACTGGAACTAGCCGAGGGCAGCCTGCTGGCGCTCTACACAGACGGACTCGTCGAGGCCCGTGGCCGGGACTTCGACGAGGGGCTGCGGCTGCTACGGGCAGCGCTGTCCCGGCCCGGCCGACCACTGGAGGAGACCTGCACGGCCGTACAGGACGCTCTGCTGCCCGAGCGCCCACGTGACGACGTCGCGCTGCTCCTCGCCCGCACCCGCGTGCTGGCACCGGAGAGGTTCGCCTCCTGGGAACTGCCCTCGGAGCCGGCCGCCGCCGCCCAGGCACGGGAACTGACGGTGGCCACCCTGACCAAGTGGGGCTTGGAGGACATGCTCTTCACCGCCGAACTGGTCGTCAGCGAGCTGGTCACCAACGCCTACCGGTACGGCGGCGGAACGCCGGTGACCCTGCGGCTCATCCTGGACCGCGGCCTGATCTGCGAGGTCTCCGACAGCAGTAGCACCGCCCCGCACCTGCGGCGGGCGCGCACCACCGACGAGGGCGGGCGCGGTCTCTTCCTGGTGGCCCAGCTCACCGAACGCTGGGGCACTCGCTACATGCGGGACAGCAAGACCGTCTGGACAGAGCTGCCCCTGCTCACCGCTCCGAGAGACGCTCCGCGGCTGCCCTAACCGGTCTACGGCTCCGGCCGGCCCGCCCCGGCCGTGGCTGCTCCGGCCGCCCCCGCCGCCCCCGCCGCCCGCAGGATCCGGGCGATGCCCTCGAAGCCCCGGCGGGCGGCGTGCTCGTACGGGGTCACCCCGTCGTGGTCGGCCAGTACGGGGTCGGCGCCCGCCGCGAGCAGCGTCGCGACGACCTCCTCGTGGCGCGGGCCGCCGTCGCCGAGGATCACCGCCTCCAGCAGGGCGGTCCAGCCGAGCCGGTTGACGTGGTCGACGTCGATGTCCGTCTCGTCGAGCACCGCGCGTACGTACGCCGTGTGCCCGCGCTCGGCGGCCGGGATGAGGGAGGTCCCGCCGAAGCGGTTGAGCTGCTTCAGGTCGGGACCTGCGGGCAGCAGCAGGCGCATCATCCGCACGCTGCCGGTGACGCCGGTGACCAGCCAGGGGCTGTCCTGCCGGGAGTCCGGGGCGTTCGGGTCGGCTCCGGCGGCGAACAACAGCTCGGCCACGGCCACGTGGTCGCCGAGCGCGGCGAGCAGCAGCGGCGTGCGCGACTGTTCGTCGCGGGCCGAGGTGGCCGCGCCGGCGGCGAGCGCCTGGCTCACCGCCGCCGCGTCGCCGCGGCGGGCCCCGTCGAGGAGCAGTCGGTCGTGCGCGTTCATGGTGTCCCTCTCGGCTCCCGGGCGGGGAGGGCCGCGTACGCCCTCCCGCTCCCCCGGTCCATCGTCGCCGTGGCCGGACCCCGGGCCGGTCCGACCGGTGGCCGCAGCCCACGGGCGGTTCGCAGGACCCCCGGGTCGACCGATCGGCCGATGCGGGCGCCGCGCGCTGACGGCCGGTGCGGGGCAGGGCCCGGTCAGGCCGGATCAGGCCGGATCAGGCGGGGTCAGGCCGGATCAGGCGGGGTCAGGCCTCGTACTCCGTGAGGTCGATGCTGTGCAGCTGAAGGAGGTGGCCGTACCTGGGGTCGGTGGTGTCACGCTCCAGCACCATGCCCAGCTTGCGGATCACGTTCTCGGAATCGTCGTTGCCCGCCCGGTTGATGGCGATGACGCGGTCCAGGCCGCGGTCCTGGAGGGCGAACTCCAAGGTGGCCTGGGCGGCCTCGGAGGCGTAGCCCTGGCCCCAGAACTGGCGGCCGAGCCGCCAGCTGATCTCGACGTCCGGCAGCGCCTCCGGCAGGTACTCGGGGACCGAGAGGCCGACGACGCCGATCAGCTCCCCGGAGCCCAGGAGCTCGACGGCGAAGAGCCCGAAGCCCTCCTCGTCCCACTCCTCCTCCCAGCGCTCGATGTCCTCGGCGGTCTGGTCCAGGTCGCGGGTGGAGCCGTCGCCGATCCAGCGCATCACCTCCGGGTCGGCGTTGATCTCCGACAGGGGGACGAGGTCGTCGTCGGTCCAGCGGCGGAGGAGGAGTCGGGGGGTACGGATCTCGGTCATGCCCCACATCCTGCCGAAAGTCGGCGGACCAGCGGTAATCGGCCATTGCGACCGCCTTCCGCATTCGTTGCCGTCACCGTGGGAAGGTTTCCGCGGCTCGCCCCGGGCCTGCGCGGTCCGGCGGGAACCACGACCGAGGAGTGTCCCTGCCATGCCCGTCGATCTCTCGGACGAGAGCCAGTACGACCGCACGCGCCTGCGGCAGTGGGCGCGCGGCCGCGCCCGCTCCGCCGGAGTGGACCGTCGTGACCTGCTCAAGCTGTTCGCGGCCGGCGCCGCCGCCGGCTCGTTGGGTCTGGCCGCCGGCGGTACCGCCTCGGCCTCCGCGGCGACCGGCCCATCCGTCGCCGCCGACACCCCCCGCACCGTGAAGCCGCTGCCGCCCGAGCTGTTCACCGTCCGCGGCACGAACGCGGAGACCAACTTCGCGGCCCTGCGCGGCACGGGCCCGCTCACCCCGGTCGACCGGTTCTTCGTGCGCAACCACACCTCAACCCCGCGCGTCGATGCCGGCGCATGGCGGCTGAGGGTGTGGGGCGACGGGCTCGCGGGCGGGCCGGTGGAGTTCTCGTACGAGCGGCTGCGGGCCCTGCAGGCGGTCGAGCGGACGCTGTTCATCGAGTGCGCGGGCAACGGCCGGAGCTTCTACGTCACGCAGCAGGGCCAGCCGGTCGCCGGCACCGCGTGGACCCTGGGCGCGGTCGGTGTCGCGCGCTGGCGCGGCGCGCGGCTGTCGGACGTCCTGCGGCTGGCGGGCGTGACCCGAGGCGCCGTCGACGTCCTGCCGCGCGGGCTGGACGACGAGGTGGTCGCGAACGGGGTGAACCTGGGCCGGGTGCGGCGCCCGCTGCCCGTCGCCAAGGCGCTGGACGACGTCCTGCTGGCCTACGAGATGAACGGGGAGCCGCTGCCGCCCGACCACGGCGGCCCGGTCCGGCTCGTCGTACCGGAGTGGACCGGCATCTCCTCGATCAAGTGGGTCGGGGACATCGAGGTGAGCGAGGAGCCGCTGTACTCGCCGTGGAACACCGACATGTACCGGATGTTCGGGCCCCAGTACCCGGTGGAAGGCGGTCCCGCGGTGACCCGCCAGACCCTCAAGAGCGCGTTCGAGCTGGAGCTGGGGGCCACCGTTCCCGTGCACCGGACCCGGCTGCTGACCGGCCGTTCCTGGTCGGGGTCGGCCACCGTCACCGGGGTGGAGGTCAGCACCGACGGCGGCCTCCACTGGCGGCGGGCCCGGCTGCACGACGCCCCGCGTCGGGGCAGCTGGGTGCGCTGGTCGCTGCCGTGGACCCCGCGGGTGACGGGTGCGACCTCGCTGCTGGCCCGGGCGACCGACGCCACCGGGCGGACGCAGCCCGAGACGTCGGTCCACAACACGCAGGGCTATCTCTTCGACGCGGTCGTGCGCCACCCGGTCACGGTGGTCTGAACAGCGACTCATGGGGCTCACGGGGTGTGGAAGCGGACCTCCGGCGCGTCGGAGGACGGGCCGTCCAGGAGGGGCTGGGGCCTGCCCTTGAGGTGCTGGTCGAAGAAGGCTCCGGCGTAGCGCCGGGTCAGTTCGACGGAGCGGGCGCCGGGCAGCGGGGCCTCGGGGTCGCTCAGGCCCAGCTGTTCGCCGATGGCCGGGAAGTCGGAGAAGCTGAAGTGGCCGGAGCCGGCGAAGGTGATCCAGCGCTTCCAGCCGTCGAGGCGCGGCCAGTCGCGGTCCCAGGTCGGATTGCCCCCGGGGCCCCGGTGCTGCGCGCCGAGCAGCATGAAGGGGCGCCCGCCGAGCCCGGTCCCGGGGACCGGCGTCGCGAGTCCGCCGTCCATGTTGATGCCGGCACGGACCCTCGGATCGGCCGCCATCGCGGCGGCGGCCGAGGCGCCGCCGATAGAGTGGCCCGCCATGGCGATGCGGCTCTGGTCGATGAGGCCTGCGTGCCGCCAGGCCGGGTCGCGTCCGGTGAGGCGGTCCAGGAGGAAGGACACGTCGCGGGCGCGGTTGTCGCTGACCGCCCCCATGCCCCCCGCTCCGGGGGCCTTCTCGCAGGCCAGGCACTCCAGCACGCGGCCGCCGGGGAAGGCGGTCCCCACGCTCTCGTACGCGTGGTCGACGGAGGCGACGACGTAGCCGCGCGAGGCCAGGTCCTCGGCGAGCGCGGTGAGGGTGGCGCGGTGGACGGTGAAGCCCGGGGAGAGGACGATCAGCGGATACCTGCCCGCCACGGGCCGGGCGCCGGACCGGGCATGGGTCGCGGCGCCGGCCAGGGTCTCGACCGGGATCGCCTGGTCCAGCTTCCGGTCGACCAGCAGCAGCCGGGCCTCCTCACGGGTGAGGTAGGGCGCCGTGCGGCCGGTGTCGCGGCGCGCCGGATAGCGCATGGTGACCATCAACTCCCGCGGACCGGACCCGGCCCAGGGGTCGGTGCGGCTGTGGTCGACCAGGTGCAGGTCTTCACGCCCGACCGGGAAACGGCCGGTGGGGCGCGGGAGTTCCACCTCCGCGCGGCGGCTCTCGGTCACGGCGGTCACGGACGGGGACTCGGCCGCGACCGAGGTGCCGGCGGCGGCGAGCGGGAGCGGAAGGATGAGCGCGAGTAAGGCGGCTGAGGCGGCTGCTCTGCGTCGGTACATGAAGACGACGCTATGGGAAGCGCCATGGCGGATCGTCATCTCACAGGAGGAGCCGGGAATCCGACCCGAGGAGGGTCCCGCCTCCCTCTCAGGTCGCGCTCCCCTCCGGGACGCTGATCGCGTCGAGCTTGCCCCGCAGGTACGCGTGCGAGTCGACGGGGTCGTGCACCACCCGGCCGACCGGGGCGGGCAGGGACTCCACCCGGGTGTGCGGGTCGCATTCGTAGAAGTAGACGAGTGAGATCAGTTCCTCGGCCGGGGTGTCGGCGGGCGGGGGCAGCACGCGGTGCCGGCCCGCGCGCCAGCGGTCGCCCGTCCAGCGGGCCATCAGGTCGCCGATGTTCACGGTGAGCGCCGCCGGGTCGTAGGGCGCGTCCTGCCAGCCGTCCGCGTCGGTGTGGATCTGGAGCCCGCCCGCGCCCGGCTCCCGGTCGAGGACCGTGACCGTGCCGAAGTCGGTGTGCGCCCCGATGCGGAACTGGCCGGGCAGCGGCGGGCCGACGACCTCGGTGCCCGGGTACCAGTTGAGGTTGAAGCCCCAGGTGGGGTGTGAGGTGTGGCGCGTGAAGTGGTCCTCGGCGAGTCCGAGCGCGGTGGCCAGGAGTTCCAGCAGTTCGTCGGAGAGGGCTCGCATGAGCCCCAGGTACTCGGTCACCAGCGGCCGCAGCGCCGGCACCTCGGCCGGCCAGGCGTTGGGCCGGAACCACTCGGCGTCCACGGAGGGGATACCGGTGGGGTCCTCCGCCGCGCAGGACCAGGACTCCTTGAGGTCGGGCGGCGAGGCGGCCCCCTCCGCGTAACTGTTCGCCTCGGCCCCGGGGCCGAGCCAGCCCCGGCCGCCGACCTTGACGGCGTACGGCTCTTTCACGGCGGCCGGCAGCCGGAAGAACTCGCGCGCCGCCTCCCGGATCCGCGCGGGCAGCGCGGGGTCCACACCGTGCCCGCTCACGAGCAGGAATCCGGCCGCGCGCAGGGCCTCGTCCACGCGGGCGGCCGTACGGGCCCGTGCCCGCGGTTCGGCGGACCGCCACGGTCCGAGATCGATCACGGGAACCTGGAAACCGACCATGGGAGACCTGCCTTCCGAGGCTGCGAGGGGGGCGTCCCTGGTGCGCCCGTGGGGCATCCGTGGGGCATCCGTGACCGAGGCTATCGCCACCCGCCACCGGGCGGGATCGATACGGAGCGTGCGTATCGGCCACTTTGTGTACGTACTCGCCGCCGTCGATCGCGAAGATCGTCGCGAAAAGTACCAGAATGAGACGGAGGGGCTCACGAGGGACGGAGCGAGCGGTGGAGATTTCGACGAGGGAGGTCTTCGGGGCACCGTGCTGGGTGAGCCTGATGGCCCGCGACCTCGAGACGACCCAGCGTTTCTACGGCGCGGTGGCAGGCTGGACCTTCAGACCGGCCCGCCTCGGCGACGCCTTTTCGGTGGCGGAACTGGACGGTGTCCCGGTGGCGGGTATCGGAGCGCTGGCCGGGGATCTGGGCGTCGCCGTGGCCTGGACCCCATACTTCGCCGTCGACGACGCCGATGTGGCGGTGGACCGCATCCGGGAGCGGACCGGCACGATCGCGGTCGGTCCGGTCTCCTTCGAATCCGGCGGTCGCGGGGCGCTCGTCGCCGACCCCGACGGTGCGGTCTTCGGGATCTGGGAGGGCGACGTGGCCGCGGACTGGCGGGTGGGCAAGGGGCCGGCGCCGGCCTGGCTGGAACTGCGCACCAGGAACGCGCTCGACGCGGCGATGTTCTACGGCGCGGTGCTGGAGTGGGCCACCGGCCGCCCCGGCTGCTGCGAGGTCGCGTACGAGGAGGACCAGGTCGTCCTGCGGCAGGACGGCGAGCCCGTCGCCCGCCTCAACAGCGGCCCGGTCGAGATCGCGTCCTACTCACCGCACACCCGGCCCCGCTGGCACGTCCACTTCCGCGTGCCGGAGCTCCAGCCGGCGGTCGAGGCCGCGGTCGCGCTCGGCGGGCGCACCGTTTCGGACATCACCTCGAACGCCGAGGAGCGGTGGGTGACGCTCCGCGACCCGGACGGGGCCCTGTTCACCCTCACCACCGCCCTCGGAGCGGACACGGGCACGGACAGGGACAGGGACAGGGACACGGGCACGGACAGGGACTGAGCCCGGGGCGGGTCAGCCCAGCGCGGCCAGGACCCGGTCCGGCGTGAGGGGCAGTTCGCGCAGACGGTGCCCGGTGGCGTGGCAGACGGCGTTGCCGATGGCGGCGGCCACCCCCACGATGCCGATCTCGCCGATGCCCTTGCCGCCCACCGGGTTCAGGTGTTCGTCGTGCTCCTCGATCCAGTGCGCCTCGACCTCGAGCACGTCGGCGTGCGCGGGCAGGTGGTAGGCGGCCAGGTCGCTCTCCGCGAAGTCTCCGTAGGCCGGATCGACGGAGCTGTGCTCCGTCAGTGCCATGCCGAGGCCCATGATCATGCCGCCGACGAACTGTGACCGGGCCGTCTTCGGGTTCAGGATGCGCCCGGCCGCGTACACGCCGAGCAGGCGGCGTACGCGGACCTCGCCCGTGACCGTGTCGACCTGTGCCTCGGCGAAGTGCGCGCCGAAGGCGTGCCGGGCGTACGGGGACCTCTGCTGGGCCGACCGTGTGGTGTCGGCGGACGCGGACAGCCCCTCGGGCGGCAGCGGCCCCTCGTGGCCGGCCAGGACGCCGGCCAGGGCGGTGCAGGCCTCGTGGACCGCCCAGCCCCAGGAGGCGGTGCCCGAGGAGCCGCCGGCGAGGGGGGCGGCGGGCAGGCCGGTGTGGCCGATGGTCACCGTCACGGACGCGAGCGGCACGCCCAGCGCGTCGGCGGCCACCTGGGCGAGGACGGTACGGGCGCCGGTGCCGAGGTCGGTGGCGTCGAGCTCGACGAGGTGGCTGCCGTCGGGCCGGGCGTGGGCCCGGGCGGTGGAGGGCACGGTCCAGACGGGGTAGGTGGCGGCGGCCACGCCCACGCCGCGGAGCAAGGGCCCGTCACGGCGCGGCGTGCGCAGGGCGGCCCAGCCGAACCGGTCCGCGCCCTCGCGCAGGCATTCCACGAGGTGGCGGCTGCTGAAGGGGCGGCCGCTGTCCGGTTCGCTCGTGGGCTCGTTGCGGATCCGCAACTCGATGGGGTCCATGCCGAGCGCGTCGGCCAGTTCGTCCATGGCCGATTCCAGGGCGTACATGCCGGGGGTCTCCCCGGGGGCGCGCATCCAGGAGGGGGTGGGCACGTCGAGGGCGACGACGCGGTGGGTGGTGCGGCTGTCGGGCACGGCGTACATGACCCGGCCCGGTACGGCCGCCGATTCGACGAACTCCGTGACGCGGGAGGTGTGGGTGGTGACGGTGTGCGTGTAGGCGGTGAGGGTGCCGTCGCGGCGCGCGCCCAGCGCGATCCGCTGCAGGGTGGGCGCCCGGTGCCCGACCGTGCTGGGCATGTGGCGCCGGGGCAGGACCAGCTTGACGGGGCGTCCGGTGTGCCGGGCGGCCATGACCGCCAGGACGACGTGGGGGCGCGGGGTGCCCTTGCAGCCGAAGCCGCCGCCGACGTGTTCGGAGACGACGGTGACGTGGTCCTCGGGCAGGTGGAAGAGGGAGGCCAGGACCGTCCGGACGGTTCCCGCGCCT
Organism: Streptomyces sp. NPDC028910; assembly: GCF_055564955.1. Classification (NCBI taxonomy): domain Bacteria; kingdom Bacillati; phylum Actinomycetota; class Actinomycetes; order Kitasatosporales; family Streptomycetaceae; genus Streptomyces; species Streptomyces sp. NPDC028910. Next base: position 93,938 of record NZ_JBVHVF010000023.1, on the reverse strand, counting down.
TGGCTGGAGTCGTACACGGTCAGCCGGCCCTGCGCGGAGTCCCAGACGGCGGTGGCCGCGTGCGGCTCCATGGGGTGGTTGTGCAGGGGCGGCACGGTGTAGGCGCAGTCGATCCGCACGGGGGCGGCGGCGAGCGCCGCGTCCGGGTCGCCGCGCTCCCGGTGGCCGGGGAACCCGTTGGCCTCCTCCGGTGTGTGGGCGCCGGGGTGGTCTTCGCGCAGGACCGAGTCGTGCGGTTCGGTCGCGTACTCGACCCGTACCGCTTCGGCGGCGGCGCGCGCGCCCTCCGGGGTGTCGGCGATCGCCAGGGCCACGTACCAGCCGCGGTGCGGGACGGCGGTGTCCTGGAGCACCTGGAGGGTGGCGTCGTCCGACGGACCCAGGCGCGGTGCGTCGTACGGAGTGAGGACGCCCAGTACGCCGGGCAGTTCCAGGGCGGCGGAGGTCACCACGGCGGTGACGCGGCCGCGCGGTACGGCGGCGGGGACGGGCCAGGCGTAGGCGCAGCCGGGCGGGGTGTGGTCGGCGGCGTAGCGTGCGGCGCCCGTGAGCTTGTCCGGGCCCTCCGCGCGGACGGTGGGGGTACCGAGTGCGGGGTGCGGGGGCATGGGCTGCTCCTCTACGGGGGTGCGGCGGATCTCTACGGGGTCCGGCGGGCGAGTGCGCCGAGCGCGTCGCAGGCGAGGTTGCGGGCGAGCACGACCTTGTAGGCGTTGTCGCGCAGGGGCCGGGCCTGGGCCAGCTCCGCCTCGACCGCCTGCCGGAAGGAGTCGGGCGTCGGCGCGGCCCCGGTCAGCGCACGTTCGGCCGTGGTGGCCCGCCAGGGCCGGTGGGCGAGCCCGCCGAAGGCGAGGGCGACCCGCCGTACGAGGCCCGCGTCGGCATCGACGTCGAGGACCACGGCGACCGAGGCCAGGGCGAAGGCGTACGAGGCCCGGTCGCGGGCCTTTCGGTACAGGGAGACGGCGCCGGGGGCGGCGGCGGGCACGAGCACCGCGGTGACGATCTCGCCGCCGCGGAGGACGGTGTCCTGCTCGGGCCGGTCGCCTGGCAGGCGGTGGAAGGCGGTGGCCGCGACGGTCCGGGTGCCCTCGGGGCCGTACAGCTCGACGTCGGCGTCGAGCGCCGCGAGGGCCACGGCCAGGTCCGAGGGGTGGGTGGCGATGCAGTGCGGCGAGTGCCCGAGCACGGCGTGATCGCGGTGGATGCCGTCCCGGGCGGCGCAGCCGGTGCCCGGCTCGCGCTTGTTGCAGGCCTTGGTGACGTCCTGGAAGTACGAACAGCGGGTGCGCTGGAGGAGGTTGCCGCCGGTGGTGGCGATGTTGCGCAGCTGGGCCGACGCCCCGGCGAGCAGGGCCTGGGCGAGGGCGGGGTGACGGGCGCGTACGAGGGGGTGCGCGGCCACGTCGCTGTGGCGGGCCGTGGCTCCGATGCGCAGTGCGCCGCCGGGGAGCTCCTCGATGGCGTCGAGCGGGAGCCGGGAGACGTCGACGAGCGTGCCGGGGGTCTCGACGCCGAGTTTCATGAGGTCCACGAGGTTGGTGCCGCCGCCGAGATAGCGGGAGTCGGGGTGGGCGGCGTAGGCCTCGGTCGCCTCCTGGAGGCTGGTGGGCCGGACGTAGCCGAAGGGCTTCATGCGACCACGCTCGCCGGGTCCGCCGGGTCCGCCGGGTCCGGCGGACCCGCTGCGGCCGACACGTCCACCACTGCTTGGAGGATGGACGGGTAGGCGCCGCACCGGCAGAGGTTGCCGCTGAGCCGTTCCCTGATCTCCTCCGCGGTCAGCGGTACCGGGCCGGGCTCGGCGAGGGCTTCGGCGGGGGTGACGGCCGAGGGATGACCGGCCACGGCTTCCGCGACGGCTCCGACGGCGGAGCAGAGCTGGCCGGATGTGCAGAAGCCGCACTGGAAGGCGTCCCGTTCGAGGAAGGCCCGCTGGAGCGGATGCGGGCCGCCGCCCGGCACGGTGGCGGCGAGGCCCTCCACCGTGGTGACCTCCGCGCCGTCCTGGGCGACCGCGAGCAGCAGGCAGCTGTTGGCCCGCCGCCCGTCGAGGAACACGGTGCAGGCGCCGCACTGGCCGTGGTCGCAGCCCTTCTTCGCACCGGTGAGGTCCAGGTGGTCCCGGAGGGCGTCGAGGAGGGTGACACGGTGGTCCAGCCGCAGTGCGCGGTCCGCGCCGTTGACGCGGAGCGTGATGGGGGTGCGGGTGCGGGTGTCGGCGGCGGTGTCCTGTGCGGGATCGTTTCGGCTCACCCCCACAGGTTCTCCGAACGTCCGCGCTCCGGCATCCGCGGACGGCCATTCGCGGACGGCCGTGCGCAGTGGCCATCCGCCGGGGTCATCCGCCGAGGTCATCCGCCAAGGTCATCCGCCGCGGCCATGAGCGGAGGTCATCCGCCGGGGCCATCCGCGCAAGTCATCCCCGGCGGATCACACTCGGTGACGGTTCGAGATGCGGCGGAGCGGCAGTGCTGGTTCGCTGAATCCGCCCGCTCTCCCCCAAGATCCAAGGAGTGATCATGAGCGTTTCAGGCGAGTCCCGCGGTCGGTCCCAGCAGATGCGCGCGAAGGCGCAGGAGCTGCAGGACGCGGCCGAGCGTTCCACCGATCCGGAGGAGCGCACCCGGCTGCAGGAGAAGGCCCGCCGTCTCCGGGAGCAGAGCGAGGCGGAGAGGGGCATGGACGACAAGGGCATGGACCCCATGTAGCGCTCCTCTCCCCCGTACACCGGCCGGTGGCCGCCGCGATCCCCCGTCGCCGCGGACACCGGCCGGTGCGGTCTCGGGCCGGATGAGGAACGGCTACCGCACGCGCGGGATGTGCTGCGTGACGCAGTGGACGCCGCCACCACCCCAGGCCAGGGTGCGCGCCGTCCTGCCGACCACCTCCCGGTCCGGGAAGAGCGACCGGAACTGGGCGAGGGCCGCGGCGTCCGCCGGTTCGCCGGCGAGGGGCACGACGACGCTGCCGGCGGTCAGGTAGTAGTTCGTGTAGCTGAAGGTCTCCACCGTCAGCCCCTGGTGGCGGAAGTGCGGCTGGTGCTGCAGCTCCACCACCTGGAAGGGCCGGCCGCAGGCATCGGTCGCGGCATCGAGAACCGCCTTGTTCGCGGCCATCCGGGCGTGGTTGGGGGCGGCGGGATCGGGCTGGGTGTGGAGCAGGATCCTGCCGGGGCCGAGGTAGGCGGCGACGAGGTCGACGTGTCCGTTGGTGATGTCGTCGCCGTGGAGTCCGTACGGCAGCCACACGACCTTGCTCGCTCCGTACGAGGCGAGCAGCGCGGCCTCGATCTGACCGCGGCTCATGCCGGGGTTGCGGTTGGGGTGGAGCAGGCATTCCTCGGTGGTGACGAGGGTGCCCTGTCCGTCGGTGATGACGGCGCCGCCTTCCAGGACCATGGAGACCGGCTGGCGGGTGTCGCCCAGGTGCGCGCACACGCCGACGGGGAGGAGGTCGTCCTTGTCGTACGGGTACTTCCCACCCCACCCGTTGAACCCGAAGTCGAGGCCGGCCCGCTGCGTCCTTCCGGCGTTCACCACGAAGACGGGTCCGGTGTCCCGGGTCCAGCAGTCGTTGACCGGGTACTCGATGACGGTCACCGCGCTGCCGCACTGGTCCCGCGCCTCCTGCGCGGTGCCCGGCGAGGCGACCATGATCACCGGCTCGAAACGGGCGATCTCCCGGGCGATGCCGGCCGTCTCGGCCTGGACGTCGGCGAGGAGTCCGCCCCACCCGATCGTCCTGTCCCAGGGCCAGGCCATCACGCACCCGGCGTGCGGCTCCCATTCGGCCGGGGCGTGGAGCGGGTCCGCGCCCTCGGAGGCGAAGGCCGGCCGGCCGAGCAGCGGAAGCCCGGCGGCGGAGAGGGCCACAGCCGTGAGGGCGGCCGTGCCGAAGCCGCGGCGCGTCATGCGGGGGCGGCGCATTGGTGTCAGGTCCATGCCATTACTCCTTCAGTGCGATGCGGATGCCGAATCAAAGGGGGGCGGGGTGAGCGTCGGGCTCAGAGCCGGTCGGCGGCGAGCACGCCTTCGTCCCCTCCCGCGCTCTCCTCACGCGCCTGCGGCTGCGCTTGCGCATGCGGCTGCGACTGCGACTGCGCGTGGGCTGCCCGCAGCGTGCGCTGCGGCTTCTTGACCAGCAGGTAGACCAGCCCTGCGGTGATCACCGCGCCGGTGCCCAGGAGGCCGGCCCACACCTGGTACCAGGGGGCTCCCGGCGGGGCGAGGATGGCCCGCGGCCAGCACACGTTGACGACTTCGAAGGCCGTCCAGAGCACGGCCAGCACATTGAGGAACGTGCCCTTGCGCCCCAGCCGGATATGACCGGAGGGGACCCAGGACCCGCGCAGGCGGGCGATCAGCGCGGCCAGGCTGACGAGGAAGAACGGCAGGAAGGTGGCCGCGGTGCCGAAGGCGATCAGACTGCCGATGGCCGTGGCGTTCAGACCGAGCAGCAGGCCGGTACAGCTGACGAGCGTGGAGGCGATCAGTCCGCCGATGGGGGCCTGGCGCCGGTTGACCTTGCGCACCTGCCGGGAGAAGGGGAACACGCCGTCGCGCGCCAGCGAGTACACCCCGCGGGCGGCGCCGCCCTGCGAGGCCATGGCGCAGGCCAGGAATCCGACCAGGACCACGGCCACGAACGGCTTGTCGGACCACGAGCCGAACGCGGTGATGACGGCGGTGGTCACCGGGTCGAGGTCCTCGCCCGCGACGACGGCCTGGGGTGAGGGGTGGGCGAGGGCGACCGCGATCGCGTTGAGGATGACCACCAGGCCGACGCTGAGCAGCGCCCACCACATGGCGCGTGGCACCCGGCGGCCGGCGTCCTTGGTCTCCTCGGCGGTCGAGACGCAGGCGTCGAATCCGATGAACCCCCAGCCGGCGACGGCCAGGACGGCGAGGAACGCCATCGCGGTCGATCCCCCGGACAGTTCCTCGGCGCCGAGGGTCTCGGTGAACAGCGCGAATCCGTGCTCGCGGAAGAAGAGCAGCAGCGCGAAGCCGACCAGTACGGAGGCGACGGCCTCGGCGGCGATGCCCAGCGAGACGAACCAGCTCAGCATCCGGATGCCGTAGGCGTTGACCAGCATGCAGGCCAGCAGGATCCCGGCCGCCACCGCGACCATCGAGCCCGGCGAAGGGGTGGCGCCGACGAGGGCGAAGACCCAGGGCGCCGCCAGGTACGCGACGGTGGTGTTGCCGAACATGACGGCGAACTGCCACACCCAGCCGCTCATCCAGCCGAAGGACGGGCCGAGCAGGCGCCGGCCCCACTGGTAGGGGCCGCCGGCCAGGGGCCACTGCGAGGCCAGCTCGGAGTAGACGTTCACCACCAGGCACTGGCCGAGCAGCACGATCGGCAGCGCCCATACCCATGCGGGCCCCGCGATCATCGTGCCGACCATGGAGACCGCGTACAGCGCGACGACGGGCGAGACGACGGCGAAGCCCATGGCGATGTTCCCGAGGATGCCGAGGCTGCGGTTCAGCTCCTGGGTGTAACCCAGATCGGTCAGGCGGGCCGCGTCCGCGTCCCGTACTGCGCCCGTATCGGGGACGGCGGGGGGAAGGTCTGGCATGGGCACCTCTCACGGCGGGGAACGCGCCGGGGCAGCCGACACGTCCCGGAGCTAAACCTAACGTTGTTAGGTTGCGGGGATTGCGGGGACCTTAACCCGGCTCGAACCCCTTGGGAAGCCCCTCCCTACGGGTAACCTGGCGGCCGATGACGAGGGGGATCACACCGTGGGCCGACCGAACCAGCCGCTGCTCAGCCGCGGGATCATCGCGCGCGCGGCCCTCGAACTCCTCGACGAGGAGGGGCCCCAGGCCCTGAAGATGCGCACGCTCGCCGACCGCCTCGGGGTCAAAGGGGCATCCCTCTATCACCACGTCGCGTCCAAGGAGGACGTCCTCGACGCGGTCTCGGAACTGATCAACGAGGAGATCGATCTGAGCCCGCTCGACGAGCCGGACTGGCGGGAGGGCATCGCCGCGTACGCGCGCGGCTACCGCCGCGTCTACCTGCGCCACCCCAACGCGATCGCGCCAGCGGCCCGGCGCCGGGTCGAGGCGGACCGGGCCCTGCGCGGCTACGACGCGCTGCTCGCCGCCCTGGTCCGGGCGGGCTGCACCCCGGCGCGCGCAGCCGAGGCCGCCGCCGCCATCGACTACCTGGTCCTGGGCTCCGCGCTGGAGACCTTCACCGCGGGATTCACCCGCCCCGCCGAGGACTACCGACCGGACTACCCCGCTCTCGCCGAGTCCCTCACCCGGGCCGCTGCCACCGGCGACGGCCTCGCCGCGCTCGACGACCGGGGCTTCGAGCTGGGACTCGGCCTCGTCCTCGACGGCCTCGCCGCGCAGCGGCCCGCCGGACAGCGGCCCGCCGGGCATGCGGGGGCCGCGCCCGGGTAACCGCGTGGGGGAGACGTCCGGCACGCGTTCCGGCGCGTACGAGTCCTGGAGCCGCGCCGGCCAGAGCGGAAGGGCCGATCCCCATGGGCGGCGAAGTGGCACGCGAGGGCAGCCGGGCCGCGTCCCGGGGCGGTGCGGCCCGAGAGGTGACGGCCCGGAGCGGCCTGGTGGCACGCGGGGTGCTGTACGTACTCGTCGGCGTGCTAGCGGTCCGTGTGGCGTCCGGCGGCGGTGGCCCGGAGGCGGACCGCGAGGGCGCGCTGGCGGAGCTCGCGGAGAAGCCCTTCGGTGCTTTCCTCGTGTGGGCCGTCGGGATCGGACTCGTCTGCATGATGCTGTGGCGGCTGTCGGAGGCCGTGTTCGGCGCGGCCGGCCCTGACGGCGACAAGGCCTCCAGACGGCTCGCGTCGGCGGCCCGGGCCGTGTTCTACGCGGTCGTGGCGTTCTCGGTACTGTCCTTCGCGGCCGGATCCGGTGGCGGGCGGTCCAGCGATGAGCAGTCGCGCGACGTGACGTCGAAGGTGCTGGACCTGCCCGGCGGCCCGTGGTGGGTGGGTGCGGCGGGGGCGGCGATCGCCGTCGCGGGCGTGGTGATCGCGGTACAGGCGGCCCGGCGTACGTTCCGCAAGCACCTGGCCCTGGACCGGGTGCCGGAGGGCGTCCGCAAGGCGGTCGAGTTCCTGGGCGTCACCGGCGGCGTGGCGCGCGGCGCCGTCTTCACGGCGGGCGGCGCCTTCATCGTCTACGCCGCGGTGCGCTACGACCCGGCGAAGGCGCGGGGCATCGACGACACCCTTCGGGCGTTCACCGAGACCCCGGCGGGACCCTGGCTCCTCGTGGTGGTCGCCGCCGGGCTCATACTGTTCGGGCTGTTCTGCTGGGCGATGGCCTGCTGGCGCCGGGTCTGAGCGGCGCCGGGCGTGAGGAGCGCCGCGGTACCGAACGTCAGCCCTGCTCCGCGCTGGACAGAGCGTTGGTGACCAGTCGTGTGGCGTAGTCGCGGTCGCCTGTGAGCCGGTTGATGTGCTCCGCGAGCAGGAAGGCGGTGGCTTCCAGGGGGTTCATCTCGTCCTTGGTCCAGTCCCCGTACTGCTTGCGCCACAGGTTGGGGCTCAGGCCGGTACCTGCCGCGATGACCATGCCGGCCATGGTGGGGATGGTCTCGGGGCGGACGCTTCGGGGCATCGTCCGCATCGTGGCCACGAGGTCGGGCACCACGTACTCGAAGACGTCCTTGTCGTGTTCCTCGTACGCCTTCCGCAGCCACGTCATGAACATGTAGATGAGCGTGCACGCGCCGTCGAGCAGGTCATGGGCTCCCCTGGGCCCCAGGGACGCGATGAACTGGTCCGTCAACACCCGCTGCTCGGGGTCGACCTCGGTCTTGCCGTCGTAGACCGCTTTGAGTCGAGAGTCGATCACCATGAGCGCCCCACCCACATCGCCGGCCGGAGCGTACTGGGGGTCGTAGAACGATGTCACTGGATCCTCCCGGGTACCTGCGGCATGCGGCGCCGCATGTCCGTACGGTAGGCCTGCCGATCAGGCGGGGTACGGCAAATCCCGAGGAAGGCTTCCGACGAAGACGGGCTTGAGGTGCTTCTCGGGCAGGGCGTCGGGGAGTTGCTCCCAGTCGAGGACGTGGGAGACGACCCGTTCGGGTGCGACGGCGCCGGATGCGGCGAGGTCGAGGGCGTCGGGGATGTGGCTGCGGACGTTGTCGCGGGCGATGCGGAGGGTGACGCCGGTGAGGTACATGTCGAGGAGCGGCAGTTCGCCGGGGCGGAAGTGGTTGCCGGCCGATTCGCAGATGCCTTCGGGCGCGAGGGACTTGACGGCGAGGGTGAGCTGGTCGACGCGGCCGGTGGCCTCGACGGCCAGGTCGAAGCCGTGCCGGACCGGCTCGATCGCCTCGGCGGTGCGGGCGCCGAAGCCCTCGGCGAGCTTGCGGTGCTCGGGGTCGGGGTCGACGTAGAGGACGTCGGAGGCGCCGAGGGCGCGGGCGATGTCGCAGACGTACAGGCCGATGCTGCCCCGGGCCACGACCAGCACCCGGGCGCCGGGCCGGGCCTTCAGGTGGGGCGCGACCAGGCGCCAGGACAGCGACCAGTTGTCGCTGGCCGAGGCCATCGCGACCGGGTCGAGGCCGGCCGGCAGCGGGACCAGCATGGCGTCCGCGTAGGGAACGCGTACCAGGTCGGAGAAGAGGCCGCCCCAGCTGCCGCCGATCGGCGCGCCGTACATCGCCATGTGCGGGACCGAGGTGCAGTGGGCAGTGAGCCCGGTGCGGCAGTGGTGGCAGGTGCCGCAGCTGATGGACCAGGGCACGACGACGAGGTCACCCGGAGCCACGCTGGTCACGTCGTCGCCGACGTCGGTGACGCGGGCGACGCACTCGTGCCCGAGGGCGAACGGCGGATCGATGCTGTACGGAATGTGCGGCTGCCGCCGCGTGGCATGCCCGGCCAGGATCGCGGAGTCCACGTCGCAGGAGGTCGCGGCGACCGGCGCGACGATCGCTTCCCCGGCGGACCGCACCTGGGGTTCGGGCGCCTCGCGCCACTCGACGGTGTGCCGTGCGACGTACGTCAGCTCACGCATCGGCCTGCTCCTTGTCCTGCCGCGCCAGGGAGACCAGGTCGGCATGGCGGATGACGGACCTGCCCGCGCCCCAGGTTCCGTCGGGCTGCTCGTGTACGAGCACCCACACCCGCAGCGCGTCGTCCGGAGCGAGGCCGGCGGCCGTCAGTACCGTCTTCGTCGCGTCCTGGACCAGGCCGGCCTTGCGCCGCTCGGACAGCGCCCCCTCCGGGACCGTCACCTCCACGAGAAGGCGGGGAGCGTCGTCCTCGGCCGTGGTCTGGGCGCCTTCGGGCAGCTCGACGAGGTGGGTCCACGCCTGGGCACGGAAGAAGGCGGCGTCGGGAGCCCCCTCCCAGCGCAGCAGCACGGCCGCGAGGTCGCGCTGAACGGTGGTGCGGCCCTCCTCGGTGAGGGCACCGGCAGGCACGGTCAAGCGGATCATGGGCATGGCAGCTCCTATGACGATCGTTATAATCCTCGGTCACGGTAGACTATGACGGCCGTTATAGCCAGAGGGGAGTGAACGGGTGACCAAGAGCAGTACGCCGTCGCGCGAGCGGATCGTGGCCGGCGCCGCCGACATGATCAGCCGGCGTGGCCTGAGCGCCACGAGCATCCGGGAGATGGCCAAGCACGCCAAGGCGCCGCTCGGCTCGACGTACCACTACTTCCCCGAGGGCAAGCAGCAACTGGCCACGGAGGCCGTCCGATTCACGGGTGAGTGGGTGGCCCGCAGTCTGCGCAAGGAACTGGAGGCGGGCCCGGCCGCAGGGCTGCGGGCGTTCCTCGCCCTGTGGCGGAAGATCGTCGTCGAGAGCGACTTCCACGCCGGCTGCCCCGTCCTGGCGGTGGCCATCGAGGAGCCGCCGGCCGGCGAGATCCCGCCCGCCCTGGCCGCCGCGGCCGAGGTCTTCGAGCAGTGGGAGACCCTGCTGGCCGCCTCCTTGCGGGCACACGGCGCCGAAGCCGAGCAGGCCGCGCAGCTCGCGACGCTCGTCGTCGCCGCCGTCGAGGGCACGGTGGCCATGTGCCGCGCCAAGCGCAGCACCCAGCCCCTCGATCACGCCGCCGAACAACTCCAGGCCCTCATCGCCAGCGCCACGCGGAACTGACCGGCTGCGACGCCTTCATCCGGTCCACGCCGGGGCGGCCGCCGCACCGGCAGGGTCGCGGGAGATCTTCTGGCGGGCGGCGCGGAGGGCGGTGGTCGCGCACGGGGCTCGCCGGATCCGGTATGGCGCCCGTAGGGGCGGAGTGTGCTGGTGGTGACCTGCGCGCGGACGCGGTAGTCCCGCTTGAAGCGGCGAGCCGGCCGACCCGGCCGTCATGGGCACCACGGGCGTCACGGGCACCGAGCGAGTGGGCCCTTGCAGTCGATGCCGCGCAGGCGGACGACGCAGACGTTGACGCGCGCAGACCGGCGCGACCGTGCCCACGCCGCCGGTGCGTCCACCCCTCATCGGCCGGGTGGACGCAGGCGGCTGGGATCACGCGCCGAGTGCGGCGCGCCCTTGCGCTGGAACCGTCAGGCGTGGACCTTATCCAGGCGGCCGGGCTCGCAGCCAACGACGCGACCATGGCGATCCTCGCGAGCGCCTGACCCGCCGGTGCAGGCCTCCACACATGAAAGCCGTCCCGGTGGCACGGGGAGGCCAGCGGGACGGCTTCATTCACTTGGCGAGGGACGGCCATCCCGTTGGCCATGGAGAACCGGCATCAGCTGGTGCGGTCGTCGCCGTCCGCGATGCCGTACAGCTCTCGTTCATAGCCGAGTTGGTGGAGAACCCGGGCCGCTTGGGTCCTGGTCCGAAGCGAGCTTGCGCATCTCCCGCCGACGTTCCCGCTGCTGCTGGGCGTGTTCCCGTATGCTTACGCGCCGTTCATTCGGCGACGTCGACGTGGAAGTTCTCGGCGGGCTGGTCTGCCTTGTCCTCCTTTGGCAGACCAAGGTCACCGCACTGGTTGGCGGGCGCTGACAACGGCACGGCCACCAACAGCGCCTGGACGATTCCGCCGGAACGGTCCATGCTGCCCATCGTGCGGTGGCCGGACGCGTTCGAGCAGGTGTTGTCGTGGGCGCTGTTCCCGGCGCCGATCACCGTGGTCGCCGATACCGGGCCGGCCCCGGCCCCCGCCGCGAGGACCACCCCAGACATCACGAGCGCCACACGTCGGCCTCTGGCGTCGAACAGCATCGCGCTCCAGCTCCTCGATTCGAAGGACTTCCACGCCAAGCCAACGAGAGAAACGGTGGGTGGTCACCTGATCCGCCCACGTCTGCGAGTCGGCGCTCGAAGCTCTGATGGCGCTTCTCTGCCGAGAAATCGACCGGGCCGCCGCTCGGCCCACCGCGGGGAGGTGAGGGGCTCTCGCGCAGGGGTGCGGGTGACCGCCGTTGAGCCAGCGAACGAGTAGCTCGTCCTCCCCCGCGAGGTGCGGCTCCACGTACGCCGCGACCAGCAGTGCCCGCCCACCCGCGACCACACCCTCGCCGAGCGGTCGAAGAACCACCGGTCCCCGCCGGCACCTACTGCGGGCAGATCACGCAGGCGTACAGGTCGGGCCGCGTCAGCCGACCGGCGGCAGGTCCTGCAGGGCCGGGTGCGGCGCGATGCCGTGCTGGACGTCGGTCGCGAGGGTGCGGGCCTGGGCTCCGTCGCCCTGGTAGGACGGATAGTCCGTGTAGCCGGCCTGTCCTCCGCCGTAGAACGTGGCCGGATCGGCCTCGGCCAGGGGCAGGTTCTCCCGGTAGCGGCGGACCAGATCCGGGTTGGCCAGGAACGGTGTGCCGAAGGCGACCAGGTCGGCGTGCCCGGTGTGTACCGCTGCCTGGGCGCGCGCGAGGTCGTAGCCGTTGTTGGCGATGAACGCACCGGCGAACCTGTTCCGCAGCGCGCGGTAGTCGAGGGAGGCGGTCTTCGTCATCATGTCGCCCTCCAGGACATGCGCGTACGCCAGACCGCGCGGACTCAGCTGCCCCAGGAAGTACTCGAAGTGGCCTTGCGGATCGGAGTCCGACATCGAGTTGAAGCTGTTCTCCGGCGTCAGGCGCACCCCCACCCGCTCGGCGGGCCACTGGGTGCACACGGCGTCGAGGACCTCGTTCAGCAAGCGCATGCGGTTGGCCGCGCTGCCGCCGTACGCATCGCTGCGGTGGTTGGTCCCGTCGCGCAGGAACTGGTCGATCAGGTAGCCGTTGCCGCCGTGGACCTCGATGCCGTCGAAGCCCGCCTGCCCGGCCAGCTCGGCGGCGCGGCGGAACTGGGTGACGATTCCCGGCAGCTCGCCGAGTTCGAGCGCGCGGGGAGTCACGAAGTCCTGCGGCCCGGCGTACGTGACGGCCTGGCCAGCGGGTGCGAGCGCGGAGGGGGCGACAGGCGCCTGCCCGTCCAGCAGGCTCGGATGGGAGACGCGGCCACAGTGCTGCAGCTGGACGAAGATGCGGCCGCCTCCCTCGTGGACCGCGTCGGTCAGGCGCCGCCAGCTCGCCGCGTGGGCGTCGGTGTGAAGGCCGGGGGTGAAGGGGTAGCCCACTCCCTGGGACGAGATGGTGGTGGACTCCGCGATGATCAGGCCCGCGGTGGCGCGCTGCTGGTAGTGGGCGGCCATCAGCGGGGGAACGCATCCGTCCGCCTGGGCTCGGTTGCGGGTCATCGGCGCCATCACCATCCGGTTGGCGAGTGTGAGGCCGCCCAGGTCGAACGGCGCGAACAAGTCGAGGGGCATGCGGAGCTCCAGCGTTGCGGCGAAGATCGTAGGACAGTCGTCCTAGAGCGCCGTCACGCTAGGTCGCCCGCAGCAGCGGTGTCAACGGCTTGACGACCTAGGACAGTTGACCTACGTTGTGGGCTCTAGGTCGGCTGTCCTACGACGGAAGGGGATCACCGTGACTGCAGTGGCGACCCGTGAACAGATCGTGGCGGCGGCCGACAGGCTCTTCTACCGCCACGGTTACGAGCACACCTCGTTCGCGGACATCGCCGGAGCCGTCGGACTGTCGCGGGGCAACTTCTACTACCACTTCAAGTCCAAGGACGCGATCCTGGACGCGGTGATCGACGCCCGCCTGGCCGACACCCGCCGGATGCTGGAGCAGTGGGAGGCCGAGGCACCCACCCCGGCCGGCCGCATCATGCGGTACGTCGAGATCGTGCTGACCAACCGCGCCGACATCCAGAACTACGGCTGCCCCGTGGGCACCTTGACCACGGAGCTGGCCAAGCTGGAGCACGCCATGCTCGGCCAGGCCGGCCGCCTGTTCGCCCTGTTCCGGACCTGGCTCCGCGAGCAGTTCGCGGTGCTCGGGCCAGCTGAGCAGGCCGACGAGCTGGCGATGCACGTGCTCGCCTTCAGCCAGGGCGTCGCCGTCATGGCCAGCGCCTTCCGCGACGAGGCGTTCATCCAGCGCGAAGTCGACCGGATGCGCGACTGGCTGCACACCTACGAGAAATGAGAGAGCGCATGTTCGTGGTCCTGCTTCGGTTCTCCGACAACAAGGCCGCCGCCGGCCAGCAGATGGCCGGCCATCAGGAGTGGATCAAGCGCGGCCTGGACGACGGGGTCTTCTTGCTGGTCGGCAGCATCCAGCCGGGCCTGGGCGGCGCGGTCCTCGCCCACAACACCTCGCCCGAGGAGCTGTACAAGCGCGTCGACGACGATCCGTTCGTCGCCCAGGACGTCGTCACGGCGGAAATCATCGAGATCGCGCCCGGGATGGCGGACGAGCGGCTGAGCTTCCTGCTGTGACGGCGCTCTTCCTCGGCCCCGACGGCGCGCCGCGCTGCCTGTGGAGCGGAGCCGCCGCGGAGTTCCTCGCCTACACGACACCGACCAGTCCGGGCTCAGCTGGCGCACGATCCTGGCCGAGCGCGAGAACTTCCGCACCGCCTTCGCGGGCTTCGAGATCCCGGCCGTCGCCCGATTCGACCAGCGCGACGTCGAGCGCCTCCTGGGTGACGCGGACATCGTGCGGCACCGCGGGCCGGCCGCCGGGCGTGGTCGTGTCCAGGCGCTCGTGCAGCGAGCAGAAGCCGACCTCGCGGCGCCGGAGCTCACCGACCATGTTCACCAGGTCCTTGAGCGAGTGGCCGTAGCGGTCAAGCGCGGGCACCACCAGGGTGTCGCCGGACTGCAGGAAGGCGTGGCACGCCTTGAGTTCTGGGCGCAGGTCGTCCTCACCGGACTTCTTGTCGGCGAGGATGCGCCGGCACCCCGCCGCCGTGAGGACGTCGTCGCCGGCCAAACAGCCAACCGCAGGCGGCTGGGCAGCCGTGGCGGCCGCCCAGCCGGCCTTCGATCGCGTGGCTGCGTAGGGCTGGTATGGGCAAGCGCGAGGATCCGAGCGTGCCCGAAGGGCCGCTTCGCCAGTGTGTGCTGTACCGGACCCTCCGCGGAGACGCCCACGGGCTGCACCACGTGGTGCCGCTACAGGCGCTCCCGTAACTCGCTGACCAAGCCGATCGCGCGGCCTGGTCACTCGTTACGGCAAGACCGCCACCATGTCACCTAGTGCTGTGACCCGGTGAACCTTTCCGGTCACAGCACTAGAGACGGACCGTCCAGTCGACGGTGGAGCGCAGCGTACGGATGACCTTCGGGTCGCGCACCGACGGCGTGCGGTCCTCGGCCGTGACCGACAGTCGGTGCGTGCGGAGGTCGAACAGCCACAGCTCCGCGACCGACACCTCGGTGCGCCCCTCGAAGCGCTTGAGCTCCCTGCCGTCGAGGTACCAGCGGACCACCAGTTGCCGGCCGTCCGCCCCGGCTAGCCTCGGTACGGCCGCCTTCGCCGTGTGGCGCGCCCGCAGGGTGCGGTCGGTCGGGGTGAGCGGGGTGGCGATGCGCGCGTGCTGGTAGAACCCGGCGATCATCGACTCGACGCCGGGCAGGTTGAAGGGCTTGCCCAGCACCCGCATGAGCGAGTTGTCGGTGGGCCGGTACAGCCCGGTCACGAAGTAGTTGCCGCCCTCGTACGCGCCGACCGCGCCGCCGTCGGGTGACTCCTCGCCGAGCCAGCGGTACCACTTGGCCCGCTGCGCGGCCATCCGGTCGGCGGGCAGGGCGGAGCTGTTGGATTCGGCCGGTTCGGGGCCGGTGTACTTCTCGTAGTCCGGGACGCCCGGGTAGAAGTACTCGTCGGCGAGCTTGCCCAGCGAGTGGCCGGTCTCGTGGATGGCGACCTGGCCGGACTTCGCATGGCCCGCCGAGGCCGTCGATATCCCCTCGTAACCGAGGGTGGCGCTGGGCTCGTTGTATCCCGCTCCGCCGTACTTGGCGCTGTTGGCCAGGACGATCACCAGGTCGGCCTCCGGCGCCTTCGCCACGTACGAGTCGACCTTGGGCTGGTCGATGCAGAGCAGCCGCTCGATGTCCCCGCACCAGAAGTACGAGCCGAGGGCGGTGTCGCGGACGGTGGCCCGGTCGGGGTCGCCGGAGACTCCGGAGTCGCGGGAGACCGCGTCGACCGTCCAGACGTTGAAGAGGTTCCGGTACGTGGTGTACGGCTCGACGGCCGTCACCTCGGCCCATTTCTGCTCGGCGTCGGTGTGGAACCGCGCCAGCTCCTCGGCGGTGTAGCCGTCACCGATGAAGACGACGTCGAGGCGGTCGGCGGTGGGGCCGTTGTCGATCATCTTGGTGACCTCGCCGTCGGCCGCCCGTTCGGCCTCGGAGAGCCGGCCCGCGCTCTTCGAGGGGCTGCCGGCGGCCGGCACCCGGGCATGGCCGGATCCGGCGTCGCCGCCGTGCTCCGGGCCCGGTATCTCCACCTCGACCCGGGTCCCGGCCGGCGGCGCGCCGACCGTACCGACCGCGCCGGCGGGCCCGGCCGCCGCCAGCGCGGCGGTCGCGCAGACCATCGCGATGGCCGCACGCAGCGCGGTACGGATGGCCGGACGTCTGACTAGACGTCTGACTGGACGCATGAAGTCCTCCCCCTGGAAAGGAAGTTAAGCGGCTTGATAAGCACACTGAAGCGGTTGCTTAAACTAGGTGGCGCACGAGGCGTGCGCAATGGCCTGTTCCCCCTGAATACTGGGGAGTTCGAGCAACCAGGGGGATTCCATGGACGAACCGGCCCGGATCGGCCGCAGGGTTCAGCGCATGCGCAGTGAACTCGGCCTAACGCAGAGACAGTTGGCGGATCCCGCCTACACCTCGGCCTATATCTCCACCCTGGAGTCGGGCAAGGTCCGCCCCTCCGAGACCGCCCTGCGCTTCCTCGCCGCACGCCTGGGCACCTCGTACGAGGAGCTGGCCACCGGCCGCCCCGCCCACCTGGCCACCGAGCTGCGGCTCGCCCTCACCGACGCCCAGCAGACGCTCGCCACGGGCGCGGCCGACGAGGCAGCCGTGCGCTACCGGCGACTGCTCGCCGAGGCGGAGGAACTCGGGCTCGTCCCCGAGCAGGCGGAGGCGCGGCTCGGGCTCGGCGAATGCGCGCTGGAGTCCGGCGAACTGCCGGACGCGATCGGCCACTTCGAGGCGGCCGAGCGCCTCCTGGCCGACGAGCCGCTACCCCGCCGCGCCCGGCCGATCCGCGGCCGCGCCGTCGCGCACCTGCTCGCCGGCGAGCTGCGCTACGCCTGCTATCTCCTCGAATCCACCATCGACGAGCTGGGCGCGTGCGGGCTGGCCGATCCCGATGCGCTGGTACTGCTCCACGCCGCGGTCATCGGGCCGTACATCGACATGGGCGCCCACGCCCGCGCCGCCCGCGCCGCCGAGCTCGCGCTGGCGCTGGCTCCGCAGGTCAGCGACCCGGCGTTGGTGGCGGGCATGCACCGGCAGGTGGCCCGGACCTTCCTCGCCGAGGGGCGGGTGGCGGACGCCGACGCCTCCCTCGCCAAGGCCCAGGCGATATACGGCCAGTTGCGGTTGCGGACCGACCTGGCGCACTGCCACTGGATGCGCGGGTACGTACAGGCGCAGAACGGTGAACTCACCTCGGCCGAGAAGGAGTTGCGCACGGCCCGGGACATGCTGTCGGCCCGGCGCGCCGGTCTCTACACGGCCCAGGTGGAGGTCGAGCTGGCCGACGTACTGCGGCGGCTCGGCCGGCACGAGGAAGCCGCCGGGCTGCTCTCGGCCCTGCTGGAACTGGGGGACAGCCACGGCGCCGTGCACGCGGGCGGCGCGCACCGGCTCCTCGGCCTGATGGCCGAGGAGCGCGGTGAGACCGAGGCCGCCGAGGAGCACTACGTCCAGGCGCTGGCGCTGCTGGAGCGCAGCGGGGCGACGGGCGACCTCGCCGATCTGTGCCGGCTGCTGGGTGACCTGCTGCGGCGGACGGGCCGGGTGGAGGCGGCCATGGACGCGTACCGCACGGGCCTGGGCCACCGGGCGGCGCCGGGCACCACCACCCTGGGCCCCGCGCCCGCCGCGCCCGTGTTCCCGCCCGCCCCGGTCAGTGGTTCTCGGTCGGGCGCAGGTCCCGCGGAATGAGCGCCCAGGTCGTGGCCGCCGCGGCGACCGCGAGGCCGCCGGCCATGAGGAACGCCGGGGTGATCGCCAGCGTGTAGGCGTGCGAGGCGGTGTCGAGGAGCGCCTGGCCGACGGCGCCGCCCAGCCGCTCGGCGGTGTGGGCGGCTTCGCCTACGGAGCCGCGTACCGCCTCGGCGGCCGGACCGTCCAGGTCGAGGGCGGGGAGGTTCCCGCGGTAGAGGGCCGCGGCGGTGGAGCCGAGGACGGCGACGCCCATGGCCGAGCCGAGCTCGTAGCAGGTCTCCTCGATGGCGGCGGCGCTGGAGACCTCGGCCGCGGGCGCGGCGGAGACCAGGGTCACCGAGGCCACGGTGGTCGCGATGCCGGCGCCCAGGCCCATCACGGTCAGGGCGGCCGCGAACGCCGGGTAGCCGAGGTCGGTGAACTGCTGGAAGGTCCAGGGCAGGGCCATGCCGACGGCCAGGACGACCAGTCCGGCGCCGAGCACGTGGCGGATGGCGAAGCGCTGCATCAGCGAGGGCGCCACCATCGAGGCGGCGATCAGCGCGAGCGGGGCCGGGAGGAGCCGCAGTCCGGCCTCCAGCGGGGTGTAGCCCTCGCCGTACTGGAACCACTGGGTGACCAGGAACAGGATCGCGCCCATGCCCACCATGGGCAGGAAGATCGCGGTGGCCGCGACGCTGAAGGCGGGCTCGGCGAAGAGCCGCACCTGCAGCAGCGGGTTGTCCAGGCGCAGCTGGCGGCGTACGAAGACGGTCAGCAGGACGGCGGCGACGAGGAGCAGGGCCCAGGGCAGCGGGTCGGCGATGCCGCTCTTGCCGAGCTGCTTGATGCCGCCCGCGAGGGCGAGCATGCCGACGACGGACTGGCCGACGCCCCACCAGTCCCACCTGCCGGCGCTGCGCGGGGAGCGCGATTCGGGCAGGTAGCGCAGGCCGGCCGCGACGATGACGGCGGCGACGGGGAGGTTGAGGAGGAAGGCGGAGTGCCAGCCGTAGTCCTGGACCAGGAGCCCGCCGACGACCGGTCCGAAGGCCATGCCGCCGCCGAAGACGGCCGCCCAGACCGCGAGCGCGAAGGCGCGCTCCTTGGCGTCGGTGAAGACGGTGCGCAGGATCGACACGGTGGACGGCATGATGGCCGCGCCGCCGATGCCGAGCAGGGCGCGGGCCGCGATCACGTGCCAGGCCTCGGTCGAGAACACGGCTATGAGCGAGGCCAGCGAGAAGATGCCGAAGCCCGCCATGAGCAGCCGTTTGCGCCCCCAGCGGTCACCGAGCGCACCGGCGGTGACCAGCAGGCCGGACAGGGCGAGCGCGTAGACGTCGATGATCCACAGCTGCTGCACGGCGCCCGGCTGAAGGTCGCCGACGAGGGAGGGGAAGGCCACGTTGAGGATCGTGGTGTCCATGGATATGAGCAGGAGGCTGCCGGAGAGGATCGCCAGGACGATCCACCTGCGGGGGTCCAGCGCGGGGGTGGGCATGAGGTTCCGTTCAGGGTCTGTGCGCGGTGGAGGGCGGATCAGGGTGCGGGAGTCCCGGCGGGGGGCCGCTGCGCGGGCCGCGTCCCGCCGAGGAAGGACGTCAGGACGAGGTGGCCGATCTGGCGGGGGGCGAGGTGGCCGTCGCGCACGCCTTCGGCGGCCGCGTCCAGCAGGCCCCAGAGCGAGTACCAGATCCAGTACGGCGGCAGGTCCGCGCGCAGCCGCCCCAGCCGCTGGCCCAGGGCGAGGAAGGCCAGGGCCCGCTGGTCCTGCCGGTCGACGCCGGCCCGGAACTCCGGATCCGCGAGCACGGTGGCATCCCGCGAGGTGAAGCCGTAGAGGTGCGCGGCGGGCATCAGGGCGAGGACCAGTTCCTCGAGTGCGGCGTCGAAGGCGGCCCCGTCGGCGTTCTGGGCCAGGTCGAGCGGGGCCAGGCACCCGTCGACCACCTCGATCGCCCGGACGGCGACGGCCTTCAGCAGGGCTTCCCGGGTCGCGTAACGACGGCTGAGCGTGGCGCGGCTGGTCCCGATGCCGGCGGCGATCTGCACCATCGAGGCGCTGTGGTCGCCGGCGAGGACGCGCGCGGCGCCGTCCAGCAGTTCTTCTTCCCGCACCATGGTGAGCCTCCTTCGCCTCGAACGATACAAGATTGTCTCACGCGAGGCAAAACCGACCCACTGCGGCGCCCCACCGGCCTGGGACAGGGCTCGGCTATTGGTAATGGAAACCATTGCCATATACTGCTGTCATGGCACGCAACGAAGTACGCCCGATCGTCAAGCTCCGCTCCACCGCAGGCACCGGTTACACCTACGTCACCCGCAAGAACCGGCGGAACGACCCCGACCGGATGGTGCTGCGCAAGTTCGACCCGGTGGTCCGCCGCCACGTCGACTTCCGCGAAGAGCGCTGATCCGCCCCACCGCCACGCCCCGAAGGACATCGCCATGAAGCCCGGAATCCACCCCGCCTACGGCCCCGTCGTCTTCCGCGACAAGGCCGCCGACTTCGCCTTCCTGACCCGCTCGACCGCCACCAGCGAGAAGACGGTGGAGTGGGAGGACGGCAATACCTACCCCGTCATCGACGTCGAGATCTCCTCGCAGAGCCACCCCTTCTACACCGGCACCGCCCGCGTCCTGGACACCGCCGGCCGCGTCGAGCGCTTCCAGCGCCGGTACGGGAGCAAGCCGTGACCCTGCCCGTCGTCATCGTCGGCGGGCTCCACTCCGACGCCCGCCGGAGCGCGGTGCGGGAACTGCTGGCCACCGTGCCCGGCAGTGTCGCCCTGCACCACGACCTCTCCACCGCGGCCGAGGGCACCGTACGGCGCCTGGTGCGCGACGCCTCGGGCGAGTTGTCCCGGGACGAGACCCCGCTCGTCAACGACTGCGCCTGCTGCGCGCTGCGCGAGGACCTCGTCCCGGAACTGGTCCGGCTGGCCGACAGCGGCATGACCCGGCTGGCCGTCGTCGAACTGTGGGACTCCGTCGAGCCGCGCGCGATGGCCGAGGTGGTCGACGCCCACGGCGGCGACGCGCTGGAGCTCACCAATGTGATCACCGCCGTCGACCCCGCCCTCGTCCTGCCGTACCTCGCCAACGGGGACGACCTGGCCGAGGCGGGGCTCGCCGCGGCCGCCGCCGACCAGCGGACCGTCGGTGACACCTGGGCGCGGCAGCTGGAGTACGCCCCTGTCCTCGCGCTCGTCGACAGCGCGGACGCGGACGACGAGGACCGTGCGCTGCTGGCCCAGCTCCACCCGACCGCTCGCCGGGTGGACACCGGGTCCGGTGAGCTGGCGCGGCTCGCCTTCGCCGGATTCGACACGGAGGCGGCGGCCGCCGCCCAGCATCCGGCCTGTGCGCTCCTGCCCCAGGAGGCGGACGAGGCCGGAGTGGCCACTCTCGTCTGGCACCGCCACCGCCCCTTCCACCCGGAGCGGCTCTACCAGGCGCTGGAGGACCTCGCCTGCGCGGCCGCCCGCAGCCGGGGCCGCTTCTGGCTCGCCGACCGTCCCGACACCCTGCTGGCCTGGGACGCCGCGGGCGGCGCGCTCTGCGTGGAGAACAGCGGGCCGTGGCTGGCGTCGCTCCCGGACGCCGCGTGGGAGATGGTCCCTCCCGTCCGCAGGGCGGCCGCCGCCCTGGGCTGGCATCCCGAGCACGGCGACTGCTGCCAGCACCTGGTCTTCACCTCGCCCGGCCTCGACCGCGAGGGGCTGGCGCAGCTCCTGGAGTCGTGCCTGCTGACCGACGCCGAATTCGCCGCTGGGCGGGAGGCGTGGAAGCGCCTGCCGACCGCCTTCGGCGCCCTCCTCGATCCCGTCTCGTAACCAAGGAATCCGCATGGCTCGCCGTACCGACGCCCGTAAGCCCGTCAAGGCCCGTCCCAACCCGCTGGACGCCGCCAAGATCACGCACATCGACTACAAGGACACCGATCTGCTGCGGAAGTTCATCTCCGACCGCGGCAAGATCCGCAGCCGCCGCGTCACGCGGGTCAGCGCCCAGCAGCAGCGCCGGCTCGCCGCGGCGATCAAGAACGCCCGCGAGATGGCCCTGCTGCCCTACGCGGCGCGGTGAGCGGATCCCGGCGGTGCGGCCGGGGCCGGGCCGCACCGCCGGCGTCCGTGCCTGAGCCGCCGGGCAAGCCTTATTCGCCGGCGGTACGGGCGCGGGCCCCCGAGCGGGTGCGGCCCGCGGTCTGGGCACGCTGCGGGTGGCGGCGTACGTACTCGTGCTCCAGCTCGTTCATCCGCTTCGTGTGGGTGACCAGGGCGTCGTCGGACCCGTGCAACAGGGTCTCGTGGCGCGTGCGGTGGATGGCCTCCAGCTCCTTGAGCAGCCGGCCTTCCTCCAGATCCCGCGCCGACGGGCCGCTGTCGTGCTCGGTCATGGCACCTGCACCTCCTCCGCCGGGCGGGCGGGACGCACGTGGCCTTCGTTCCCGGCCACTCCATCATCCTCCGCGCCGCGTCCTACGTCCTCGTCAGCCGCCGAGTCCCTGACGTTCGCCGTGGACGGTCGCCCCGCGGAAGGCGTCCGGGATTAGTAGACAGTGTCTACTCGCCCTGGTAGACAGGGGCCATGGACCAGGAGAGCCCGCTTCGGGAGCGGCTGATCGACATCGGCGTGGAGCTCGTCACGAGCGAGGACAGCGGCGCCCTGGGGCTGCGGGAGATCGCCCGCCGGGCGGGCGTCTCGCACGGGGCGCCCCGCCGGTACTTCCCCACCCACCACTCCCTGCTGTCGGCGATCGCCCGGCGCGGCTTCGCGGATCTCGGCGCGCGGTTCGCGGCCGCGGCGGCCGGGGCGGGGTCCCCGTCCGAGTCCCCGTCCCCGTCCCCGTCCCCGCGGGAGCAGGTACGGGCGCTGGGGCGCGCGTACGTCGGCTATGCGCTGGAGCACCGCGGGATGTTCGAGCTGATGTTCCGCCACGACCTGCTGGACAGCGCGGATCGAGGGCCCTCGGAGGGGCCGCCGTTGCGGGAGTCGACGCTCCCCCTGTTCGAACTCCTCGTCGCGCTGGTCTCCCGCTGCGGGGCCGCCGAGCCCGCCGTCACCGCCGCCGCGCTCTGGGCCAACCTGCACGGCGTGGTCCAGTTGTGGCGGTGGGGCAGTCTGCCGCTGGTCCTCGGCGACGACGGGGCCGCCCGGACCGACCGGGCCGACGGCGTCGACGCCGTCGAACGGCTCGTCGACGCCGCCGTCGACGCGCACCTCGGCCCGGTCCGCGCGTGAGGCGGCGGATCTCACTCCTCGTCAGCGTGTCCGGCGCCGTGATCGTCGCTCTGGACGGCACCGTGCTGACCGTGGCGCAGCCGAGTCTGCGGCGCGACCTCGGGGCGAGCGTGGCGCAGGTCCAGTGGACCAGCACCGCCTACCTGCTCGCGGTGGCCGCCTTCCTGGTCGTCGCCGGGCGGCTCGGCGACCGGTACGGACACCCCCGGCTGCTCTTCGTCGGGGTGCTCGGCTTCGCCGCGGCCTCGGCCGGCATCGTGTACGCCCCCGGCGTGGGCTGGGTGATCGCCCTGCGGGCCGCGCAGGGCGTGTTCGGCGCACTGCTCCAGCCCGCGACGCTGGCGCTGCTGAGGCTGGCGTACCCGCCCGACCGGCTCTCCACGCCGGTCGCCGTGCGGACCGGCGCGATCGGGGTGGCCGCGGCGGCCGGACCGCTGTTGGGGGGCGTGCTGGTCGCGCAGTGCGGCTGGCGGGCCGTCTTCGTGGTCAATGTGCCGGTCGCCCTGGTGATCGCCGCGCTGACGCTGGCCGTACGGGCGCCCGCGCCGCCGCGTACGGAGCGCGGGCGGCTGGAGCTCACCGGTGCGGCCCTGCTGGCGACGGCCCTCGCGGTGTTCGTGCACGCGCTGGTCGGCGTACCGGCCTACGGGTGGACCGCCGCGCCGACGGTGCTCGGCTTCGGCGCCGCCGCCGGGCTCGCGGCCCTGTTCGTACGCCGCGAACGGCGGGCCGCGCTGCCGCTCGTTCCGCCGGCCGTGGCCCGGACGACAGCGGTGACGGCCTCGATGGCACTGCTGCTGGTCGTCTCCGCGGGCATGTTCGGGGCGCTGTTCACGGCCACCTTCCGGCTCCAGGACGTCCAGGGGCTGGACCCGCTCGCCACCGGCCTGCGCGTGCTGCCGCTGACCGCGCTGATGGTCGCGGGGGCGCCGGTGGCGGGCCTGGCGCTGCGCCGGTACGGGCCGCGACGGACCGCGCTCACCGGTACGGGGCTGGTGGTCGCCGGGATCGCGGGGCTGGGCTCCGCGTCCGGGGTGGCCTTCGCGGTGCTGGGCGCCGGCTTCACCACCGTCATGGTCACGGCCACCGGGGCCGTGGTGGGCGAGGCCCCGGCGGGGTACGCCGGGGTGGTCGGCGGGCTCAAGCAGACGGCCATGAACGTTGGTCCGGCCCTCGGGATCGCGGTCGCCGCGGGCGCCGGGGCGCAGGGCCCGTCGCTGGTGGCCCTGGCCGCGCTGGCCGCCGTAGGGCTGGTGGCGGCGTCACTGCTGCCCGGCGGCGCGCGCCCGGCAGCTGCGGGCGACCTCCTCGGCGAAGACGAGGGCCGGCGGGGCGAGGGCGGCCCAGCGGCGGACCGCCCAGCCGACCGCGAGGGGCGGCAGGGCGGGGATGGGCACGAGGCGCAGCGGGCCGTCGGCGCCGGGGACCCGCCAGCCGGGCAGCGCGGGCACGACGGCGTGTCCCAGGCCTAGTTCGGAAAGCAACAGGGCGGTGTCCCAGTCGGCCACGCTGGTGTCGGAGCGTACGCGGATGCCGGACTCGGCGAAGGCGGCGTCGAGGTGGGCGCGGGAGGCCGAATTCTCCGGCAGCCGGATGTGGCGGATACCGGCGAGGTCGGCGGGGTCGATGCGGGGGCGGGCGGCGAGGGGGTCGTCGGCGCCGACCGCGAGCACCCAGGGCAGTTCCATGACGGGGCGCTGTTCGATGCCGCGGACCGGGCCGCCGATGGTGATCCAGGCGAGGTCGAGGTCGTCGGCGGCGAGGGCGTCGAAGCAGCTGCGGCTGGAGTTCTCGGTCTGGAACTCCAAGGTCACCTCCGGGTGGCGGCGGCGGAAGGTGACCACGGCCTCGGACATGAAGTGCCGCACGGTCGTGGCGCCGGTGGTGACGCGCACCGAGCCGCCCCCTCCCCGTACGAGGTCGTCCACACGGCGCAGGGCGCCGTCGAGACCGGCGATGCCGTCGGCCGCGGCCGCTTGGAGGACGCGGCCGGCCTCGGTGGGGACGACTCCGCGGGCGTGGCGCTCCAGGAGGCTCGCGCCGGTCTGCTTCTCCAGGCGGCGGACGTGCTGGCTGACGGCGGACTGGGTGCAGCCGAGGTCGCGGGCGACGGCGCTGAGGCTGCCGGCGCGACAGACGGCCACGAACACACGGAGATCGTCGAGGGTCATGGGGCCCAAGCTATCGCTTCGAGGCGGAGAGGAAAGCGGAGGATTGACTTGGGTGTTGGGTGGGATCAAGATCGGTGCAGGGCCCGGGCGGCAACCCGGTCCCAGCCTTCGCCACGGGGTCCGGACCCCTGGTGCGGGCGGGGACGGGTGCCGACCCACCACCACGATCAGGAGGCACGCCGGTGTCGGATCGCGCCGTCGCATGGTTGCGGGAGCTCGGTGCGGAGGATCTCGCCCATCCGGGTGGGACCCTCCTCGCGCACCTGGAACGCGTAGAGGCGCTGCTGGGGTCTTGGGGTGCGCGGCCGGCGCTCCGGCGGGCGGGTCTGTGCCACGCGTTCTACGGGACGGACGGATTCGGCACCGCCCTGCTGCCGCTCGCCCGGCGGGCCGAACTGGCGGCGGTGGTCGGCGGGGAGGCCGAGGGGATCGTGTACCTCTACGCCGCCTGCGACCGGGCGGCGTCGTATCCGACGCTCGCCCTTGAGGAGGCGGCCTTCCGGGACCGGTTCACCGGCCGTGTCCACTCCCCCGCCGTGGAGCTGCGACGGGACCTCGCCGAGCTGTCGGCGGCCAACGAGCTCGACCTCGCGCGGATCGATCCCGGCTTCCGTCGGGCGTGGGGAAGCGAACTCCTCGCCCTGTTCGGCCGGTTCCGGGGTCTGCTGAGCGAGCCGGCCTGGCGGGAGTGCCAGGCCGTGCTCGGCGACCGGCCGATCAGGGGGTGAAGGTCCAGCGCTGGGCCGGGGTGTTGTGGAGCGGGGCCGGGCGGCCGGTGAGGGTGATCTCGGCGGCGCTGGTCCAGGGGCCGCGGTCGCCGGCCTCGGTCAGGGCTTTGAGGCGGAGGTAACGGCCGGTCTTCGGGGAGAGGGCGGCGCTCTGGGCGGCCGCGGTGTCGGCGAAGGTGCCGGCGGCGACCGGTGGGCCCCAGTCGGCGGTGGTGTCGGAGACGTAGACCTCGTAGCCGCCGATCCGGCCGTTGACGCCGCCGTCCTGGCGGGGCAGGTAGCCGAGGCCGTTCACGGCGTAGCGGGCGCCGAGGTCGATCTGGATCTCGTGCGGGAGCGGGGCGGGCTTCGCGGAGGACCAGGCGGTGTGCCACAGCGTGGCCGGATTCCCGTCGAAGGCGTTGGCGGCGGCGCCGTTCTCGCGGGCGGTCTCCTGGCTGTCGGTGTGGACCAGGGACCAGGCCGCCTGGGAGATCGGGGCGGCGGAGGGCAGCGCTGCGGCTGCGGGAACGCTGGTGCCGGTGGCCGCGACGGTGAAGGCACCCGACGTGGAACCGGTCTTGACCCAGAGCACTCCGGACCGGTCCGCCGGGTCGAAGAACCAGCCTGACGTGGCGGATTCGTAGGCGGCCTTGGAGGTCAGGCGCGCCGCGGGTGCCCCGTCCACCGTGAGGGCGGTGGGGGCGGAGGCCACGTGGAGGCTGAACTCGTAGTCCCGGGAGGCCGGTTTGCCGGCGTAGCTGCCGGTGGGGGCGCCCACGGCGACGGTGACCGTGCCGGAGCCGGTCGTCGGGGCGGTGACGTCGACCTGCTGGCGGGCGTAGGCGCCGGACTGGTGGGCGCGGGTGCGGCCGTCGTCCTCGTAGAGGCTGAAGGAGGAGGTGCCGCGCGGGTGGATGTCGTAGGTGAGGGTGGAGACGGGCTTCTCCCCGGTGTAGTTCATCTGCGGCCACATCGGCACGATGCCGCCGCCCTTCACGAAGAGCGGCAGGGTGTCGAGGGGTGCCTGATATCCGCTCAGCCAGCCCGGGCCCGCGTACGTCCGGCCGGTCCAGTAGTCCGTCCAGGTCCCGGCGGGGAGGTAGATGCCGTCCCGGACCGAGGTGTCGGAGACCACGGGCGCGACGAGGAGGGAGTCGCCGGCCATGAACTGGCCGCTGGTGAGGTTTCCGCGGGCCACCGGGTCGTCGGGGTACTCCAGGACCATGGCGCGGGTGCTGGGTACGCCGGTCTCGTGGGCGACGCGGCTCATCGTGTAGAGGTAGGGCATCAGCCGCATCTTGAGCTGGAGGTACTTGCGGTTGATGGAGAGGTACGGCTCGGCGAAGCGCCAGGGCTGCTTGTCCTGGTAGCCGGCGGAGGGGTTGGTGGCGCCCCAGCCGGACATGGTCATGAAGGCCGGGGTGAAGGCCTTCCACTGGAGGTCGCGGGTGTACGTCCTGGGACTGCCGCCGAAGATCCCGTCGATGTCGCCGGCGGCGTAGTTGAGGCCGGAGAGGCCCGCGCCGGTGATGGCGGGGACGTGCCAGCGCATGTCGTCCCAGGTGCCGTGGGTGTCGCCGGTCCAGACGACGGCGTTGCGCTGGGTGCCGGCCCATCCGTCGACCGTCCAGACGAAGCGGCGGGCGTCGGAGTTCTTCTCGATGCCGTCGACGGCCTGCCGCACTCCGTCGAAGGCGTACTTGTAGCCGCTGCCGATCCACGCCACGTCGGTCTTCACTCCCCGACTGCCGGCCGTGCCCACCTCGTCGGCGATGGAGCCGAGGCCGGTGGAGGTCCAGAGGCCGGTCTGGAAGCCCTTGGCCCTCAGGGCGTCCACCGTCGACTTGAGGGGCGCGGTGTAGCCGCAGCCGTAGCCGTCGTTGGGCAGGAACCAGCCCGAGGGCATGTCGGCGGCGCGGGCGTCGGCCGCGTAGCCGACGACGTCGGGGGTGGTCTGGTGGCGCGCCCGGTTGTGGTCACCCTGGTAGTCGGGGTTGGAGGCGTTGAAACAGTCGGCGTTGCCGAGCTCGAAGCCCCACATCGGCGCCATGAACGGCTTTCCGCTCACATCGGTGTAGGCGTCGAGCACGGATTTGAGGGAGTCGCCGGTGAAGTACCAGGCGTCGAAGCGCTTCTCGTCGTGGGTGAGGGTGGTGGGGGCGTTGAAGCCGTAGGAGCCGGGGGCCCAGGTGTTGCGCATGACGCCGTAGCCGTTGGTGGACATGTAGAAGGGGGCGGGGCTGGCGTTGTCGTTCTCGCGCCACTTGTTGTCGACGGCGATCGGGACGGTCTTGCCGCGGAGCGCCCATTCGCCCAGGCGCAGGCCGGTGCCGTAGAACTGCTCGTCCGCGCCCCGGGCCAGGTACTGGGTGGTCCGGGTGCCGGTCCAGCTCGTGGGCCGGGTCTCCTGCCAGACGGGGGTGGTGTTGTCGGCGCGGTAGACGGAGAACTGGAGGGGTGACTTGTTGACCCGGATGGAGAGGGCTCCGGTGGTGATCCGGTAGTAGGCGCCGGCGTCGGAGTAGCTCGTGGCCACGGAGCCGAAGTCGGTGGTGGTGGCGAGGTCGGAGCCGGCCGGGTCGTAGGTGAAGGCCCCGTCGGGCGAGAGCCAGAGGCGGAAGATGTCGGCGCGGGCGACGACCACGCGGGCCTTGGCTCCGCCGGAGGCCGTGACGGTGAAGGTGTTCCCGGACTGGGTGAAACCCGTGACGTTGCCCGCCGTGGCCGTGGCCCCGGCGGGGGCCGCGTTGGCCGGCGCGGCGAGCGGTCCGGCGACGGCGAGCCCGGCGACGGCGATGGCGGCGGCGAGCAGGGCGGCGGCCGGGCTGCGCCGGCGCCGACGCGCGGCGCGCGCCCGCCCGCCCGATAAGCCCCGGATCCGGCCTGGTTGACCTTGCCGGCCCGGCTGACCTCGATGGCCTTGGCGCGCTTGCCGGCCCTGGCTCCTGCGGATGCTGGGCAGTCTCATGGGGCAGCTCCTCGTGCGGTCCGGATCACGAACACAGCTCCTTGGCATGCTCCCGGCAAGATAGCGCCCCGACGCCTCTCAATGAAAGATGATGCTCGAAGCCGCGTTGCACCACGCATCTTTGAACATCGCTCAGCCGCTTGGCGAGGGGGATGGTGACGTCATCGGCCGGGGCCGGGTGATGACCGCGTTCGCGGATAGCCTCAGGTGCGCAGGCATGTGTGTGCCTGTGGCGGCGGCAGGGCATCGCGGCCGCCGTGCATCGGCTCCTGATATCGGATCAGGCCGCGGAGCGGATCACGCTGACGACGCGGCCGGGGGTGGGGTGACCGCCAGGATCGGCGGGGCCGGGGAGGACCAGTGGTGGCCGCAGGGGGTGAAGAGCAGGACCACCGGGCGGCCCGGGCGCTGGCGCCAGGAGATGCGGTCCGGTGCGGCGTTGCACACCGGACAGCAGGGCAGCGGGCCGGGATCCGGCGGGCACTCGGGGGCGGCCGCGAGCGGCGTGGAGTGCGGATCGCGCATGGAGGCTCCCTGGTCGTGCGGTTGGGCTCATCGCACTGTGCCATGGACGGGACCCTGTCCGCACGGGCGAATCATCCAGTGTTTTGGCTGGTCAGAGGTGTGGTCACCAGGAGGATTCCGGTCCTCTTGCGGGCACTTGGTGATCAACCGCTCCCACAACCGGCCTCCACCAGGCCCGATTCGTAGGCCGCGATCACCGCCTGCGCGCGGTCGCGGACGCCCAGCTTGCCGAAGATGCCGGTGATGTGGTTCTTGACCGTGGAGACACTGATGTCCAGGTCCTGGGCGATCTCGGCGTTGCCCCGGCCGGTGGCCATGAGCCGCCAGATCTCCAGCTCGCGCGGGGTGAGTTCGGCCGGGGTGTCGCCCGCCCACGCGCGCGGCCGGACGGGGGTCCGTACGTAGGTGGAGATGAGCCGGGTGAGCAGCCGCGGCGCGACGGCCGCCTCGCCGGTGTGGACGGTGCGGACCGCGGCGATCAGCTCCTCCGGAGAGATGTCCTTCGGCAGGAATCCGTACGCGCCGGCGCGCAGGGCGGCGACCACGTACTCGTCCATGTCGAAGGTGCTGAGGGCCAGGACACGGGTCTCGGGGAGCGTCCGCGCGAGTTCCTCGGTGGCCTGGACCCCGTCGAGGACCGGCATCCGGATGTCCATGACGACCACGTCGGGCCGTACCTGCCGGGCGAGGGCGACGGCCCGGGCCCCGTCCTCGGCCTCGCCGACGACCTCGACCTCCGGGTCGGGGGCCAGGATCAGGGCCAGGCCCCTGCGCACCAGCGGCTGGTCGTCGGCGATGAGCACACGGATCATCGGTGCCGTTCCTCTCTCTCGCCCTCTCCCGGGACCGGGAGACGGGCCGCCACCCGGAAGCCGCCGCCGTCGAGTGCGGCGGCCTCCAGGGTTCCGCCCTGCAGGGCGACACGCTCGTGCATACCGATCAGACCGTACCCGGAGCGTTGCGGGGGCCGGGTGGCCGGTGTCCGCGCGCCCGCCCCGTCGTCGCGCACCTCCACGGTCACCTCGTCCCGTCGGTACGTGAGCCGTACGTGGGCCCGCGCGCGCCCCGCGTGCTTGCGGGTGTTGGTCAGGGCCTCCTGCACGATCCGGAAGACGGTCAGGCCGACGCTCGGCGGCAACGGGCGGACCGGCCCGTCCACGGTGAACTCGGTCTCCGTCCCGGCCAGCCGGGACTCGGTGATGATGCGGTCGAGGTCGCCGGCCCCGGGCTGCGGTGCCGGCGGGGTGTGTTCCGGCTCCTCCCCGGCCCGCAGCACGTCCAGGAGTTGGCGCATCTCGCGCAGCGCCATCCGCCCGGAGCCCTCCAGGGTGACCAGTGCCTCCCGGGCCACCTCCGGATCGTGCGCCAGGTTGGCCCGCGCTCCGCCGGCCATCAGCTGCATGGTGGTGATGTGGTGGGCGACGATGTCGTGCAGCTCGCGGGCGATCCGGCGGCGTTCCTCGGCCACCGCCCGGTCGGCGAGCAGCGTCCGGTGGGCCTCGGCCTCCCGCTGCCGGCGGTTCACCACCCCGGCCGCGCCGATGGTGATGACCATGCCGATCGCGTTCCCGGCCAGACCCCACCAGCCGAACGGCAGGGGCCAGCCGCTCTGGCCGGCGGAGATGAGCGGTACCGCCGCGACCGCCGTCACCGCGACCACGGCGGGGCGACTGAACCGGGCCACCGAGTACACGGCGACCATCAGGGTGACGGTGAAGTGCGGGGACAGCGGAGTGGTCAGGTTGAGCACCACTCCGAAGGCCAGTACGGCGGCGAGGACCGCCACCGGACGAAGGCGTCGGGCGACCAGGAGCAGTGCCGAGACCAGCAGGACGACGGCCGCGGTGACGCTGAGGGACCCGCCCTCGGTCTGGGCCCCGAGGGAGAAGCCGACGAGGTCGGTGGCGCCGGCCGCCACCGCCACGAGCGCGTCGTTGCGCGTCCACACCGACCGGTCGGCGCCCCGGTCGGAGCCTTGGCCCGCGCCCCGGTCGGAGCCCTGCTCCGCGCCGCCGTCCGCGCTCCGGCGCACGCTCCGGTCGGCCTCCGACTCCGCGCCGCTCCTTTCGACGCCCGCACCCACGCCCCCACCCACACCCACACCCACACCCACACGCATGCTGCCGGTCCTCCCCCGTCGGCCGCCCTCCCGGCAGGTGCCGGGCTCGCGCGGCCGACCTCTCCGGTGATCCATTCTGGCACCGGCCACGTCGCGTACCACCAGTCCCTGGAGGGGTCCGGTACCAGGACTCCGGTCCTGGTCCGCGCCGGCGTCCGGACCCTGGTCCCGGCGCACGGCTCCTCCCCTGCCCCGACGTCTTGCCCGCTCCTCCCTGATGGTCTGGAGTCCGGCCGGGAAACCCGGCCGGCACCGCACAGACCGGAGGAGACAAGTGATCCGCGCCCTGACCCGATTCTCGACGCGAAGTCCGTGGAAGGTCATCGCCCTGTGGGCGGTCCTGGGTATCGCGGCGGCCCTGGTGGGACAGGCGTTCCTCTTCCGCGCCACTCAGCCCGGCAACGGCGGGTTCCTGCCCGCGCACTACGACTCGGCAGCCGCGCTGGAGATCGCGGAAGAGCGGTTCGGGGTGAAGCCGGACGCCAACCTCCTGACCCTGCTGGTGGCCCGGTCGGACGACGCGCCGCTCAGCCCCGCCGACGAGCAGCGCATCGACGTGCAGGCCGCGCTGCTGTCCCAGCGGCGGATCGCCATGCCCAGGACCGAGGACACGCCGCCCTTCGCGCAGGACCACTCGCAAGTCCCCCGGGTCAGCCCGGCCATGACGGCGCCCGACCGTTCCTTCCGGCTGCTGTCCGTCGAACTGACCGGAAACGCGGCCGATCCCGGGGTGCAGGACACCTACCGGGCCTTCCGGGACTCCGCACGGGACGGGTTCGCCGCGGAAGGGCTGCGCACCGGCTTCACCGGCGGTATCGCCGACCGGGTGGACACGGCGGACGCCGAGAAGACCAGGTCGACGGTGGTCGGCGCGGTCATGCTCGGTGTGATCGTCCTGCTGCACGTGCTGGTCTTCCGCAGCTTCCTGGCGGCCCTGCTCCCGCTGCTCGCCGTCTCCGTCATCGGCGGCGCCGCGGCCGGCGTCGTGGTCGGCGCGGCGCTGCTGACCGGCACCGGCCTGGCCGATTCCACACCGGGGTTGATCAATGTCGTGCTGGTGGGCATCGGCATCGACTACTTCCTCTTCCTCCTCTTCCGCTTCCGCGAGCAGCTGCGCGAGCACCCCCACCAGTCCGGGCGCGAAGCGGCCGCCGAGGTCGCCGGGCGGGTGGGTACGGCCATCACCTCCGCCGCGCTGACCATCGTCGCCGCGTTCGCCACGCTCGGGGTCGCCTCCTTCGGCCAGTTCCGGGTGCTCGGGCCGGCCATCGCGCTGGCCGTACTGGTGATGCTGCTGGGCAGCCTGACCCTCATGCCGGCCCTGCTGGCGGTCACCGGGCGCAGGATGTTCTGGCCCTCCCGGGCCCTGAGGCGCGAGCCCCGCGCGGGCTCCGCCGTCCGGCTGGGCGACCGGGTGGCGCGGCGGCCGCTGACGCTGGTCCTGGCCTCGGTGGCGCTGCTCGGCGCGCTGGCCGCCGGGGTCGTGGGGATGCGCATGGACTACGGGCAGGGGAGCGCGGGCGGGGAGCGTACCGCGGCGATCGCCACCGCCGCCGAGATCTCCCGCGCCCTGCCGGCCGGGGTGTCGGACCCGACCAGCGTCTTCGTCGCCGCCTCGGACGGCGGCACACTCACCGCCGAACGCCTCGGCGGGCTCTCCCGGGCGCTCGCGGGGGTGGGCGGCGTGGGTCAGGTCGCGGACACCGTACTGAGCGAGGACCGGCGGGCGGCGCGGATCGACCTGTTCCTGACGGCCGACCCGCAGCGGAAGGAGGCGCGCGACCTGGTGACCGGCCCGGTCAGGGCCGCGGTCGCGGCTCACGCGCCCGCCGGTACGGAGGCGCACGTGGGCGGCACACCGGCGCTCTTCGCCGACATCTCGGCCGCCGTGGACAAGGATCTGAAGGTGGTCTTCCCGGTGGCGGCGGTGCTGATCGCGCTGATCCTGCTCGCGCTGCTGCGCAGTCTGCTGGCGCCGGTGATCCTGCTCGCCGCCGTCGGGCTCGGCTTCGCCGCCACCCTCGGTGCCTCGACCCTGGTGTTCCAGCACGCCCTGGACCGGCCGGGGGTGGACTTCACGCTGCCGCTGGTGCTGTTCCTGTTCGTGGTCGCGCTGGGCACCGACTACAACATCCTGATGAGCGACCGGATCCGGGAGGAGATGGAGCGGCCGGGTCCGGCCCGGGCGGCGGTGGGCCGCGCCGTACGGCACACGGCCCCCGCCATCGCCACGGCGGGCCTGGTGCTGGCCGCGTCCTTCGGGAGCCTGGCCGTCACGCCCGCCCCGTCCACCCAGCAGATCGGCTTCGCGACGGCCCTCGGGATCCTGCTCTCCGCCTTCGTCCTGTCGATCGTGCTGGTGCCCGCGCTGGCCGCCCTCCTGGGCCGGTCCACGTGGTGGCCGGTCCGCCCGCGCCGCTCCGGTACGGCCGCGGGCCCGGACGACGGTACGGCCGCGGGCCCGGACGACGGTACGGCCGCGGGCCCGGACGACGGTACGGCCGCGGGCCCGGACGCCGGTGCGGACGGCGGTCCGGACGCCGGTCCGGCGCAAGCCGCGGAGCGCGCCCTCGCCCGCTGAGCCGGCGCGGACACAGGAAGGCGCCGGCGCGCGAAGGACCGTACGACGTCCCGCGCGCGCCGGCGCCTCCCCCGTCAGGCCAGCTTGTCGATCTCGGGGTGGTCCTGGAGCCAGGCGCGGACCGCCTCCTGCTCCTTGCCCTTCCCGGTGTCCTGGATCTTCGCCTCCAGGCTGGTCAGCTGCTCCTCGGTGAGCTTGAACGAGCTGAGCCAGCGGGCCACTTCGGGCTCGTCGGCGGCGAAGCCCTTGCGGGACAGGGTGTGGATCCCGTCGCCCTTGCCCCAGACCCCCTTCGGGTCCTCCAGCTTGGTCAGCTCGTACGAGGAGTAGGCCCAGTGCGGCGACCACAACACGACGGCCACGGGCTCCTTGCGCTCGTAGGCCCTCTTGAGCTCGGCGAGCATGCCGGGGGTGGAGCCGTCGACCACCTGGTACTCCGTGTCCAGGCCGTACTCCTTCAGCACCTTCTCCTTGAGCGCGCCCATCACGCCCGCACTGGGCTCGATGCCGATGATCCGGCCCTTGAACTGACCGGACTTGCCCTTCAGGTCGGCGAGCGAGCGCACGTCCTTGACGTACGAGGGCACGGTCAGCTCCAGCGAGGTGGGGCCGTACCAGGAGCCGAGGTCCTCCAGGTCCTTCCCGTACTTCTCCCAGTACTGCGCCTGGGTGACGGGCAGCCACGCGTCGGTCTGGAAGTCGAGCCGCCCGCCCGCGAGGCCGGTGAAGAGGGCGCCCAGTTCCAGCTGCTTCGCGTCGACCTTGAAGCCGCGCCGCTCCAGGAGCTCCTTCCAGAGGAAGGTGGAGGCGATGCCCTCGTCCCACGGGATGTAGCCGACGGAGAGGGTGCGGCCCTTGCCCACGTTGGCGGCGCCGGCCGGCCCGTCCGGCGCGGAGGCGCCGCCGAAGGCGTTCAGGCCGCCGGCGACGAGGGCCAGTACGACGGCCCCTGTGACGGCGTGGACGGGCTGCGGGCGGTGGTTCCACACCTTGGCGGCGCCGGTTGCGGCGGAGCGCGCCGTGGCGAGGGCGCGCCGGCCCAGCGGGGAGACCTGGCGGCCCAGCGCCCCGGTCATCCGGTCGAGGTACATGGCGAGGATGACGATGGAGATGCCCGCCTCGAAGCCGAGGCCGATGTCGACACTGCCGATGGCCCGGTAGACGGCGCCACCGAGTCCGCCGCCGCCGACCATGCCGGCGATGACGACCATGGACAGGCCGAGCATGATGACCTGGTTGACGCCGGCCATGATGGTGGGCAGGGCCAGCGGCAGCTGGACGCGGACGAGCGTGTTGCGCGGGGTGGTGCCGAAGGCGTTGGCGGCCTCGACCAGTTCCGCGTCGACCTGGCGGATGCCCAGCTCGGTCATCCGGACGCCCGGCGGCAGCGAGAAGATGATCGTCGCGATGATGCCGGGGACCACTCCCACCCCGAAGAAGATGATGCCGGGAATGAGGTAGACCATGGCGGGCATGGTCTGCATGAAGTCGAGGACCGGCCGCAGGACGGCGCTCACCCGGTCGGACCGGGAGGCCCAGATGCCGAGCGGGATCGCGAACACCAGCGTGACGAGGGTGGCGACCAGGACCAGGGACAGCGTGGACATGGCGTCGGCCCACAGGCCGACGGAGTCGACGAGCGCGAGGCCGGCGAAGGCGAGCAGGCCCGCGAGCAGGCCGCGCAGCCACCAGGCGGCGACGGCGAGGATGCCCGCGAACAGCAGCGGGGCGGGCGCGGCGAGAACGGCCACGATGCCGTCGTAGAGGCCGGTGACGATCGCGCTGACGGCGTCGAACAGCCAGGACAGGTGGCGCTGGAGGAAATCGACTCCGCTGTCGACCCAGGCTCCGAGGTGCAGGCGGGGCATCAGGCGGCCACCTCCGTGCAGGCCATCGGGGGCCGGTGTTCGTCGCCGATGAAGGCGATCAGCCGGTCCTGCGGTACGGAGCCCACGACGGCGCCGTCCGCGCCGGTGACGGTGACCGGGTGCGGGACGCGGGCGCTGATGGCGCACAGGTCGGCGAGCGCGGTGTCGGCGGTGACCGTCGGGCAGGCGCAGGCGCCCGTGCCCGTGCCCGTGGCCGTGCCCGCGGGGCCCTGGTCCATGACGGCGTCGGCTGTCAGTACGCGCGAGCGGTCGACGTCATGGATGAAGGAGGCGACGTACTCGTCGGCGGGGCGGACGAGGATGTCCTCGGCCGTGCCCTGCTGGACGACGCGGCCGTCGCGCATGACGGCGATGCCGTCGCCGAGGCGCATGGCCTCGTTGAGGTCGTGGGTGATGAAGACGATGGTCTTCTTGAGGCGTCGCTGGATCTCCAGCAGCTGGTCCTGCATGTCGCGGCGGATCAACGGGTCCAGAGCGCTGAAGGACTCGTCCATCAGCAGGAGGTCGGCGTCGGTGGCCAGGGCCCGGGCGAGGCCGACGCGCTGCTGCATACCGCCGGAGAGCTCGTCGGGCCAGGACGTCTCCCAGCCTTCGAGCCCGCACAGGGCCAGAGCCTCGGCGGCGCGCCGCTCGCGCTCGGCGCGGGGCACGCCCTGCACCTCGAGACCGTAGCCGGCGTTCTCCAGGACGTTGCGGTGCGGGAAGAGCGCGAAGTGCTGGAAGACCATGGATATCCGTGTGGACCGTACGCGGCGCAGGTCCTGGGCGCTGAGCGCGGTGAGGTCCTGGCCGCCGAAGCGGATGCGTCCCGCGGTGGGCTCCAGCAGTCCGTTCAGCATGCGCAGCAGCGTGGACTTGCCGGATCCCGACAGACCCATGACGACGAAAATCTGGCCCGGCTCGACCTCGAAGGAGACGTCGATCACTGCGGCCGTGGTGCCTTCGGCGCGCAACTCGTCGCGGCCGGTGCCGCCTTCGAGCGCGCGGACGGCGTCGCCGGGTCGCCTTCCGAACACCTTGTAGACGTGCTCGGCTTGGAGCGTGGACACATATACCTCGCGGGTCGTACCGGGTACGGCGCGCGCCGGGCGGGCCGGCGGGCCGTGGAGCGGGACGGGATCTGCCCGCGTGCGCCTCGCCTCCGGCGCGATCGGCCGGAGTGCATGGTTCCGCTCCAGCACCGCCGATTCCCGGCATTCACCTGAGCAAACGCAGAGGTGATCCACCTCACGTTGTGGGCTCGGGGCGCCGGTCCGTGGATGCCGCGCCATGGGCGGGGTGACCGCGGGCGGGTACGCGCCTCCCTTGGACCGGAGTTGGAAGCGGGGGCGCGGCGCCGGGTCGGGCCGCCGGGCCCGGCGCCGCCGCCCGCAGGTGTGGCCGGGCCCACAGCAGGGATCCGGCCGCCTGGGCGGGGGCTCGACCCGGGACCCGGGCCAGGGCCCGGGCCGAGGGCACGCTTACGTGAGGCGGAAGCTAGGTGATGCGGAAGCCGGTGGCCGCGTGGTCCCGGCGGTCGCGGTGGAAGGTCAGCCGGTCCCAGGTGGGGAAGGCCAGATCGGTGACGGCGAGCAGCCGGCCGGAGGTGTCATGCAGGGTGCGGCGCACGGTCAGGCCGCAGGTCGGGGAGGCGGCCGGAGGGTGGCTGGTGCGGGTCATGGTGATGGTCTCGGCGACCCTGCCGCCCGCCGCTGCCCGGTCGAGCCAGCGGTGCAGGGGGGTCAGGTCCTCGTCGCGGACCGCCGCCGCCCGGTTGCGCAGGCCCGCCAGCTCGGGGCTCCGCGCGACGACGCCCGGGCTGAGGTACGTGACGGCGTGCCGGAGGGTCTCCCCGGCCGGGCCGCGTTCGCGGTGGTGATGGACCAGGGTGCGCTCCCCGCCCGCCATGCCGAGCAGCGCGGCGAGCGAGGGCGGGACGGTGACCAGCGTCAGCCAGCTCTGGGTGAGGGCGGGCGCGGGGGACGCGGACGTGACGACCACCGGCTCGGCCGCGGTGGGGACGGCTGCGGTGGGGGATGACTGCGGCGGGACCACCGCGGTGGGGACGACCGCGGCCGCGATGGCGGGGCGGGTCCCTCGGCGGCCGGTGACGACGAGGCCGTCCTCGCGCAGGTGCTGGAGGGCGGCCCTGATGGTCTGCCGGTTGACCTGGTAACGGGCGGCCAGGCTGCGTTCCGAGGGCAGTCTGCCGCCGGGGGTGTGCGCGGCGAGGTCGAGATCGCGGCGCAGCGCTGCGGCGATCCGCTGGTACTTGGGCATGGCGGCCGGGCCGCCGCCCCGCGAAGGGGAGGGCATGGCTTCTCCTCTGACGGGTGGTCAAGGACTGCGCGGTCTGCCCGACCAACCTAGCATTGGTCTATACCTCTGGGTGCGGGGTATCGGGGCACACGGTCCACCTTGGCCGGTTCCGTACCCACGTCTCGCACGGCCTACGCCCGGAGCGGGTTCGGCAGGGGCAGGTAGCGTGCGTCCGCGCCGTCCGCCCGCGTCCAGCGCAGCAGCAGGTTGGTCTTGGCCGGCAGGGCCGGGGCGGCGAGCAGCTCCGCGATCTCGGGGAGCCCGCGGTCGGCCTCGTAGCGCAGGAACTCCTCCCGTGCGGCCGGCCACAAGAGCGGCGAGACGTCCGGATTCCGTCCGGCCAGCGCGCCCGCGATCTCCGCCAGGTTGTTGACCACCAGGCAGTAGACCAGGCGCTGCCAGGCGGCCGCGCGCGACAGGTCCGGCAGGAGCTTGACCCCCTCCGCGTCCCGGAAGAGGGCCTGCACGGGCATGCCCAACGCGTCGACGGAGATCAGGGTGTTCTGGAGGTGGGCCTCCAGCACGATGCCGTGCCGGGCGAACAGTTCCAGCACCGGTGGCACGACCTGACGCAGGTACGCCCGCCACCAGCCGGCCGGATCGGCGGTGCCGGCGGCCGGCGGGCTCCCGTCGCAGCCCTCGGCGAGCGCGGCGGCCAGCAGCGGCGTGGCCCCGGGCACCGTGTGCGCGTGCAGGCCGTCGCGGACCAGGACGGCGAGCTCCTCGAAGGCGAAGGCGGCGGTGCGGTAGCCGCGGTCGGCGAGCCAGGCCGCGTCCGAGCCCGTCCGGCGCAGCGCGGCGAAACCGGTCCGGACGGCCGCGTCGGTGCGGCCCAGTCTGAGCAGGTCGTGCCGCCACAGCCGGCGCACGTCGTTGGTGATCCGGACGTCGAGGCTGAACTTCACGAAGAGGTCGGCCGCCGGTTGCGGTACGTACAGCGTCCGGATCGAGGCGGTGGGCCAGACCGGCCGCCGGCCCTCCCCGAGCCGCAGCAGCCGCCCGTCGGCGAAGGCCTCGCGTACCGCGGCCCGCTCGCCCACCAGGTCGAGCTGCCAGGGGTGGGCGGGCAGCAGCCGGTAACCGGCGGGAGCGCGCGGCCCGCCGAGGCGGTCGGCGAGCGAGTCGATCGCGTCGCAGGCGGCCGGGCCGCCCTCCTCGGCGGTCTGGTCCTCGCGCACCCCGAGGAAGACCAGCGGGAACCGGGCGTGGGCCTCCGGCGCGTACGGCAGCCAGCTCCCCGCCGGGGCCCCGCCCCGGGCCTTGGGGGCGGGGTGGTGCGGATGGCCCATCACCAGGGACTGCTCGGAGAGGAGGTACGGGTCCGCCGGCGGCTCGGCCGCGGCGCGCGCGGCCAGCAGCGCGGCGATCGCGTCCCGGCTGTCGGTGATCTCGACCGGCAGCTCGTCGTTGGGGACGCCGGTGAACCGGCCCAGCTCGTCGGAGACGAGTTTGACCAGTTCGGTGTGGCTGAGCGGGTGCCAGCCGTCCGCCGTGCGCAGTTCGGGGCGTACGGGCCGGCGTCCGCCGCGCACCCGGAGCAGCCGCCCGCTACCGCGCAGCCGGTGGACGGCCGCACCCGCGTCCGCGTCGTGCCGTTCGGCGGGCCCGGCGGGCGCGACGGGCGCGACGGGCGCGACGGGCGCGACGGGCTCGGCCGCCTCCCGGAGCAGGCAGTTCAGGAGCGGCGTGGCGGCGTAGACGTCGGCGGCGGCGTTGAGGTCCACTGATTCCATTCGGTCCATCCGGTCCATCCGGTGGGCCGGGGGTTCGCAGTGCGTAACCACCAGCCGTGATCGTCGGTATCCGCAATGATTACTTGATCATCCCGCACAGCGATATTCCGATGTCGGAGCCCCAGCATGCACTTTGCCTCCTCCCCGGCCGAAGAGGCCCTCGCCGCCGAACTGGCCGGTGTTCGCCCCTCGCTGGGGCCCGCCTACACCGCCGCCCTGAGCGGTGCCCGGGCGGCCGTGCTGACCCGGCTGTGGCGGGCGCTGGCCTTCGAACCGCTGGAGTGGGTCGTGGGCCGGGAGCGCGGGACCGACGGCCTGGCGCTGCGGCTGGCCGGGGGCGGCCGGCTGGAGGGCCCGCTGCCGGATCCGTACGCGACCGGGCCGTACGTGAGCGAGCTGCTGCTCGACGGCCGGCCCCACCGGCAGGCCGCGCGGCTCGTGACGGCGCTCGGCGTGCCGCACGGGGAGGACTTCGCGGCCGAGCTGGACGCCAGTACCGCCTCCCTCGCGCTCTCCCGGGCCGGTCAGCCGCCCGCCGGGGCGCAGTGCGCCGCGCGGAGCACCTGGGAGTGGGAACAGCGGGTGGTCGACGGGCATCCGTACCACCCGAACTGCCGTTCCCGTCCCGGTTTCACGGCCGCCGAGCAGCTGGCGTACGCGCCCGAGCACCGGCCGGTGGTGGAGCTCGGGCTGGTCGCCGTACGGGCCGAGGAGTGCCTGGTCACCGGCGACTGGCCGGCCGGGCTGCGGGAGCAGGGGAAGATCCTGGTCCCGGTGCATCCGTGGCAGGCGGCGCACGTACTCAAGCACGAGCGGGTGCGGCCCGGTTCCGCGGCGCACCCGCTGATGGCCCTGCGCACCCTGGCGTCCGCGGACGGCGGCGCGCACGTGAAGACCGCCCTGAGCGCCCGGCTGACCTCCTCCGTACGGGACATCTCCGTGTACTCCATCGAGACGGCCGCAGCCGTCTCCGCCTTCGCCCAGGGCCTGTCCGAGCGGCTCGACGGCCGACTGCACGTCACCCGCACCCTGGGCGCGGCGACCGCCCACAGCCCGGACCTGGCGGCGGTGCTGCGCGAACCGCCGGAGGTGTACGCGGACGCCGCCGCCGGCGAGCGGGTGCTCCCGGTGGCGGCCCTGGCCACCTTCGCGCCGGCCCGCTCGGCGGCCTGGCGCGCCGATTTCGCCCGCCTCGCGCTCTCGGTGTGCCTGCGGGTGCTGGAGCTCGGGGTGGCCCTGGAGGCCCACGGCCAGAACCTCCTCGTCGTCCTCTCCCCCACCGGCGCGCCGCTGCGGCTGGTCTACCGCGACCTCGCCGACATCCGGATCAGCCCGGCCCGGCTCGTCCGGCACGGTCTGCCGGTGCCGCCCCTGTCCGGCAGGCTGATCACCGACGACGTGACCGTCCTGCGGCGCAAGCTGTTCGGGTCCCTGCTGACGGGGGCGCTCGGCGCCACGGCGGGCTCGGCGGGGGCCTTCGCGGAGGCCCTCGCCGAGGCGGCCTCCTTGCCGGCCACCGCCGACACCGAGGCGCTGCTGACCGAGCCGCTGCCCACCAAGGCGCTGACCCTGATGCGGCTGAGCCCCGGTGTCCCGGGGGATCAGTGGGCGGAACTGCCCAATCCGCTGGCCGGAGGGTGAGCCGTAGCGCCGGGCGGGCTACTGTCCAGGGGCATGACAGATTCCTCGTACCTGAGCTCCGTACGGGCGTCCTACGACAGCGTCGCCGTCGACTACGCGCGGCTCGTCGGCTCGGAACTGGCCGGGAAGCCGCTGGACCGGGCCATGCTGGCCGCGTTCGCCGAGTACGTCCGCGGCGACGAGGGCGGCGGCGGCCGGGCGGTCGCGGACCTGGGCTGCGGTCCGGGCCGGGTGACGGCGCATCTGGACGGGCTCGGCGTACGGGCCTTCGGCGTCGACCTGTCCCCGGCGATGGTGGCGGTGGCCCGGCGGACGTATCCGGGGCTGCGGTTCGAGGTGGGGTCGATGGCCGCGCTGGACGTGGCCGACGGGGTGCTCGGCGGGGTCCTGGCCTGGTACTCCACCGTGCACGCCCCGCCCTCGGAACTGCCGCCGGTGTTCGCGGAGTTCGCCCGGGTGCTGGCCCCCGGCGGCCACGTCCTGATCGCCTTCGAGGCGGGCGACGAGCTGATCCGGCTGGATCACGCGTACGGGCATCCGGTGGCCCTCGACGTGTACTGGACACCGCCCGATCTGATCGCGGGCCTGCTGGCGGGGGCCGGACTGGCCGAGGTGGCCCGCCTGGTCCGCGAGCCGGACGTCCACGAGAGGTCTCCGCAGGGCTTCCTGCTGGCCCGCAAGGCATAGCGCTCCGCGGTGCACAGCGCTCCGCGGGGCGGTAAATACGACGAGTGGAACCGTTTCGGCAATGAGCCGTTCGGGGGTCAACCGGGTGTGCGTGGGACCCGCCTTCCCGGCGATCGGCCCGGGCGGTGGCAGGAAGGAGGTATGAGCCTCCATCGCCGCCAAGTCCTGGGCAGCGCGGCCGCGACCGTCCTGGCCACCGTCGGCGCGGCGGCCCGGGGCCCGGATGACGGTGCGCTGGCCCGCGGGATCGACGGGCGGGTGGTGCTCCCCGGGGGTCTGCGGCGGCGCGGTGAACCGGCTCGCGGCCGGCGACACCGCCTTCGTGCACCGCGACAGCGCCTTCCTCGCCCAGTACCTCGCCTATGGCCCGAGTCCGCCCCGGCCGCCGAGGTGGCCCGGCACCAGGTCTGGTTCGACGGGCTCTGGCAGGACCTGCGCCCCTGGGCGAGCGGCCGCTCCTACCAGAACTACATCGACCCGAAGCTCACCGGCTGGCGCGAGGCCTACTACGGCCCGAACCTCGCCCGCCTGCAAGAGGTACGGCGGGCCTACGACCCGGACCGCCTCTTCCGTTTCCCCCAGGCCGTTTAGGCGGTGTCCGTGTCCCCTAGGAGCTCCCGCATGCGACGTACATTGACGATGGCCGCGGTGGCGGCCGCCCTGCTGGTGCCCGGAGGGCCGCTGCCCGTGGCCGAGGCGGGGAACGCCGCCCCGGTGGCCGCCGGCCGCTGGTCCGTCCACGAGGCGGAGTCCTTCTGGACCGCCGAACGGATGGCCTCCGCCGTCCCGCTGCCCCTCGTGACACCGGCGCCCCCCGCACCGCCCGAACCGATCCCGGCCGCCTCCCCGTCCGGCCCGGCCCCCGTCCGCGCCCCCGCGCGTCCGGTCCTCCCCCGGCTGCCGGCCACCGACCCCGGCATCGGGCAGAACTTCGACGGCACCCCGGTCGTCGGCCGGATGTTCCTCGTCAAGGGCGGCGGGACCTACTTCTGCACCGCGAGCGTGGTCGCCTCCCCCGGCCGCAACCTCGTGCTCAGCGCGGCGCACTGCCTGCTCGGCGCCGACACCCGGCAGGTGGCCTTCGTACCGCGCTACACGCGCGCGAATCCGCAGCCGTACGGCATGTTCCCGGTCCTGAAGGGCGCGGACGGGCGCTCCAAGATCTGGATCGACCCGCGCTACCGGTCGCAGGGCGTCGACCGCGCGGCCACCCTCGACGTGGCCTTCGCCCAGGTGGGGCCGGACGCCCGCGGCTTCCCGGTGCAGGACGTGGTCGGCGGGAACCGGCTGGTCACCGGCGCCGGTTACGCGCACGCGCGGGTCTCGCTGATCGGCTATCCGGCATCCGCCGCCCGTCCCCGCCTGTGCGTGAACCGGACTACGAAGTTCACCAGCACCGACAAGCGGATCCCGGGATCCTTCCTGCGCATCCGCTGCACCGGCTATCCCGGCGGGACCAGCGGCGGCCCGTTCCTGGTCCGCTACGACGGGCGCAAGGGCACCGGTGACGTGGTCGGGGTCATCGGCGGCTGGAAGACGGGCGGGGACACGGCCGACACCTCGTACAGCTCTTACTTCGGCACGGCCGTCAGGAAGTTGTACGAGAAGGCGGTTGCCGGGGCAAAGGCGCGCTGAGCGCCCGCACCCAGCGGGTCCGGCGCGGGTTGCCGACCGTACGCGGGGCGGCCGGGAGACCGTCGCCGACCGACACCTCGGCGGAGGCGAGGCCGAGCCGGCGGCGCAGCTCGGCGAGGGCGGCGTGGACGGGCGCGAGGACGACCTCGGCGCCCGGGTCGATGGACGCGAGGGCGTGCGCGGTGGTCTCGATCGCCTCGGCGGCGTCCTCGGCCGCGGTCCGGCTCCACCCTCCGGGCGCGCCGATCCCCCAGGGCGCGATGGTGTCGTAGAGGTGGCAGGCGGCATCGGCCACGGCGTCGGCCCGTTCCCCGACGCCCGGCGCCGCGATGGTCGGCAGTTCCATGCCGGGTCAACGAGCCGATCGGCCCCGGGGGTACGAGCGGATGCGCGCGGGGCGAGCAGTTCCCGTACGCGTCGCCGGGCCCCGACCCGCGCGGGGACCCGGCGCTACGTAAATGAAACTCAGTGCTCGCAGAGGGAGAATTCTCGTTCGTAGAGCTGCTCGTTGTGTTCGTCGACGAAGAACTTGCGTTCCCGCATGAGTTGTTCGCGGTAGTGCTTGGCCTGTTCTAGCGTCATGGTCGAAGTGTCGGACCATGGTTGTTGCGGTGGCACATCGGATGTCGAGACGATCTTTTCGGACGGGTCGACCAGGAAGAACGCGAGAATTTTGCGATATCCCGGGCGGGTGGGGTCCGTGAGGCGGAATGAGCCGACGCGGTGTTGCAGGATGTTCGGAAACGCCAGGCAGCGGCCCGCTGGGGTCGGTGTCGATCCCAGCGTCTGGTTCAGTGCGTCTTCGTTCTCCAGGCCGTAGACCTCGCGCAGGCCGTTGTCGTCGTTCTGTTCGTAGTCCGGGTCGTCGAGTGCCGCCCGGAAACTCAGCCGACTTTCGGTGATGTTCTCGCTGTCCCAGTAGTAGATCCCGGTCGAAACAATCCGCTCGTTCAGCATCCCCTCGACATGCCAGGAACCGCCGGGGTACTCGGGCTTGTCC
The DNA here is from genome assembly GCF_055564955.1 of Streptomyces sp. NPDC028910. Lineage (NCBI taxonomy): Bacteria > Bacillati > Actinomycetota > Actinomycetes > Kitasatosporales > Streptomycetaceae > Streptomyces > Streptomyces sp. NPDC028910. The sequence goes on along the minus strand of NZ_JBVHVF010000023.1, from coordinate 49,299 downwards.
GGGGTGAGATGAATAGTGGCCAGCTTGACGATGACCTGGAGACGGCGGCCGCGCAGGTCGACTCGGGCGGATTCATCGGGCAACTCGGGCGGGGTGAAGGCCGGGGCATCCGGGATGACCGGACGGCGGTTTTCCCACCAGTCGTCCTGGGCCGCTTCCCATGCACGGCGGGCTTCTGCGTAAGCCTCACCATCACTATAGGAGGATTTGTCCGGATACTCCGGCTCCGAGTCGTACCACCCGTAAGGATCGGCCTCGATCCGCAGGGGCCGCGGATGGCGCAGATCGGTGAGCACGTTCTCCAGCAGCGGGCGAAAGCGCGCGAACAAGTCCGGCAAAACGGAGGCTAGTTCCCGATGAGTCTCGGGGTGGACGTTGTTGACGTACGAGCGGAAGGCGACATCGCCGTCGTCACTGACGTCGACGTCCGTGGGTAGCCACTGGAATTTCTCCGAGAACTCGTACTTCGAGTAGCGGTCCGTCGGATTCTGCCAAGCCCGCTCGGGCGCACCGCTGACGTCTCTCACCAGGCAGAACAGTGAGGGATGAACCAGATCCAGTACTTGGCCGTCGGATCCGGGATGCCAGTCGTGTTCTGTTTCGGGGACCTGTTCCAGAACCCGAACCGCCTCGCGCAGCCGGGATCTGAGCTTGTCGTCGACCAGCGTGTCCGACTGCCACACCCCGTCGACGGCGGACACCTCGACGCCGGTTCGTCCGTCCCGCAGCGCGGCGTAATGCGGGAGTTCGGCGAGCACGTAACGAATCTGCGCTTCGGTGAGGCCTTGGCCGACCGCTTCTTGCGTCCACCTGGCGACGATGTCGGCATCGTTCATCTTGTCGAACCACCCCGGCTTCGCCCGAATGTGCGCGCTGCACTGCATCATCTGGAGTTCCCGCAGCGTTCGGGGTGTCGCGAAAGATATGGAACGGGAAGCATGAAAGGGCAGCGGGAAAGCAGACAGGCCGGTCAATTCTCTTGGTCCCTACTGTCGGTGTGCAGTGGCGGGAAGGATACTTCAGCAGACTGACACCACAGCCGCGGTCCCCGTCATCGCCGGCCCGGGAGCCAGGGCGTCGGCGTAGTCGCGCGAGGTTCGCGACCGGCGGACATGGGAAACGCAGTACCAGATGGTCATGGCTCTCGGAGCCTGCGATCATCGGCCGGCGGTCCCGTTCCTGAGCGATCTGGCTCAGCGACCCCTGGATGGCACGATGGTGTACGTCGCCCTTGGCGACTCGATCGTGCGCCTGCGCGGCGCCGAAGAGGGAACCTGTCGGCGGCACCACTCGCCGGAATTCGAGGTCGTGCACGGTCAGGCGGCGAGCAGTCCGAGGGTGACGGCGCCGCGCGATAGCGATGATGCGTTCATACGGCGACAGTCTGCAGCCACAGGGGCAGCAGGAGCAGGGACACCAGGGAACTCTTGATCACTATCGACGCGGAGAGGTCGACGCCCACGGCGTAGCGCTGGGCGAAGATGAACAGGTTCTGCGGGGTCGGCATCGCGGCGATCAGGACGAGGTACGCCAGCCACTCGCCCCGCACCCCGAAGAGCATCCCGCACACCGCCCAGGTCAGCAGCGGGAACGCCAGGCACTTGAAGGCTATGAGGGCCAGCTCCTCGCGCGTGGTGCCCCGCAGGTCGAGGCCGAGGCCGCCGAGGTGGAGCCCGAGGGCGAACAGGGCCACCGGGGAGGCGCTGTCCCCGACGAAGGCGGCTCCGTCCAGGACCACGGCCGGGACTCGTACGGACAGCAGGTTGAGCAGGATCCCGGCGTTGCAGGCGAGGACCAGCGGGGTGACGAGGGAGGCGCTGACGGCGCGCGAGAGGCGCCGGCCCGGGCCGCCCGCGACGGGCCCCGCGCGGCCCAGTTCCATGAGGGAGATGACGACCAGGGACAGCACGCAGACCTGGAACAGCAGGATCGGGAAGATCGGCGCCGCCGTCCCGAACACGGTGATGAAGACGGGGACCGCGAAATAGGCGGTGTTCACCTGCACGCCCGCCACCACCCGCAACGCCACGTCGCGGGGCTCCCGCAGGCCGTGGGCGACCGCCACCGCGGCCACCGCCGCCACCGCGAGGGCCGCCGCCGCGGCATAGCCGCCGATCGCCCGCCAGTTGAACAGGACCGCGAGGTCGCTGGCGTAGATGTTGCCGAAGAGGTAGCAGGGGACGGCGAAGAGGAAGGCGTAGTCGGAGAAGACCTTGGATGCCTCGGCCGGGACGATCTTGCGGCGCGCGAGCAGCACCCCGCCGCCGAAGGCCAGCAGTACCGGCACCAGTTTCTCGAGTGCGGCTGCCCCACCCATGCGTTCGGCTCCCCCGTGATCGACCGGCGAGCAGCCTACGCGTTCCCCCTCCCGGGCCCGACTGCGCATAGGCTGGTCCGATCATGAGCGACAAAGCCCGTACCCGGCTGCGCGGCCGGACCCGTGAACGCATCCGCACCCCTTCGGCCGGTGCCCGGGTGCCGGGCGCGCTGGCGCAGCTCGCCGTGGTGCTGCGCACGCCCGCCCGGGCGGCGCAGCCCTTGTTCGCGCAGGCGCCCAAGGCCTGGCAGCGGGGCCTGCCGTACGCCGTCGTCGGCATCTTTGTCGTGACGCTGCTGCCGGTGACCATCGCGGTGCTGGCCAACGACTACGGGGCGGCAGGTGGCTGGTCGGGTGCGCTCGGGGTGGCGCAGACCGTACCGCTGCTCCTCGCGGTGACCCGGCCGCTGCCGGCCTGGGGCACCGTCCTATTCGCGGACACCTTCGGCGCGGTGTTGCTGATCCACGCCGACAAGGTGGCCGGACACGCCTGGCCGTGGCCGCCGATGACCATCGTCGGCTACCTGGTGCTGATGGGCTGCCTGGGGCTGCGCGAGTCCATCCGGACGCTGGTCGGGGTGTGGCTGGTGACCGGCGCGGTCGGTGCGGTGCTGGGCTTCTTCCAGCCGGCGGGCGCGATGAACACCGCTGCCCTGCTCTTCGTGCTGGGCGGGGTCATGCTGGTGCTGACGGGCGCGCTGCGCGGTCTGGGCGACGCGCAGCAGCGGATCGCCGAGCAGGAGAGCATCAGCGAGGCGGAGCGCACCCGGCGGACCCTGCTGGAGGAACGGGCCCGGATCGCCCGTGAGTTGCACGACGTGGTGGCCCACCACATGTCGGTGATCACCGTGCAGGCCGATTCGGCGCCGTACCGGCTGCCGGGCATGCCGGAGCCGGTACGGGAGGAGTTCGCGGCGATCGCGGCCGGCGCGCGGGAGTCGCTGGGCGAGATGCGGCGGCTGTTGACCGTGCTGCGCGGTGACGGGGCGGGCGGGGCGGACGGGGCCGGCAGGGCGGACGGCGCCGGCGGTGAGCGGACCCCGCAGCCGGGGATCGACCGGCTCCAGCAGCTGGTGGAGGCGACCGTACGGGCCGGGCAGCCGGTGGAGCTGTCCCTGGCGGCCGGGGCGGCCGGAGCGGCGCCGCCGGCGGTGGACCTGTCGGCGTACCGGATCGTGCAGGAGGCCCTGGCCAACGTGGTGCGGCACGCGCCGGGCGCGCCCACCCGGGTCTCGGTGACGGCCGGCGAGGAGGAGATCCTGGTGCTCGTGGTCAACGGTCCGGCCCGCGATGCCGTGGTGCCGCTGGAGAGTTCGGGCACGGGGCATGGTCTGGTGGGAATGCGCGAGCGCGTACGGTTGACCGGCGGGACGCTGGACACCGGTCCGCTGCCCGACGGGGGCTTCCGGGTCGCCGCCCGTCTGCCCTTGAATGACCCGGCCGAGGACGCCAGTTGACCATCCGTGTGATCATCGTCGACGACCAAGCCATGGTGCGGGCGGGGTTCGCCGCACTGCTGTCGGCGCAGGCCGACATCGATGTGGTGGGCGAGGCCCCGGACGGGCGGCAGGGGGTGCGGGTGTCCCGGTCCACGCACCCCGATGTGGTGCTGATGGACGTGCGGATGCCGGAGATGGACGGGCTCACGGCGGCCCGGGAGATCCTCGATCCCCCGCCCGGGGTGGTGCACCGGCCGAAGGTGCTGATGCTGACCACCTTCGACATCGACGACTACGTATACGAGGCGCTGCGCGCCGGTGCCTCCGGCTTCCTGCTCAAGGACGCCCCGCCGGCCGATCTGATCGCGGCGGTACGGGTCGTGGCTTCGGGCGAGGCGCTGCTGGCGCCCTCGGTGACCCGGCGGCTGATCGCGGACTTCGTCCAGCAGCGGCCGGCGCCGCGCAAGGACCCGGCGCTGCGGCGCAGCGGCCTCACCCCGCGGGAGACCGAGGTACTGGAACTCATCGCGCGCGGGCTGTCGAACCAGGAGATCGCGGGTCATCTGGTGCTGGCGGAGCAGACGGTGAAGACGCACATCGGGCGGGTGCTGGCCAAACTGGACCTGCGGGACCGGGCACAGGCGGTGATCTTCGCCTACGAGGCGGGGCTGGTGCGGCCGGGCGACTCCGGCTGAGATCCGCCCGCTCGCCCGCCCGCCCTCGCCCGCGCCCCCGTCTTCCGGGGTCGGTGGGGAACGGAGCGCGCGGCAGGGACGGGGAAGCAACCCGGGACGGGGAAGCAACCCGGGACGGGGAAGCAGCCCGTCTCCTCCACCCCCTACCCGGGTATGACATCCGACCTGGCTCCCCAGTCCGACGTAGCCGCGGGTACTTCCTTCTTACCTTCCTCCTCGTCACGAGGAGAGGAGAAGGGGCATGCGCCGCTTCGGAAGGACGCTGGTCATGGCCGCGCTGGCGGCGGCCGTCGTCGCGGGAACCGCGGGATGGGCCTCGGGCGAGGGTCAGGCGGCGGTCACCGGGCCGCCACCGGGCACGGCCGCGTGGCGGGCCGATACGGCGTACGGCCGGTCGCTGCCCGATCCCGCGACCGCGCCGCCGCACGAGGTGGCCCGGTTCTTCGCCGGGCTGGACGATGCCGCGCGCCGGGAGCTCGTACGGTCCCACCCGCTGGTGGTGGGCAACCTGGAGGGCGCGCCGCTCGCCCTGCGGTACGAGGCCAACCGGATCGCCCTGGCCGCCACCGGTGAGGCCCGGTACGCCTCCCTCGCCGCGCCGGACCGGCAGATCCTGGCCTTCGATCCGCGGGGCCGGGGCCAGGTGGCCGAGGTGTTCGGGGACTTGGCGCGGGCGCGGCACGTCTCGGTGATCGTGCCGGGATCGGACAACGACGCAGCCGGCTACGACGCCCGGCGCACACCGCACACCGGCCCGGCCGGGATGGCCCGTGCGCTGCGCGCGGCGACCGGCGGGTCCACGGCCGTCGTCGCGTGGATCGGTTACACCACCCCCGTCGGCGTCGGCATGGACGCGGCCGACGGCCGGCTGGCCACGGCGGGGGCGGCCCGGCTGGCCCGCTTCACCGCGGGACTCGACGCGGTCGGCGCGCCCGACCCGGTGCTGTTCTGCCACAGCTACGGCTCGGTGGTCTGCGGGCTGGCGGCCCGGCACACGGACGCCACCGACATCGTGGCCTTCGGCTCCCCCGGGATGCGCGCCGGCACCGCGGCCGCGCTGCGCACCGGCGCCCGCGTCTGGGCGGCCCGGGGCCCCTCCGACTGGATCGCGGACGTCCCGAACGTCGAGTTCGCCGGGATCGGCCACGGGGCCGACCCCACCTCCGCGGCCTTCGGCGCCCGCCGGGTGCCCGCCGCCGACGTGCGGGGCCACACCGGCTACTTCACACCCGGCACCCAGTCACTGGCGGCCTTCGCCGCGATCGCCGGGGGAGAGCTCCGATGAGTACGCTCACGATGCTGCGCGCCGGCGCCGAGCGGATCGACCGGCAGACCCCCGCCCACCGCGACCGGGCGATCGACGGGCTGCGCGCCCTGGCGCTGCTGGCCGTGCCGACCGGTCACTGGCTGCTCGGCGGCTTCACGCTCGATTCCGGCGGCGGCCTGCACAACGCCAGCCCGCTGTCCGCCTTCGGCGGGCTGGCACCGGCCAGCTGGGTGCTGCAGATGCTCGGCATCTTCTTCCTGGTGGGCGGGTACGCCTCGGCGCTCTCCTACCGGCGCCGCACCGGGTCGGCGGGCGCCTGGCTGAAGGGCCGGATCGTCCCCGGCCGGTCCTCGGGGTGACCGCGGTGTGGGCGCTGGCCGTGCCCGTGCTGTACGCGGCCGGGGTGCCGGAGGCCTCGCTGCGGACCGGGGCGACGCTGGTGATCCAGCCGCTGTGGTTCGTCGGGGTGTACGTGGTGGTCACCGCGCTGACCCCGTACTGTGTGCGGGCGGCGCGCCGCCTCGGGGGCTGGGCGGCGGCCCCGCTGCTCGGTTCGGTCGCCTTGGTGGACTTCCTGCGCTACGGGCCGCTCGCCGATTCCGTACCGTCCTGGCTGTCCCTGGTGAACGTCCTGCCGGGCTGGCTGTTCGCGTACCAGCTGGGGGTCTCCTGGGGCGAGCGGCGGATCGGGCGGCGGGGCGCCTGGCTGCTGCTGGCCGGCGGGACGCTGCTGTTCGCGGCGCTGCTGGCGGTCTTCCACTATCCGGCGTCGATGGTGGGCGTACCGGGTGCGGCGCGGACCAACTCGCACCCGCCGTCGCTGCTCGTGCTGGCCCTGGCCTCGGCACAGTCGGGCGCGGCGATGCTGCTGCGCGGCCGGCTGGCGGGGCTGCTGGCCCGGCCGGCCCTGTGGGCTCCGGTGGTCGTGATCAACCTGTGCGCGATGACGATCCTGTGCTGGCACCAGACGGCCATGCTGGCCGCGGCCGTGCCCGGGTCGTTCGTGGGCGAGCTGGCCGGGCTGACGACGGCGCCGGACAGCCCGGGCTGGATCGCGGCGCGGCTGGCGTGGATGCCGGTGTTCGCGGCGCTATTGGTGGGCATCGCGCGGTACGCGAGGCGGTTCGAGGGTCCGCCGGAGGAGGGCCGCGGGGCGACCGCGGTACGCCGGACCGCGGCGGGCCTGCTGGCGGCGGGCTTCGCGGTGTTCGCGCTGGGCCTCGCCTAGTGGTGCTTTGTCAGGCGGTGTCCGGCGGGCGCCGGAGTACGGCGAGAGCGCCGCTCCCTCGGAGGAGCGGCGCTCTCGTTAGGTACGGGTGCTCCGCTTCAGGCGATCGAGGCGGCGACGATCGCGGCCACGGCGAGGTTGCAGGAGGAGGAGACCCAGACCGCCGGGTGGGGCTGGGGGTCGACGACGATGGCGCCGAGCTTGCCCGGGGTCACCAGGTCGAGCACCAGGAAGGCCACCGCCATCAGGACCAGGCCGAGCACACCGAAGGCCGCGGTCGACAGCAGGCCCTTGCCGAAGTCCTCGTAGGTCGTCCAGATCGAGGTGAAGACGATGCCGCCGATGCCGAGGAGCGCGGAGCTGAGGAAGAGGGCCGCGTTGCGGTTGCGCTCCTCCCAGATCTGCTTCGGGAGCTTCCCGGGCGTCAGCACGTCCACGAGGACGATGCCGAGGATCAGCAGGACCAGGCCCAGGGCGCCGTAGGCGCTGGTGCGGCCAAGTCCGTTGATGATGTCGCTCATTGAGAAGCCTGTCTCCGCGTGGGTGGGAAAGTATGTGCCGTGGGGAGGCCGAATCTATCGCACGGCCTTGCGGCGGACCATGGGGAGGTCGGCAGATGGCAAAGGTCAGGGCGGCGCGGGCGGCCGAAGCGGAGGCCCTGACCGGGCTGGTGATGCGGTCCAAGGCGCATTGGGGGTACGACGCGGGGTTCCTGGCCGCGTGCGCGGAGGAACTGCGGATCCGGGCCGGCGACGTGACGGCACGCCGCATCGTGGTCGCCGAGGACGAGCAGGGTGCGGTGCTCGGGCTCGCCTCCCTGGAGGGCACTCCCCCGCTGGCGGCCCTGGGGCTGCTCTTCGTGGAGCCGTCGGCCATCGGGCAGGGCGTGGGGCGGCTGCTGTACCGGGACGTGCTGCGCCGGGCCGTGGAACTGGGGGTGCGCAGGCTGGTGATCGACTCCGATCCGCACGCGGCCGGGTTCTACCGGGCGATGGGGGCCGTGGCCGTGCGGGAGGCGGGCGCGGTGCCCGCCCCGGTCGGGGCCGCCGGCGGCACCGACCCGTCGGCCCTCGTACGGTTCGAGGCGGCTCCCGTCCCGCTCGCCGACTGGGCCCGGGCGTGGACCGGGGGCGGGCGGGCCGTGCACCTGGGCAATGTCGCCGAGTTCAACGCGCAGTTCGCCGACGCCTCCCTGGACCGCGAGCAGTTGGCGGCGCACCACTACGCCTGCCTGGCCGCCTTCTACAGCCCGTACCCGGCTGCTCTCGTGCTGCCCCGGGCGGTGCCGAAGGGCTGGACCGAGCTGGTCTGCCGCCAACTGGGCTGGGCCGGGGTCGAGGTGTACGACGGCCTGGTGGAACGGGACCCGGGGCTCCTCGATGCCGTACGGGCCCGGCCGGCGCTGGCCGCGCTGCTGACGGGGGCCGGGCTGCCGCTCGTACCGTGGGGGCGCACCCGGCCGTTCGCGCGGCTGGCGGGCCGGCCGTGGCGGGCCGGGGAGCTGCGCTACGAGTCGAAGTCCGCGGCGCACGCGCTGTTCGGGCGGATCCTGGCGCAGGGCGGGCATCCCGGGATCGTGCTCCCCGCGCAGTGGCGGGCCACCAGTCGGTGGGCGGCGGTGCGGCTGCTGGCGGCCCGGGCCAAGGCGGGCGAGAGCACTGTTCTGAAATCGGAGCACGGTGTCGGGGGTTCGGGCACCACGGTGGTCACCGCCGGAGAGGTCCGGGCCGCGGGCGGGGCCCGTGCCGTGCTGCGCCGGCTGCCGCGCGGGCCGCTGCTGGTGGAGGAGTACGTCAGCGGTCCGGCGCGGGACGGCGCCCCGCGGGATCTGACGTACGACGGCTTCGTGGACGACGCGGGCCGGGTGCACGAGGTGGGCGGAGCGGTCATGGACGTGACGGACGGCTGCTACCGCGGTGCCACCGTGGGGCCGGGGGTGGTGCCCGCGTGGGCGGAGGAACCCCTCGCCGCCTTCGGTGCGGCGGTGGGCCGGGAGCTGGCGGCGTCCGGCTACCGGGGCTGGTTCGACGTGGACTTCGTCGCCGACGCGGCGGGCCGGCTCGCGCCGACCGAGACGAACCTGCGGCTGACGGGACCGTCCGTCGCCTTCATGGTGGCGGCCCGGCTCGACGTGCTGCGGGGCGCGGGGCACCTCGTACGCATCGCCGACCGGGTGGAGCTGGGCGCGCGGCTGCCCGAGGCGCAGTGGGAGGAGCTGTGCGAGGGCCTGGCCCAGGGCTGCGCGGAGCTCGGGGCGGTGTTCGTCCCCGCGATCCCGACGGGGGCCTTCGAGCCCGCGCCGTGGCTGGGTGTGCTGGTGGCCGCGCACAGCAGGGAGGTGCTGGACGCGGCCGAGTCGCTGGTGCGGACGGGGGCCCTGGCGGTCGGAGCGATGTTCGGCCCACCCGAGCCGGAGCCGGGGCCGGGGCCGGGGCCGGGGCCGGGGTCCGGGCCCGGGCCGGTCAGTCGTCGAAGTCGAAGGGATCCGACGGTTTGCTGACGACGTAGGCGGCGACGATGAGGCCCGCGATCATCAGGGGGATGTTGAAGGTGTAGACGAGCGCGGCTTGACGCGGCCAGTCCTGTTTGGCGGCCAGCCGGTAGAGGTTGTCCTGCGGCCACCACGCCAACAGCAGGTAGGCCACGGCCAGATGGGCGGCCGCGGTGAGGGTGTGGCCACGGCGGTGGCGCCGCATCCAGGCGCGGCCGCCGAACAGGAAGACCACCCCGACGCCGAAGGCGAAGCACTCGACCACGTAGAGGACGAAGAACAGGAACGCCCAGGGCTGCGGGACGCCGCCGAGATCGGTCGATCCCGGCCAGAGGAACTGCGTGAGGATCAGGGCGATGAAGCCCAGGCCGATTCCCCCGCAGCCGCCCGCGCAGGAGGCCGGGAACTCGCCTCCGTCCGCGGCGGCCCCGTACTTGGCGGACTTGCTCCCGCCGGGCCGCGCCGCCATGGCGGGCAGGATGGGCAGCGGCAGGGCGGCCCGGTCCTCCTGGCCCGCCCGATTCCGGGGCAGGGTGCGCAGCCGGATCACGGTGCGCGGGTATTCCTCTCTGGGCACCTTCCCGGCCAGGTGGTCGCGCAGTTCCTCGATGTCCGGCAGGACGACGCCCCCGGGCGGCGACGCCTCGCCGCCGGCCGGCGGGGCGGCGTACGCGACGAGCCGCCGCGGGCCGCGGAGGCTGTCGACCCCCTTCACGATCACCGCGCCGACGCCCGGGTGGCTTCGGATCGCGGACTCGACGGGGTACGGGTCGACGGAGCGGCCGCCGGGCAGGGTGATCCGGTCCCGGATCCGGCCGCCGAACTCCAGCAGCCCGTCCGGGCGGAGCACGCCGAGGTCTCCGGTGGGAATCGCGTCGCCGCCTCCGGGCGGGGCGAGGCATATCTCCCCGTCGCGGACGTGGACCTGCCAGCCGGGGAAGGGGGTGCCGAGCAGGGAGGTCTGCTCCACGTCGTCGAGCGGGCCACGCAGCTGCGGGAGTTCGAAGTGGGCGCCGACTCCGGCCGTCTCGGTGAGGCCGTACGCGTTGAGCACCCGTACGCCCGGCCGCAGCCGTGCGTGCAGGGCGTCCAGCTCGTCAGCGTAGAGACGGTCTCCGGTGACCGTGACCAGCCGCAACGACCCGGTGTTCGGGGCCGGTTCACGACGCGGGCGCGGGACGGGGACGGGGGGCTCCGCGTCGCGGAGCAGCAGTGCGCCGGCACCGGCCGGATCGGTGTGCAGGACGGTGACCCGCTCGGTCCCGATCGCCGCCCGGACGTCCTCGGGCGTCCAGGGCGAGGTCGGCGCGAGGACGAGGGCGCCGCCGGAGCACAGGGCCCGGGTCCAGCCCGCGGCGAAGGCGGTCACGTCCGTCCCGGCGGTGATCAGGTGCCGGTCCCCGGGGGTCAGCCGGGCCACCTCGGCCCAGCCCTCGTACGCGGTGAGGAGCAGGGCGTGCCCGACGGTGACGGCGCGCGGCTCGGCTCCCCCTCCCCCTCCCCCGGTGAACAGGGCCGCCGCGGCGTGGCCGGGTGCCGGGGCGCCCGGCGGCCCGGCGGGCCGTCCGGCGATCGCGGCGGCCTCCGCGCCGAGCCGGATCACCCGCAGCCCGCTGCCGTTGTCGAGGGCGGCGTGGTGGGCGGCGTGGGTGACCAGGACGAAGGGCTCTGCGGTCGCGAGCTGCCGCTGCCCGTGGCGCGGGGTCTCGACGTCGATGACGGTGTAGGAGCCGCCGGCCTTGAGGGCGGCGAGCAGGGCGACGACCAGGTCGGCCTGCCGGGCGGTGCCGATGGCGACGAGGCCGCCGGGCGGCAGGCCGGAGGCGAGCAGATGGTGCGCCAGCCGGTTGGCGCGCGTGTCGAGTTCCCCGTAGGTCAGGCTCTCGGGGCCGGCGATGAGGGCGCGGGCGTCGGGAGTGTCCCGGGCCCACTGCTCGAAGCGGTGCAGGACGGTGTCGGTGGTGCTCTTGCCGAAGCGTACGGACTCGGATCCCTGCGTCATGGACCGATGATGCCACCGGGCACCGACAACGGGCGGCCGGTTCGCGCAGGCGAAAATCCGTCGTACAGCGGGCAGTTGACGACTCCTGCGGGCGGTCCGGCACCCAAACCTTGACCTCGAGTTTGGTTGAGGTCCTAGCGTTCGGGTCATGGACATGGAAGTCACCGCTTGGACCTCTCTGCACAGTGCGTTGAACGCCCAGCAGGACCGTCGCCCCCTTTCCCGGGCCGGCCTGCGCCGCGTCGCCGCCTTCGCCCGCCCGCACCGCCGCGGGCTCACCCTCTTCCTCCTGCTGAGCGTGGTGACCGCGCTGCTGGCGGTGGCCACCCCGGTGCTCGCCAGCCGGGTCGTCACCGCCATCGTGGACGGCGGCGACAGCGGTGCGGTCACCCGGCTCGCCCTGCTCATCGCGCTGATCGCGGTCGCCGAGGCCGGGTTGGGGCTGCTGACCCGCCGGCTCTCCGCCACGCTCGGCGAAGGGCTGATCCTGGATCTGCGGGCGGCGGTCTTCGACCACGTGCAGCGGATGCCGGTCGCCTTCTTCACCCGGACCAGGACGGGGGCCCTGGTCAGCCGCCTGAACAACGACGTGATCGGCGCCCAGCGGGCCTTCAGCAACACCCTGTCGGGGGTGGTCGCCAACACCGTGACCCTGCTTCTGACCCTCACCGTAATGCTCAGCATCTCCTGGCAGATCACCCTGCTGGCGCTGGTGCTGCTGCCCGTGTTCGTGCTGCCGGCCCGCCGGATGGGAGCGCGGATGGCGGCGATGCAGCGGGAGGCCTCGGCGCTGAACGCCGCGATGGGCACCCAGATGACCGAGCGGTTCTCCGCGCCCGGCGCGACGCTGGTCAAGCTGTTCGGGCGGCCCGCCGACGAGTCCGCGGAGTTCGCGGCCCGGGCGGCGCGGGTGCGGGACATCGGGATCCGGACGGCGATGGCCCAGTCGGCCTTCATCACGGCGCTCACCCTGGTCTCGGCCCTGGCCCTCGCGCTCGTCTACGGGCTCGGCGGGTGCGCGGTTCCCTGGACGCCGGTTCCGTCGTCGCCCTCGCCCTGCTCCTGACCCGGCTGTACGCCCCGCTGACCGCGCTCGCCGGCGCCCGCGTCGAGGTGATGAGCGCGATGGTGAGCTTCGAGCGGGTCTTCGAGATCCTCGATCTGAAGCCGCTCATCGCGCAGAAGCCGGACGCCCGCCGGGTGCCGGAGGGCCCGGTGGCCGTGGAGTTCGACCGGGTCTCCTTCGGCTACCCCGCCGCCGAGAAGGTCTCGCTCGCCTCCCTGGAGGAGGTTGCCACCCTCGACGCCCGGGGCGGCACGCAGGTGCTGCACGAGGTGTCCTTCCGCGCCGAGCCGGGCCAGGTGATCGCCCTGGTCGGCTCCTCCGGCGCCGGCAAGTCGACCATCGCGCAGCTGCTGCCGCGGCTGTACGACGCCGACGCTGGCGCGGTCCGCCTCGGCGGGGTCGACGTACGGGACCTCACCGCCGACTCGATCCGCGAGACGCTCGGCATGGTCACCCAGGACGGGCACCTCTTCCACGAGTCGGTACGGTCCAACCTGCTGCTGGCCCGGCCGGAGGCCTCCGAGGAGGAGGTCTGGGAGGCCCTGCGCCGCTCCCGCCTGGACGGCCTCGTCGCCTCACTGCCCGACGGGCTGGACACGGTGGTCGGCGAGCGCGGCTACCGGCTGTCGGGCGGGGAGCGGCAGCGGCTGACCATCGCGCGGCTGCTGCTGGCCCGGCAGCGGGTGGTGATCCTGGACGAGGCCACCGCGCACCTGGACTCCACCTCGGAGGCGGCGGTGCAGGAGGCGCTGGGCGAGGCCCTGGCGGGCCGGACCGCGGTGGTCATCGCGCACCGGCTGTCGACCGTACAGGCGGCGGATCTGATCCTGGTGGTGGAGGACGGCCGGATCGTGGAACGGGGCACGCACACCGAGCTGCTGGCGGCGGGCGGCCGGTACGAGGAGTTGTACCGCACCCAGTTCGCGGCGGGGGACACGCCTGCCGACGTGGCATCGGGCGGTGCGGCACCGGTGCCGGGAGCATGATGCCGTGATGGACATCAAACTGGAACTGGTCGCCGTCCCCGTCACCGATGTCGACCGGGCCAAGGCCTTCTACGAGAAGATCGGCTTCAACGCCGACCACGACGTCACCGTCAGCGAGGACATCCGCTTCGTGCAGCTGACGCCGCCGGGGTCGGCCTGCTCGATCGCGATCGGCAAGGGCCTGACCCGGATGACCCCGGGGTCGCTGGACAACATGCAGGTCGTCGTCACCGACATCGAGGAGGCGTACGAGGACCTGCGCGGCCGGGGGGTCGAGGTGACGGAGATCCAGGACCTGCCCTGGGGCTCCTTCGTCTACTTCTCCGACCCGGACGGCAACGGCTGGGCGGTTCAGCAGACCACGCCGCGCGGCGGCCGCTGATCCGTGGCCGGTCCGCGCCGCGGGTTGACCTTCAAGCGGGATGAAAGTCGACCATTGCGGTCATGGACGGCACACCTGAACCTGAATCACCCGAACCTGAATTGATGAGCATCAGCGCGTTCGCCCGGCGGGTCGGGCTCGCGCCCAGTGCCCTGCGCTTCTACGACGACTGCCGCGTGCTGCTGCCCGCGCACGTGGACGGGGCCACCGGCTACCGCTTCTACTCCCCCGCGCAGGAGCCCCGGGCCGCGCTCCTGCGCGGTCTGCGCGAGACGGGGCTGGCGCTGGCGGACGTGGTCGTCGTGCTCGACGGACCGCCGGAGCGGGCCCGGGAGGTACTGGAGCGGCACCGGGCGGCGGCCCGGGAGCGCGGCCGGGCCGCCGACGCGGCGATCCGGGCGGTGCTCGGGGGGCTGCCGGGCGCTGCGGCGGTCACCGAGTTCACCCTCGGCGGGGCCGAACTGGCGAGCGCGGCCCGGCAGGTGGCGCCGGCCGCGGGGAGCGATCCCGCGTACCCCGTACTGGGCAGCGTGCTCGTGGAGTTCGAGGAGGACGAGGTCCGCTTCGTGGCCACCGACCGCTACCGGCTCTCGCTGCGCACCCTGCGGCCCGCCGCCGTGACCGGGCCGCGGGGGCGGGTGCTGATCGACGCGGACGCCCTGGTGGGGCTCGGCGCGTGGGCGGCCCGGGCCGCCGAGGTGACCCTCGTCGCGGGCTCGGCAGGGACCCCGCTCGTGGTCCGGCACCCGGGCGGCCGCCGCGAGGTGGCGGTGAGCGCCGGGGAGTACCCCGCCTACCGGGACGCGCTCGCCGCGATGACCCCGCCCGGGCACCGGGTGGTCGTGGACCGGGCCGCGCTGCTCGCCGCCCTCGACGCCTGCGGGGACGCCCCGGCGGTCGCCGTCGAACTGGGCCGCGACCGGCTGCTGGTGGCGGACACCGCCCTGCCCGCCCTGCGCGCGGAGGCCGAGCCCGTACGGATCGGCTTCGATCCGGCGGTGCTCGCGCCGGCCCTGGAGGCGAGCGTCGGGCCGGACGTCCTCCTGGAGGTCTCCGCGCCGTCCCGGCCGGTCCTGGTCCGCTCCGCCGACCAGGGCACCTTCACCACCCTGGTGATGCCGGTCGCCCTGCCCGCGCACCGCCCCTGAAAGGGACGCGGGGAGCTGACCTCAGGGGCTCAGCTCCCCGCGGCGGCGGCGTGGTGGTGGTCGAGTTCCCATGCGTGGTGCTTGAACTCGTGGCGGAAGTCGGCGTGGTCCTCCCACTGGCGGGCGATGCCGCGCAGCACGTCCCAGTTGTGCTCCACCGACTGGTCGATGACGCGGCGCATGGCCGGCTCGGCCGATTCCCGCTTCTCGATGAGGCCCTTGATGGCGGACGCCTCCAGGACGGAGTTGCGCAGGGCGCGCAGCGCACGGGAGGTGTCGTCCATCCCGAAGCCGTACTCACTGCCCGTCTCCGCGTCGAACAGCGGGGTGAGCCGCGCCTCGATGAAAGCGGTGATCCGCTCGAAGTGCTGCACGTCCATCGGGGGCTCCCTCTCCTGCCGGACCATCACGTGTGTCCGGCGTCTCCAGTGCTTCTGCCGTTCACCGCCATTATCCAGCTTCCTGGTGATCTATTTTTTGGTGATCGCCGTGAGGAAGGAATGTGAGACGGGTGGACGAGGGTTCATGGCTGACGGAGCGTTTCGAAGAGCACCGATCTCATCTCAGAGCAGTGTCATACCGGATGCTCGGCTCACTCACGGAGGCCGATGACGCCGTCCAGGAAGCGTGGCTGCGCCTGAACCGCTCCGACACCAGCGACGTCGAGAACCTCGGCGGATGGCTGACCACGGTCGTGTCGCGGGTGTGCCTGAACATGCTGCGCTCGCGGGAGTCCCGGCGCGAGGACTCCATGGAGACGTATCCCACCGACCCGGCGGTCAGCCGCGAGGACGCCGTCGACCCCGAGGAGGAGGCCCTGCTGGCCGACTCGGTCGGGCTGGCACTGCTGGTGGTGCTCGACACGCTGGCACCGGCCGAGCGGCTCGCGTTCGTGCTGCACGACCTGTTCGCCGTGCCCTTCGACGAGATCGCCCCGATGATCGAGAAGTCCCCCGCCGCGACCCGCCAGCTCGCCAGCCGCGCGCGCCGCCGGGTCAAGGGCGCCCCGCTGGTGCCCGAAGCCGATCTGTCCCGTCAACGCCGCGTCGTGGACGCCTTCCTGGCCGCCACCCGCGGCGGGAGCTTCGACGCGCTGGTCGCGCTGCTCCATCCCGATGTGGTGCTCCGGGCCGACAAGGCCGTCGTACCCAGCCCCGCCCCCCTCCTCATCAGCGGCGCCGTCACCGTCGCCAAGGGCGCGATGGCCGCCATGCAGCGGGCGCGGTCCACGCAGCCGGCCCTGGTCAACGGCATGGCCGGCCTGGCGATGGCCCCGCTGGGACGGCTGTTCCTGGTGCTCGGCTTCACGATCGACGACGGCCTCATCACCGAGATCGACATCGTCGCGGAACCGGAGCGCCTCGGAAAGCTCGACCTCGCCGTGCTCGACGCCTGACGGCCGGCGGCGGGGTCGGGGGCCTGGAACATCACCGCGTGTTCGGTGCGGCCGGTCAGGACCTCGTGGAGCCCCGGTCCAGGACTGCCTTCGGTGGTCATGCTTCAGTGGTGCCGCACGGACCGATGCCGACGAGGACAGCGAGGTAGGCGTGAGCACCCAGCGCGTCATTGTGGTGATGGGCGTGGCCGGCACGGGCAAGACGACCGTGGGCCGGCTGCTCGCGGAGGCGCTGGGCGTTCCGTACGCCGAAGGCGACACGTTCCATCCGGCGGCCAATGTCGCCAAGATGTCGGCCGGCACCCCGCTGGACGACGCGGACCGGCGGCCGTGGCTGGACGCCATCGGCGCATGGATCCGCCAGCGCGCCGGGCTGCGCGGCGGCGTGGTGGCCGCATCGTCGCTCAAGCGCGCTTATCGCGACCGGCTGCGCGCCGCCGCCCCCGGGGCCGTCTTCGTCCACCTCACCGGTGAGCGCTCGCTGATCGAGAAGCGGATGGCGGCCCGCAAGGGCCACTTCATGCCCACCACCCTGCTGGACTCGCAGTTCGCCACGCTGGAACCGCTCCAGGACGACGAACTCGGCGTCGTCGTCGACGTGTCCGGCTCCCCCGAGGACATCACCGAACGGGTGCTGACCGCCCTGCGCCGGCTCCGCACACCCGAGGACTGAGGACACGTCACCGTGACCGGTCTCAGCGACTGATGGTCGGCTCGCTGGTCAAGGCCCGGGTCGCTGGTCCTGTAGCTGGGCGGCGGCGAGGTCGAGGTCGTCGGCCGCCGTCGCGCAGCGGGACGCGAGGATCTCGACCTCGGCGCGCAGGGCGCCCGCCTCCGGGCCGCGCCAGCCGGGCGTGGCGGCCGCCCCGCGCAGCCGGACCGCGTGCGTGCGCAGTGCGGCGGCATGCCCGCTCAGGCCGCGGTCGGGCGGCCGGGGCGCCGGGCGGGGCGTCGCCCGGGGCACCGGCCGCGGCGGTCGGCCCGTGACACCTCGTCGGACGGGACCGTGGGCGGGCGTACCCCCCGTCCGGGGCCGTTCGGGCTGACCGGGGCCGCGGTCGCAGAAGGCCCAGACGGCGGCTCCGAGCCCGAGGAACGGCTCGGCGGTCTGGGCCCGGCCGGTGGCGACCTGCCAGCCGGCGTGGTCGTTGAAGGGGTTCGCGTCGGTCAGGGCGTTCCAGGCGAGGATGTCGGCGAAGGACGGGGCCAGCAGGGAGAAAGCGTGCTGGGCGCCCTGCTCGCGCATGAGGGCGCGGAACAGGCGGACGGCCTCGGCCTGTCGGCCCGCCCCCACGGCCCGCAGCACCGCCGCCGCGCCGGGGTCCTCCAGGAGTTCGGGACGAGCCGCGCTCGCGGCCCGGATCCGGGCCCTGAGTCCGCAGACGGCGATGCTGATCGCGAGGCTCTCCCGGCTCGCCAGGACTCCGGCGAGCCGTCCGGCCCTGGCCACGCCCCGGCCGCGCGGGGCCCAGCCCAGGCCCGCCGGGTCGGTGAGGGTACGCAGCAGAGTGCGCCAGCCGAGCCGGATGCGGCCTCCCCGGGCCAGGGCGGCCGCGGGCAGGCGCGGGCCGAAGGCCAGGGCGGAGGCGTAGCGGGCGGCCTCGCCGACCGCGTCGGCTGCCTCGGCAAGGGCGCGGCACGGGGCGTCGAGCAGGTCGACGTCCGGGGCGGTGGACGCGGAGGTCGCGGCGTCGGGCATGGGTTCCTCGTGGGGTTCGGCAGGGGGCAGTGGTCAGGGGGCAGTGGTCAGCGGCGGGAGGCCGTCGGCCGGAGGCGCCGTCAGCGGCGGATGAGGGTGAGCCGGATGCCTTGCGGGTCGAGCGTCGCCGGCAGCGGCCCGACCGGGTCCAGGACCGGCCGGGCGCCCCGGACCCGGTGACCCCGCAGCACCTCGGCGCAGAGCGCGGCCGTGATCATCAAGCCGAGCTGGCCGCCGGGGCAGCGGCCGCCCCCGTGGCTGAAGGGCGCCATCCGGATGTCCTGGTCCGCGCCCGGGTTCTTCCACCGGCCTGGCACGAACACGTGCGCGGCCGGCACCCGTTCGGGGTCGCGCTGATGGAACGCGGCGGGCAGCAGCACCGAGGTGCCGGCCGGGTAACGCACGCCCCGCCATTCGGTTTCGGCGCGGGTGACGCGGATCAGGTCGGGCACCACCGGGTACAGGCGCAGGGACTCCCGGACGCAGGCTCTCAGCCTGGGCAGTTCACCCCGGGCCGCGCCGCCGGCGGCCTCGGCGGCCGCTTCGGCGGCGGCCGCGTGCTGCTCGGCGGGGTGCGCCCCAAGCAGGAGCAGGGTGCGCAGCAGCGTGTCCGGGACGGCGTCCATGGCCAGCAGCCAGTGCTGGGCCTGGCCTACGGGGTCGAGGGTGCCGGTGGGGTCGGCGTGGCGGGCGGCCCGCCCGACGAGGGTGGCGGCGTCGGCGTGGCGGGCGTAGTCCTGGATGCGGGCGCGGACCTTGTCGTCCACGGAGCGGGCGGCGCGCATCCGGCCGCCGCGCAGGCCCTTGCCTTCGGCGCGCAGCTGGCTGAGCCACCCGCTGAGCTCCTCGTCCGCGGCGGCCGCGGCGCCGAGCACGATCCGCCGGGCGGCCCGGTGCACGGCGTGCCGGGCGCGGGCGAGTTCGAGGGTGCGGGCGGCGGTCAGGTGCCGGGCCTCCTCGGCGACGGCCGCCAGGAAAGGTCCGCACGAAGGGTGCACGGGCCGGCCCGCTGCCAGCACCTCGGCGCTGATCTGCCGCTGCTCCGTGCGGAGTTCGCCGCGGGAGCAGCCGGTGCCGGCGGGCTCCGCCGCGCTCAGGCCGCGGCACTTCTCCGGTGGGTCGGCCGCGAGGACGCTGAGGGGTTCGGCGTAGAACCGGCGCAGGTCCTGCGGGTCGAGCAGCACGAGGACGGGCTTTCCGGACCGGGTGCGCAGGAGGGCGGGCGCGTCCCCGTGGCGCGCGCGCAGGGCGCGCAGCGCGGCGGCTGACGCGCGCACCGCGCCCGGGCGACGCAGGGGGCGCGGGCCGGCGAGGCCGCGCAGGAAGGCCCCGAGGGTGGCGAAGGCGGTGCTTTCGGTGGCGGCGGCCGCGTGCCGGAACGATTCCTTTACGGATGTCCGCCGGTCGGGGGCTTCCGCGCCGAGCCCCCGCACGGGCGGCCCGTGGTCCGCGAGCGGCGCCTCCCCTCGGGGCGACCGACCGACTCGCTCGGTGCGGCGGCGGGCGCCGGGCGCCCCGGCCACCGGGACGGTGCCCGGGGCGGACCGCACCGGCCTTCCGGTCCGCTCCGCGAGGGCCCGTACCCGGGCCCTGAGCCCGTCGAGGACGACCCCCTGGACCGTACGCATCCGTGTACCTCCGCAGCGGAACGACAACGCTCGGCGACATCGGCATCACCGTACGTCCCACCTGGGGACCGCGCGCCCCGAGGACTACGCCAGTGGGTCCAGCCCGGCCAGCAGGGCAGGCGGGGGGAACACGGCCTCGCGGAAGGCGGTGCGCAGGGGGCGGTGGTCGGTGGTCGGGAGGAGGACCGCCCAGCGGTGGTGGCGGGGGGAGACCCACAGGGCCGGGCCGCCGTCCTGGGGGGCGTGGTGGGTCCAGACGCCGTGCGGGGCGGGATGCCAGAGCAGGCCGCGGGCGGGGGTGAGTTCGCCGGTGCGGATGCGGAGGGACTCGGTGGTCCAGGCGCGGGTGATGCCCGGCCCCGACGGTCCGTGCGGGTCCGCCGGAGAGAGCAGGTGGCGCAGGAAGCGGACGAGGTCGGCGAGGGGCGCGCGGAGGGTGCCGTCGGCGAACCGGGTGCGGGTCATGCCCAGGGGGTGCCACACGCGGGTGGCCGCGAGATCGGCGAGCGGGCTGCCGGAGAGGTGTTCGGCGAGGCGGGTGAGGGCGGCGGTCCCGTCGGCCTGGGTGAGCAGGTGGTGGGCGGTGGTCCCGCCGGGGGTGTCGGCGGCGGCCGCGTCCCCGTAGGCGGTGAGCGGGGTGTGCAGCTTCAGCGCGCCCTCGTCGACGAGGCTCCCGATGGCCGGCCAGAGCGCGAGGACGGCGGTGAGGCCGCCAACGTCGAGGCCGGCGCCCGCGCTGTCTCCGGCTTCTCCGGCGCGTCCGGCTTGTCCGGTGTTTCCGGCGTCTCCGTTGCTTCCGGCTTCTCCGGCGTGTCCGATGTTTCCGGCGTCTCCGGCGTCTCCGGCGTCTGCGCCGTCCGAGCCCGCCTGGAGGCCTTCGGGGCCGCCGATGGCCCACACCGCCCCGGGGTCGGCGGACTCGACGAGGGTCCGGACGGCCTCGGCCTGGTCGCTCAAGAGCGTCATGGTCGCTCACGTTAACGAGCCGGACGCCGGCCTCCCGGCGCGTCGCGGCGGAGTCGGCGCTCCCCCACCCGAATGCCGGGAGCCGCACGTGCCGAACGGGAGGGGCGGGGCCCGCAGGCGCCCCGCCCCCCGTCCGACTGTCAGGCCCGCTCGGCTAGCTCTTGTCCGGGCGGTCGGTCACCCGCAGGGTGTTCAGCAGGGGCTTGCCGAATCCGGTGTGCGTGACGAAGCGGACGTTGAGGATCCCGTCCGTGACCGTGACCGTGTACGTCCGGGTCAGGGCCTTGTACGTGCCCGCCTCCAGGGAGATGTCGAGGGAGGGCAGGACCTGCGTGCCTTCGGCCAGGACGTCGAAGACGCGCTTGTTCGGCTTGGTGGAGGAGAGCTCCGCGAAGCCGAGCTCCACCGTGTAGGTGCCGTTCGGCACGTTGTCGAAGCGGTACTCGTACATGCCCTCGCGGGCGTTGCGGAACAGCCGCTGCTCGTCCGTACCGGCGATGGTGCGCCCGGTGGACTGTACGGAGCCGCTGCCCTGGTAGCCGTAGGAGCCGGCGGTGTACTTGCGGTCAGGGGACCAGGCGTCACCCAGGCTGTCCGTGCTCGCGTAGCCGGAGCCCGCGTCCAGGGCGACCTGGTAGCGCGGGACGACGAGCTTGACGGGGACCGTGAGGACCGGGGTCCTGCCGCTCGCTGACGTGATGTTCAGGTTCGCGGTCAGGACTGACCCCGGGGTCAGTCCCGCCGTGTCCACCGAAAGGGTGAGCGGGACCTTCCCGCCCGTGGGCAGGTCCCCGACCGCCGGTGCGGCCGTCAGCCAGGCCGCGTCCTCGGACACCGTGAACGCCGTGCCGAGGCCCGGGTTGGTCAGGTCCAGGGTCCGCGTCCGCTGCTGGTCCGCGGGGAGTACGACCTCCACGGACGGCTTGGACGCCGTCACCTTGCCGGTGCGCAGGGAAAGGCTCACCGTCGTGACGTCGGCGGCCCGCACGTCCACCGTCGCCGTGGCGGACTCGTACTGCGGCGCCGCCAGGGAGAGGGCCTTCACACCCGACGGGCTCTGGACGACGTATCCGCCGTCCGCCGCCGTGGTCGCCGACACCGCCGAGTCGCCCGTGCCGACGGTCACCGTGGCGCCCGCGACGCCGTTGCCGTCGTTGGCGTCGAGCACCCGGCCCGCCACCACACCGCTCTTGGTGGTCCGGAAGGCGATGGACAGGCCGTCCGTGATGATCGCCGTGTTGAAGGAGTACCTGAAGGCGTCGGTTCCGGTCGCGTTCTCCACGCCGACCGTGGCCGTCGAGCCGCCCTTGATTCCGGAGCCGCCGGTGCCCTTGTAGGAGTACGAGACGGTGCCGTCCTCGCCGATCGCCGCCGAGAAGGAGAACTTCTGGGTCTGCGCCGACCAGTGGGCCACCTCGCGCCACTCGATCACGTAACTCCGGTGCGGGGCGGTGCCGGTGACGGCGGTGAAGACGCCGGAGCCACTGCCCGCCGCGCCGACGACCAGGTCGTCCCAGAAGGGGTACAGGGCCGCGTTGGGCGTGGCCGTGCTCGGGATGTCCCCGTTGATGTCCCCGGTGTGGTTGCCGCCGAAGCTGACCGTGCCGTTGGTCCCGATCCAGGCCTGGCCGTACGTCTTCCCGTACAGCGGCAGCGGGAAGGGCAGGTCGACGCGTTCGGTGGTGTTGTCGCCGGTGAGGGCGAGCTGCCGGCTCCCCGCGACGTACGGGCGGTCGCCGGCGGTGGCGCAGGCGTAGCCGTAGCCGTCGGTGCGCTCGGGCAGGTTCACCGCGACCGTGGTGTCGCCGGCCACGGTGACCTTCGCCGTGCCGCCGGTGACACAGCGGGAGGCGTGGGTGGCGTTCACGTCGTAGGTGCCGTGCGGCAGGACGACCTCGAAGCGGCCCTGCGCGTCGGCGGTCGCGGTCACCGGGGTGTCCGCGACCGTGACGGAGGCGCCCGCGACCGGCCCGGCGGCCGAGGAGACGGTGCCGGTGAGCTTGCCGGAGGCCGCCTGGGTCAGGGTGAAGTCGCCGGTGGCGGTGGCGTTCTCGGTCACCGTGGCCGTCGCGGTCTGCTGCCCGTAGCCGAACTTGGCGGCGGTCAGGGTGTATTCACCGACCGACAGGGAGGGGAAGGCGTAGCTGCCGTCGGCCGCCGTGGTCGTCGTGCGGTCGATCGGCCCGTCGGCGGTGACCTTCACGCCCGCGAGCGGCTCGCCGCCGGAGCGGACCGTACCGCCGAGTGCGCCGATCGACCCGCGCGGGGCGGCGTTCACGGCGGCGAGGGCGTCGAGCCTGCCCTCGCCGAAGACGTTGTTGTCGGCGGCGCTGCCACCGCACTGGCTGCTGTCGGTGTCCTGGGCGGTGCCGTCCAGGAGCGACTCGGTCTGCGCGACGTCGCCCTCGAGGGCGGGCGCGGCGGACCAGAGCAGGGCCACGGCGGCCGCGGTGTGCGGTGAGGCCATGGAGGTGCCGGAGAAGGCCTCGTACCCGCCGCCGGGGACGGAGGAGCGGACGTTCACGCCTGGGGCGGCGATGTTCGGCTTGATGGTGCCGCCGGGGCCCGCGCCGCGCGCGGAGAACGACGCGATCGCGTTGTTGATGTCGAAGGCGCCGGAGCTGTAGGAGCTCGCGTAGTCGCCGGGTGAGCCGCTGGTGTTGCAACTGGGGCCGGAGTTGCCGTTGGAGAAGGCGGGGAAGATTCCGGCGGCCCGCCAGGTGTCGACGACCTGCTGGTACCAGGCGTCGCCGCCCGGGCCGCCCCAGGAGTTGTTGACGATGTGCGGGGCGAGGTCGGGGCGCGGGTTCTGGCCGTTCAGATCGGTCGGAGCGACGATCCACTGGCCTGCGGCGAGCAGGGAGGCCTCGGAGCAGGAGTTGGACTCGCAGCCCTTGGCGGCGATCCACCGGGCGCCCGGGGCCACGCCGATCTTGTTTGCGCCGCCGTCGTCGCCGACCATGGTGCCCATCGTGTGGGTGCCGTGGTCGTTGTTGTCGCACGGGGCCGCGGTGGCGCAGACGCCCGCCGGGTCGAACCAGTTGTAGGCGTGGTCGTAGGAGCCGTCCGCGTTCTTGCCGCGGTACTGGTTGTTCACGGCCGGGTGGGTGTGGTCCACGCCGCTGTCGATGTTGGCGACGACGATGCCCTCGCCGCGCACGCCGAGCTGGTCCCACACCTGCGGGGCCTTGATCCGGTCGATGTTCCACTCGACGGCGTCGGCGGCGGTCCGCTCCCGCTCGCCCTCGGCGGGCTTGGGCAGCTCGACCTTGTCGTCGGCGTCGATCCGGGCGACCTCGGGGCGCTGCGCGAGGGTCCCGGCGAGCTTCTCGCTGCCGACGACGCGCACGGCGTTCACGATCCAGTACGAGGTGTACTCGGCCTTCGCGCCTTCCAGGGCCTTGACGACCTCGGCCTGGCTGCGCGCGGCATGGTCCTTCTTGGCCCGCATGACCGTCTCGGCCTTGGCGGCGCGGGTCTGCTGCTTCCCGGCCGCGGTGAGGTCGGCGGCGCTGTCGAGGTAGACCCAGAAGACGGCCTTGGCGGAATCGTCGAGCTGGGCGCGGAGCCTGGGCTCGACCTTGCGCTCGGCAGCGCTCGGGGTGGGGCCGCCGGTTCGAGGGTCCGCCGTCGGTGCGGCCGCGGCGATGCCCGCGCCGGCCGGAAGGAGCAGGAGCGAGGTGAGGGCGGCGAGCGCCGTGCGTAAGGACCGTGAAGGCCGTGATAGCCGTGAAGGCCGTGAGAGCCGTGAAGGCCGTGATGACCGCTTGGTGCGTGGGGCCACGTGGTGTCTCCTCGTACGCCGTGTGCGGGTTGTGCGGGAAGGGTGTGCGTGACGTGCGCGGGTCATGGTGAGGGAGGGGTCATGTCCATTACAAGAGGGCCTAATGAGCCGGCCCCACGGCCCGCCCGGTGGCCCTTCCCGGCCACGCGAGCCAGCCTGAAGGCATGACCGCGTCCCCGGATCCGCCCCCTGAGCCGCCCCCCGAGCCGCGTCCCCACACGCCCGCCGAGCCGCTTCCCAAGACGCCCGCCGAGCCGCTTCCCAAGACGCCCGCCGAGCCGCGTCCCCAGCCGCCCGCCGAACCGCCGTCCGAACCGCCCACCGCCGGTGTCCCGCTGGCGTCCGCGCGCGGCCGGTGGATCCTGCTGACCACGGTGCTCGGGTCGAGCATGGCCCTGCTGGACTCGACCGTGGTGAACGTGGCGCTCCCGCGCATCGGGCGGGATCTCGATGCCGATCTGGCAGTGCTCCAGTGGACGGTGAACGCCTATCTGCTGACCCTGGCCGGACTGATCCTGGTCGGCGGGGCACTGAGCGACCGCTTCGGGCGGCGCCGCATCTTCGTGCTGGGTGTGGTGTGGTTCGCGGTGGGATCGCTGCTGTGCGGCATCGCGCCGAACGCCGGGGTACTGGTGGCCGCCCGGGCCCTGCAGGGCGTGGGCGGGGCGCTGCTGACCCCCGGGTCCCTCGCCCTGATCCAGGGTTCGATCCGCGGCGAGGACCGGGGCCGGGCGGTGGGCCTGTGGTCGGGACTGGGCGGGGTGGGCGCGGCGGTGGGGCCGTTCCTCGGCGGCTGGCTGGTGGACGGGCCGGGCTGGCGGTGGGTGTTCCTGCTGAACGTGCCGCTGGCCGCGCTGTGCGTGCCGGTGGCGCTGCGGCACGTACCGGAATCGCGGGATCCGCAGGCGCACGGACGGTTCGACGTGGCCGGGGCGGTGATCGGCGCGAGCTCCCTGGGGCTGATCACCTACGCGCTGATCGAAGCCCGGTCGGGAACGGCGGCGGTGATCGGCGCGGGGGTGGGAGGGCTCCTGCTGGGCGTCGCCTTCGTCTACGTCGAGCGGCGGCGGGCCTATCCGATGGTGCCGCCGGACATCTTCGGCTCCCGGCAGTTCACAGCTGTCAACCTCGTCACCCTGTTCGTGTACGCGGCCTTCGGCGGGTTCTTCTTCCTCGTCGTGCTCCAGCTCCAGGTGGTGGCCGGGTACTCCGCGCTGGGCGCCGGGGCCGCGATGCTGCCCACGACGGTGCTGATGCTGCTGCTGTCGGCCCGCTCGGGGGAACTCGGGGAGCGGATCGGGCCGCGCATCCCGCTCACGGTGGGCCCGCTGCTGTGCGCGGCGGGGAACCTGCTGATGCTGCGGGTGGGGCCGGGGGCCTCGTACGTACGGGACGTGCTGCCCGCGATGCTGGTGATGGGCATGGGCCTGGTGGTCCTGGTGGCTCCGCTGACGGCGACCGTGCTGGCCTCGGTGGACCCCGGCCGGGCGGGGCTGGCCAGCGGCATCAACAACGCCGCGGCGCGCGTCGCGGGACTGCTCGCGGTGGCGGCGCTGCCGCTGCTGGCCGGCATGGGGCCGGAGTCGTACCTCTCGGCAGCGCAGTTCGACGCCGCTTTCGGGCGGGCCATGCCCTGGTGCGCGGGCGCGCTCGTGGTCGGCGCCGCCGTGGCCTGGGCGACCGTACGCTCCCCCGCGCCCGAGGCGTGCCACCCGCAGTGCCACACGCATTGCGCGGTGGCCGCTCCGCCGCTGGAACCGCCACGTGAGGCGCGGCCAGCTTGACTGAAAATTCAGTCAGTGCCACAGTTCCGATGCGGTCCGATGACCCCCCCCGCCTTCGGAGGTTCGCATGAATCCAAGCCGCAGAACGGTCCTGCGCTCGGCGGGCGCCGGAGCCGCCGGCCTGGCCCTCGGCAGCCCCACGGCGCAGCGCGCCGAGGCCGCCCCCACCCGCCGGATGACCGTGCCGCCCGACGACGTACGGCACGTGCGCACCTGGATGGCCTGGCCCTCCAGCCGCGCCGTCTGGGGCCGCGACCTCCCCGGGGTGCAGCAGGACATCGCCCTGATCGCCCGCACGGTCGCCCGCTATGAGCCGGTGCTGATGTGCGCCGCGGACGGGGGCGCGGCGGCCACCGCCCGGGCCCGCTGCGGTTCCAGCGTCACCGTCCTCTCCACGCTCCCCGTCGACGACCTCTGGATGCGGGACACGGGCGCCGTCTTCCGCCGCGACGGCGCGGGGTCCATGGACTCGATCGGCCTGAACTTCAACGGCTGGGGCGGCAAGCAGACGCACCGCAAGGACGCCGAGGTGGCCCGGCGGCTCGCGGCACGCGAGTCCCTGTCGTTCACCGCCACCGACTTCGTGGGCGAGGGCGGCGCGGTGGAGACCGACGGCGACGGCACCTTGATGGCCACCGAGAGCAGCCTGGTCAACAGGAACCGCAACCCCGGTCTGAGCCGGGCCGAGGTCGAGGCCCGGGTGCTGGCCGCCTACGGCGCGGACAAGATGATCTGGGCCCCCGGCGTCAAGGGAGAGGACATCACCGACGACCACATCGACGTCACCTCCCGGTTCGTCCGGCCCGGGGTGGTGATGGTCCAGGTGCCGCCCGCCGACCGCACCGACATCTGGGCGAAGGACGCCCGCGAGCAGCTCGCCGTCCTCTCCGCCGCCACCGACGCCCGGGGTCGCCGGCTCCGGGTCATCCGGGTCGACGGACCGCGGACCACGCGCTCCGACAGCTCCGGCTTCGTCGACTCCTACCTGAACTTTCACCTCGTCAACGGAGCGGTGATCACCGCGGGGTTCGGGGACGAGGACAGGGACGCGGCAGCCGCGCGGGCGCTGGCCGGTGCCTTCCCCGGGCGCACCGTCGTCCAGCTCGACGTGGACCGCCTGATGGGCGGCGGCGGGGGCATCCACTGCTCGACGATGCAGCAGCCGGCGCCCGGCTGATCCCCGTGTGCTGGAGCGCGACGGCCGATCTGACGGCGGGCACGGTCATCACCGCCGCAGGACTCGTGTGCGTGGTACGGGTGGTGCGTGCGCGGCGGACCCGCGATCTTCCCGTCGCCGCACTGCCGCTGCTGCTGGGCGCGCACCAGCTGGTGGAGGCCGCCGTCTGGGACGCGGGCGATGGCTGCTCCCCGGCCGCCACGGCCTGGGCGGTGATCGCCCTGCCCCTGCTGCCGGTCTGGGTGCCGGTCGGGATCCTGCTCGCGGCCGCGCCCGGGGAGCGGCGCCGGCTGTGGGGGCCGGTGGCCGTGGGCCTGGTCACCGCCGCGGTGCTCTCGTACTGCCTCGCGACCCGGCCGGTGACCGCCGAGATCCGGGGCCACACCATCGGCTACGGCGTGAATGTTCCGTGGATGCCGCTGGTGCTGACGGGCTATCTGTTCGCCACGCTCGGCGCCCTGCTGCTCGCCGCGGACCGGTGGCTGCGCACGCTCGGCGCCGTGCTGGCCGCCGGGGCACTGGCCTGCTCAGCGCTGTGGCGGCTGGAATTCGCCTCCACCTGGTGCGCCTTCGCCGCGGTCGCGTCCGTGCTGGTACTGGGCTGGGTCGGGTCCCGGGACGCGGCCCCGCTGTCGCGTGATCGACCGAAAGTTACCTAGACGTATCTAGTGACTTCACAAGCGGGCGGCAGTAGAACTCGTTCCCATTCCGCCGAGAGTGAGGAACGTCACATGGGTGACAGAACCCTGCCCGGTAAAGGCTCCAACGGAATTTCGCGTCGCGGATTCATTGGTGGAACGAGTTCTCTTCTTGGGGCCGTGGCCCTGGCGGGTCACCTCACACCGGCTCAGGCGGCCGCCGCGCCCGGCCCCATAGGCGACGGCGCCCGCGTACCGGTCCTGGTCATCGGCACGGGCTACGGCGGCTCCGTCGCAGCCCTGCGGCTCGCGCAGGCGGGCGTGGACGTGCAGATGATCGAGATGGGCATGTCCTGGGACACCCCGGGCCCGGACGGCAAGATCTTCCCGAAGGTGACCAGCCCCGACTACCGGTCGTTCTGGCTCCGCACCAGGACCAAGGCGCCGCTCAGCAACTTCCTCGGCTTTCCGATCGACAAGGACGTCCCCAAGTACACGGGGATCCTGGACGCCGAGGACTTCGCCGGCATCACGGTCTACCAGGGCCGCGGTGTCGGCGGCGGATCGCTGGTCAACGGCGGCATGGCGGTCACGCCCAGGCGCGCGAACTTCGGCGCCGTCCTCCCGTCGGTCAACGCCGACGAGATGTACGACACCTACTACCCGAGGGCCAACGCCGGGCTCGGGGTGGGCATGGTGGACCCGGCCTGGTTCGACACCGCCGAGTGCTACCAGTTCTCCCGGGTCGGCCGCAAGCACGCCCAGCGTTCCGGCTTCGCCTGGACCTTCGTGCCCGACGTGTACGACTGGGACTACATGAAGCGGGAGGCCGCCGGAACCGCCACCAGGTCGGCCCTGGCCGGGGAGATCCTCTACGGCAACAACCACGGCAAGAAGTCGCTCGTCCAGACCTACCTCGCCCGGGCCCTGGCCACGGGCCGGGTCGCCATCTCGCCGCTGCACAAGGTCACTTCCGTCTCCCCCGCCGCTGCCGGCGGCTATACGGTCACCATCGACCAGATCAACACCACCGGCGACACCGTGGCCACCAAGACCGTGACCGCGGACCGGGTGTTCTTCGCGGCCGGCAGCGTCGGCACGAGCAAGCTCCTGGTCAAGCTGAAGGCCACCGGCGCGCTGGCGAACCTCGACAACGAGGTCGGCAAGGGCTGGGGGGAGAACGGCAACGTCATGTGCGGCCGCGCCAACCACATGTGGGACCCGACCGGCAAGCTCCAGTCGACCATTCCGTGCTCCGGCATCGACAACTGGGACGCGGGCGGTGCCTTCGCCGAGGTCGCACCGCTCCCCACCGGGATCGAGACGTACGCCTCCTTCTACCTGTCGATCACGAAGAACCCGAACCGCGCCGAGTTCACCTGGAACGCCGCGACGGGCACCGCCGACCTGAACTGGCAGACGGCCTGGAAGCAGCCGTCCATCACCATGGCCAGGACCATCTTCGACAAGATCAACTCGAAGGAGGGCACGATCTACCGCACCGACCTCTTCGGCGGCAACAAGATCTGGAACGACACCCTCACCTACCACCCGCTCGGCGGCGCGGTCCTGAACAGAGCCACCGACAACTACGGTCGCCTGCACGGCTACACCGGCCTGTACGTGATCGACGGCGCGCTGATCCCCGGCAACGCCAGCGTGAACCCGTTCGTCACCATCACGGCGCTCGCGGAACGGAACATCGAGAAGATCATCGCCACCGACCTGTAGTCCTCCCGCCCACGCGGGCCGGAGCCGGGGCCGACCGGACGCACCGAGCGGCCCCGGACCCCATGTCCGGCGTCAGTGACCGGGCAGCACGCAGACGCTGTCGAGCCCGAGCACGTGGTTGAGCCGGCCGAAGGCCAGCCAGGAGCCGATGCTCATCGTCAGCTCCACGATCTCGAGCTGGCTGTAGTGCGCGGTCATCCGGTCCCAGAACTCCTCGTCGAGGCCGTGGTGATCGAGGGTGTACCGCTCGGCGTACTCCGCCGCCAGCCGGGTGCGCTCGTCGAAGGCATCGGTGGTGCGCCATTCGGTGACCGCCTCGGAGAACTCCTCCTCGACCTTCTGCCCGTCCCGCTCGGTGCGCCAGTCGAGGCAGAAGACGCAGCCGTTGATCTGCGCGACGCGCAGCCGGGCCGCCTCGAACTCGCGCAGGCCCAGGGTGGTGTGGGCGTACACCGCCAGGGAGAAGTTCGCGGCGGCCATCCCGATGCCGGGGACCATGTCGCCCCACACGTACTCGATCGGGTGCTGCCCTTCCGGGACGTCGATCCTCATGACTGTTTCCTTCCGAGTCTGCCGGTGGCGGGGCGCAGCGGGATGTCGAGGGCGTCGTAGAGTCCGGGCGGCGCCTCGGTGAGCCAGTCGATGGCGCTGACGAGACGGCCGACCGCGGTGGCGTTGCCGCCCGCCGAGCGGTTCTCGCCCTCGTCGGTGGCCTCGATGGTGACCTCGATGCGGGGGCGGCCCTCGATGACGACCCGGTGGGCGCCGTCGCCGCCGTCGGGCGGCATGGGCCAGTCCGGTGCGCACGAGGCGTGGATGCGGGTGACGTGTTCGATGACGATGCGTGGCTCGCCCTCGACGATGCCCTGCACCTCGAAGCGGATCGCCCCCTGGGTGCCGGCCTCGAACTCGCCCATGGTCCTGGTGACCACCGTGGTGTCGAGCGGGCGGCGCTCCGACGTCTCGCGGATCTCGTCGAGTTCGACTCCGAGGGCCCGCGCCATCATCCGTATCTGCCCGCCCCACACCATGGTCGGGATCGAGGGCATGAGCATCATCGGCTGGTGGTCCATGGGACGGCCCATGCCCACGAGGTCGCGGACGGAGTCCGGCTGGTCGTAGGTGGAGTAGTCGAAGATCTCCTGGCAGCGAATAGCGTCGATGGTGGTGCCGAGTCCGCTGAGCAGCAGCGGGAGCACGTCGTTGCCCCAGCCGGGGTCGACCCCGGAGGCGAAGAGCGAACCGCCGCCCGCCGCGATGGCGGCGAGCACCGGGTCACGGAACTCCGGCGGGGCGCTGCGGTGGTCGTAGAGCGGGTACAGGGCGGGGCTGACGACGACCGCGCCGGACCGGATCGCCCGGGTGATGTCCGCGAGCGCCTCGTCGGGCCGGACGTCCCCGGACGCGGCGTAGACCACGGCCCGGGGGCGGGCGGCCAGTACGGCTTCGATGTCGTCGGTGGCCTCGACCCCCAACGGGCGGCCCACCGCGCCCAGTTCGCCCGCGTCGCGGCCGACCTTGGCCGGATCGTGCACGATGACCGCGCTGAGCCGCAGCGCGGGATGGGCCTCGACGGCGCGGATGGCCAGACGGCCGACGTTGCCGGTACCCCAGACAACCGTGGAAATCATGCGCGGAGGGTAGCCACCGGCCCCGCACCTTTCCAGAGTCGTGCGGCCCGGAGTCGTGCGGCCCGGAGTCGTCCGCCCCGGGCCGTCATTGGTTCCGGGCGCCCAGGACGAAGAGGAGGTAGACGAAGAAGGCGAAGAGGTGGCCGACGAACAAGTAGGCGATCAGCCTGATCACCAGACCGCGCGGGAACCTGGACTCGATGCGTGCCCGTACGGTCACGGGGTCCTCTCCTCGGGACATGGGTACGGCTCCCTCACTATCGGTGGTGCGTGGTCGTGGTGGCGCCGCCGAGGCACAGCCCGGCGAGGCTGCTCTGCAGCAGGGTGTGGACGAACAGCAGGTCGGCTCCGCCCGAGGAGGCCGCTGCGATCCGGTGCGGGGTGAGCGAGTCGAAGTGCGCGCTGTCCCCCGGCTCCAGCAGGTACTCGGCCTCCCCCAGGTGCAGCCGCAGCCGCCCGCCGAGCACGTACAGCCACTCCTCTCCGGGGTGTACGCGGACCAGCTCACCCTGGCTGCGGCCGTCCGGGACGTGCACGCGCAGCGCCTGCATCCCGCGCCCGGAGCCGCCCGCCCGCCAGTACGTCCACCCGTCGGCCTCGCGGGCGCCCGGACCCCCGGCCCGTACGATGGGATCGGCGACGGCGGGCGTCTCGCCGAGCAGTTCGGAGACCGTCGTACCGTACGTGCGGGCGAGCCCGAGCAGGAGCGGCAGCGAGGGCTGGCGCCGGCCGGTCTCCAGGCGGGACAGGTGGGCGGGCGAGAGCCGGGCCCGTGCGGCGGCGGCCTCCAGGGTGAGACCGGCGCGGCGGCGCAGTTCGCGCAGTTGCGGGGCCACTGCGGGCAGTTCGTCGGCCGCGTCTTCGGAGCCGGGTGCAGGACCGGGTGTCATGCCCCGATTCGAGCCAGAGCCTTGCCTTTCTGGCAATCCGGCTTGCCTCTAAGGCAAATCCACGGAGGGAGCGCGCGGCATGAGCCCGGAGCGACGGCACGTCGTCAGGGAAGGCCACCTCGTCCATCGCGGGGCGCGGCTGGTCTTCGACGACGCGGGCTCGGGGCCGCCGGCCGTGTACGCGCACGGCGGCTTCGTCAGCCAGTGCGTCGAGGACCGGATGGGACTCTTCGACTGGGCGCCGGTGCTGGACGCGGGGCGCCGCCTGGTCCGCTACGACGCGCGGGCACACGGCAGGTCCACCGGCGGGGCCTCGGACACCGACTACACCTACCCTGCCCTCGCCGACGATCTGCTGGCCCTGCTGGACCATCTGGGTGCCGCCGGGCCCTTCGACGCCATGGGGGCCTCGATGGGGTGCGGCACCGTACTGCACGCGGCGGTACGCGCGCCGGAGCGGTTCTCCCGGCTGGTCCTGCTCATCCCCCCGACGGCGTGGACGACGCGGGAGGCGCACGCCCGGGCCAACCGGAGTTCGGCCGAGACGGTCGAGAGGGAGGGGCTGGACGCCTGGCTCGCCCAGCGGCGGCAGCAGCCCCCTCCTGCGGTGGTGTCCGACGTTCCGCAGTTCCCTCCGACGCCCCCGGAGCGGGTCCTGCCGGCCGTGCTGTGCGGCCTGGCCCGCTCCGACCTGCCACCACCCGCCGAGATAGCGGAACTGCGCCTGCCGGCCTTGATCCTGGCCTGGGTGGACGATCCCGGGCACCCCCTGTCCACCGCGCGGACGCTGGCCGGCGCACTGCCCGGGGCGGACCTGCACGTGTCGAGGACGCGCGCGGACGTCCGTACCTGGGGTGAACGCATCGCGGAGTTCCTGGTTGCCGCGCACCGACGGGGGTAGGCGCGCTCCGACGCACGGCCGCCCGGGAGGAGGAACACGTTGTCCGGCAAGGATGAGCGGGAACGCAGAGTGGTCCTGGTACGGCACGCGAAGGCCGTACCGAAGGACGTGGCCGAGGACTTCGACCGCGCGCTGTCCGACCGGGGGCGTCGCGACGCGCCCAAGACCGGCCGGTGGCTCGGCGCGTCCGGAGTCGGGGTCGACCTGGCCCTGTGTTCCCCGGCGCGGCGCACCCGGGAGACGTGGCAGCTGATGATGGCGCAACTGGGGCACGCGCCTTCGACCGTGTACGAGGAGAGGCTCTACAACACCGGTCCGGAGGAACTGCTGAGCGTCCTCACCGAAACGGACGACGGCGTCGGCGGTCTGGTGGTGATCGGGCACAACAACGGCATTCACGAACTGGCGAAAGCTCTGTGCGGGGGCGGGCCGGAGCCCCTGGTACACCGGCTCCACGAGGGCTTTCCGACCTCCGCGGTCGTCGTCCTGGACCTCGCCGGTCGCTGGCAGGCCCTGGCCCCCGGCGGTGGACGTGTAACGGCCTTCTGGGCCCCTGGCGACGACCTCGCGTAGTGACTGCGGGCGCGGTGGCTGATGTGGTTCCGGGTCCGGCGGGTGTGGTGCTGGGCTCCGGGCTCCCGCGGCGGTCTCAGAGGTGGCTCCTGCTGCCGCCCGGTTCGGCCAGCCGCCGGTGCAGGGCCGCCTTCGCCCGCTCGGGCAGGGCATGCACGGCCAGCTCCTGGGCGCGTTTGGGCAGCGAGCCCGCCACCACCTGTGCGCGACCGGACGCCATGGCCTCGTACCCCTGCCGGGCCACCCGCGCGGGGTCGTCCTTCCGCGACCGGCCGAGCCGGGTGCTGAGCAGGCCCGCCCGGACGAAGAAGAGGGTGTCCGTGGGCCCCGGCATCAGCACGGTGACCGTGACGCCGGTGCCTTGGAGTTCGGCGCGCAACGCCAGGCCGAAGGAACGCAGGAACGCCTTGGAGGCGTTGTAGACCGCGTTGAAGGGTCCCGGAATCTCCGCCGCGACGGAGGAGGTGATCAGGAGCCGCCCCGCGCCCTGCGCGGTCAGGTCCTCCAGCAGCCGCCGTGCCAGGTGGACCGTCGAGCCGATGTTGAGGTCGACCACGCGGGTCAGATCGGCGAGGTCGGTGTCCAGGAAGGCCCCGCCACGGCCGATCCCGGCGTTGAGCACCACGGCACTGACCGGCCGCCGCAGGGCCCGGACCTCCCGGACCAGGGTCTCGGACCCCGCGTACGTGGCGAGGTCCACCTGGACCGCCCGTACCTCCACGGCGTGGACCTCCAGCCGGGCGGCCGCGGCGTGGACGGCGTGCTCCTCGGCGACGATGATCAGATCGTGGCCGTGCACCGCGAGCTCCCGGGCCAGCTCGAAGCCGATCCCGCTGGAGGCGCCGGTGACGACGGCCAACGGACGCGAGGCGTTCATACGCGGCGCCTACCCCGGCCCGGATCGCCTACGCACCGGGCCGGGGCCTCCCCGTCCCGGTGGGGCGTCGGGGTGGCGTCAGGACTCCTTGCCGCGGCCGCTCATCATGTCGCGCAGGCGGTCGACGAAGCCCACGCCCGGCGCGAGGAGCTTGTTGGCGGGCGGCGTGTCCGGGGCGGCGGGGTGCGGGCGGGTCGGAGCCGTCTTCTTGGCGGTCCGGATCTTGTCGCCCAGCTCGCCGAGCATCTGCGGGGTGCACGCGGCACGCAGTTGCGGGAAGAGGTTGTCCTCCTCGTCGGCGACGTGCTCGCGGATCTCGGCCATCAGCCTCATCATGAGGGTGTCGAAGCGGGGGTCGTCGGCGTCACAGCCCTCCAGCTCCTTCATGGTGCGCTCGGCCGTCGCGTGGTCCTGGATCTCCTTGTCGGCCAGGGCGTCGCCGTTGGGCAGCTCCTTGCGTACGGCGGGGTACAGATAGGACTCCTCCGCGACGGAGTGCCGGACCAGCTCCATGATCACCTGGTCGGCGTGGTGCTTCCTGCGGGCGTCCCCGGAGGGCAGCGCCTCGATCTTTCCGAAGATGTCTTCCACTTCCCGGTGGTCGGTGGTCAGCTCTGCGATGACGTCGCCGCCATGTCCCATCGCGTTTCTCCTCGATCAGTGGTGTCGCCTGGCTCCCCCGGCCACACCACTGAAATCCATGACCGGGGACACGCCCGGGATTTGCGTAGGCCAGCGTGTCGGTCCCTGACGGTCCCTGTCGGTCCCCGTCGGTCCCTGTCGGCCTCTTCCGGCCTCTTCCGGCCTGTGGTCCACGCCACCCTGGCAACCCGTCCACATCCATTCCAATAAGGGTGATACCGCCGTTAAGGTGATGTTCCGTTCCCCGCACCGCCCTGGAGGGCTGCCGTGCCCACCGAACTCTCCTTGTCCCCGCTCATAGCGGCGACGGCGCACTGGCTCACCCGCGCGTACCCCTCCGGGCAGGGCGCCCTCGAACGCAGCCTCGCCGAGGCCCAGTCGCGCCAGGCCGTCACGCTCGCGGCGTGGCTCCGCTATCCGACGGACCTCGACGTCCAGCTGGTGGCGCTGACCGGCCCCGGCGGCTCGGGCAGGCTCGACTGGATCACCGGGTCTGACACCGCCGCCGAGACGCCTGACGGGGACCAGCAGGACCACGCGTGGCGCACCTGGGTGGACGAGGTCGTCGCCAGCTGGGCCGCGTGCCTGCTGAGCGTGCCCGCCCTCGCCGCAGCGGCGGCGCACGCCGTGAGCGGCACGGACCACGTGGGCACCCTGCCCGTCTCCTTCCGCCGGCTGACCGAGCCCGCACCCGAGGAACAGCGGGCGGCCATGCTGCTGCGCCATCCGGACCTGCTCGCGCCGATAGCCGAGCTCCACCACGCACAGCTCCTGGACCGGCTCGCGGCCTGAGGCCCCCTTCGGGTGAGGTCCGGGCCCGCGCCCGCACCGTTCCGGGCCCGCTCGCGGATCATGCCGGGCCCTCGCCGCCCGGCACGACACCTCCCAGTACGGTCTCCACCGTGTCCGCCTGCTCCGCGGGCTTGTCCGGGCGGTGCCTGAGCACCCGTGCGAAGCGCAGGGCCACCCCGGCCGGGTAGCGCGGGGAGCGCTGCAGCCCGTCGTAGGCGATCTCCACCACCAGCTCGGGCCGCACCCGCACGGTGAAGCCGTCGTCCGAGGTCGCGAGGGCGCGCAGCGCCCCGGTCTGCCAGCGCAGCATCTCGTCGGTGAGCCCCTTGAAGGTCTTGCCGAGCATGGCGTACGTGCCGTCGGCGGCCCGCGCCCCCAGGTGCAGGTTCGACAGCAGTCCGGTGCGCCGCCCGTGGCCCCATTCGGCGGCGAGGACCACCAGGTCCAGGGTGTGCACCGGTTTCACCTTGAGCCAGTTCCTGCCACGCCGGCCGGCCGCGTAGACCGAGTCCAGGGCCTTGACCATGACTCCCTCGTGGCCGCGGCGCAGGCTCTCGGCCCAGAACGCGTCGGCCTCGGCGGCCTGTGCCAGTGGGTCCCGCACGACGAGGCGGCGGACCCGGGCACTCTCGGGCACGAGGGCGGCGAGGACCTCGTACCGCTCGCGGACCGGCAGGTCAAGGAGGACGTCGTCGCCGGCGGCCAGGACGTCGAAGAAGCAGGGGACGACCGGGAGCGTGTGCCGGGCGGCCGCGACGTCGAGCCGGGAGCCGACGCGGCTCGCGATCTCCTGGAAGGGGACCGGGCGGCCGTCCGGCCCCTGCCCGATGACCTCCCCGTCGAGGATGAATCGTTCCCCCGGCAGCGACCGGGCCAGTTCCGCGACCTCCGGGAGCCGTTCGGTGATCTCGTCCAGGGAGCGCGTGTAGACCCGTACGTCGTCCCCCTCGCGGTGGACCTGCACGCGGATCCCGTCGAGCTTCTCCTCCACCGCGCACGGCCCGAGCACGGACAGCGCCTCGGCGACCGACTTGGCGGTGGCGGCCAGCATGGGCTGGACGGGCTGTCCGACGCGCAGGGTGACGGCGCGCAGCGCCTGCGCCCCGTCGGCCAGTACCGCCGCGGCCACCCGGGGCAGCGAGCCGTCCAGCATCACCGCCCGGCGCAGTTCGGCGGCCGGTACCCCGGCGGCCGCCGCCACGCCCTCCAGGGCCACCGCGTCGAGCGCGCCCTGGCGTACCTCGCCGGAGAGCAGGCTGCGCAGGAACGCCTGCTCGGCCTCGGTGGCCGCGCCCAGCAGGGTGTCGACGATCCGGCGCCGCCGGGCCCCGGCCCCGGCGCCCGCGACGGCGGCGAGTTCGCTCACCGCCGTGTCGACGTCGCGGACGGTCAGGGTGGGCTCGCGCGCCGGTTCGGTCCGCTGGCCGAGGGTGCGCCAGCCGATGCCCGGACGGCCCTGCGGGAGGCGTCCGGCGAGGTAGGAGATGACCAGGCCGGCCTCCTCGGGGGGCGCGGCGGCGAAGAGCTCCGCGAGCAGGGCGGTCTTGCGGGACCGGGCGGGGGTCTCGGCGACCTCCCGGGACACGCGCGCGACCTCGGCCAGCAGCATGCGGCCATCCTCCCGCCGGGAGACGTACGGCGCAGGTCGGGCGCGTGTACCGCGGCTGCGGTACGGGCCGGCCGCGGCCTAGTCCCTGAGAAGGTCGGGAGTTACGCCTGTGGGTGCTCGGAGGCCGGGTACGGGGCCTTTAGGGTGCCCGTATGAAGCTCCGAATGCTCCGGCGCCGCCGAGACCGCTTCCTCGCGGGCGCCGCCGCGCTCGCCGTCGTGGCGGGCGCCGGGACGTGGACGGCCGCGTCCGCGGCCGGCGACGCGCCGGCCGTGCACCGCCAGGACCAGGTCCTGAACATGCCCGGCGCCGGGATCGACACCTCGTACTTCACGGCGGGCGGCGGGGAGAGCGGGGGGCGCGGCGGCGAGCGGAAACGTCCCGCTGTGCTCCTCGGGCACGGTTTCGGCGGCAGCAAGAACGATGTCCGCGAGCAGGCCGAGCAGCTGGCCCGCGACGGGTACGCCGTCCTGACCTGGTCGGCGCGCGGCTTCGGCCGCTCCGGCGGCCGGATCGGGCTGAACGACCCCGAGCACGAGGTCAAGGACGTCTCCCGGCTCATCGACTGGCTCGCGGCCCGGCCCGAGGTGCGGCTCGACGCGGACGGCGATCCGCGCGTCGGCATGTCCGGGGCGTCCTACGGCGGGGCGGTCTCGCTGCTCGCCGCCGGGTACGACCAGCGGGTGGACGCGATCGCCCCGCAGATCACGTACTGGAATCTCGCGGACTCCCTCTTCCCCAACGGCGTCTTCAAGAAGCTCTGGTCCGGCATCTTCTTCACCACCGGCTCGTCCGGCGGGATGCAGCAGGCCCGGCCGGGGCAGCAGCAGGATCCGTCGGCCGCCCCCGGCTGCGGGCGGTTCCAGCCCGAGCTCTGCGCGATGTACGAACGCGTCGCCGTGGCCGGGAAGCCCGACCCCGAGGCCCGCGCCCTGCTGGAGCGGCGCAGCCCGTCGGCCGTTGGCGACAAGATCAAGGTGCCGACCCTCATCGTGCAGGGCCAGGAGGACTCCCTCTTCCCGCTGGACCAGGCCGACGCCATGGCCACGGCCGTCGCGGCCAACGGCGCGCCCGTCTCCGTGGACTGGGCGGCCGGCGGGCACGACGGCGGCATGCGGGAGGCCGACCGGATCGAGGCCCGGGTGGCCGCCTGGTTCGACCGCCATCTCAAGGCGGACGAGGGCGCGGACACCGGCCCGGCGTTCCGGGTCTCGCGCTCCGGAGGCATCGACTCCACCGACGGCGAGGTCACGCTGCGCGGCGCGAGCGGCGACCGCTACCCCGGGCTGGCCTCCGGCCCGCGGGAGTTCGCCCTGGCGGGAAGGGAGCAGAGTTTCGCCAATCCGGCGGGCGGCGCACCCCCCTCCTTGTCCTCGCTGCCCGGCATCGGCGGGCAGCTCGCCGCTTTCGGGGCCGGGCTCTCGCTGGACTTCCCCGGGCAGAACGCCCGGTTCGAGTCGGCGCCGCTGGTCGAGGACGTACGGATCACCGGGGCCCCGACCATCACCCTGAAGGTGAGGTCGACGGCTGCGGACGGTTCGGCCGTTCTGTTCGGCAAGGTGTACGACGTGGGCCCGGACGGGCAGCAGCAGGTGCTGCCCGGCCAGCTGGTCGCCCCGGTGCTGGTGGAGAACGCGCAGCAGGGGACGAGCGTGCGGCTGAGGCTGCCCGCGATCGACCACGCCGTCCCCGCCGGGCACCGGCTGCGGCTGGTGGTCGCCGCGACCGATCTCGGCTACGCGACTCCGGCCGCGCCGGCCACCTACACGGTCGCGGTGGAGGGCCCGCTGGCCGTGCCCGTCGCGGCAGGGGTTCGGACCGCGGCGGCGGGGCTGCCCGCCTGGACGTGGTGGCTGCCGCTGGGCGCGGCGGCGCTGGCCGCGGCGCTGCTCGGCATCCGCCGGAGCGGCCGGGGGGCCGCGGGGGCACGGGCGGGTGGGGCGCAGCCGCAGGCCGCGCTGGCCGACGTACCGCTGGAGATCACGGGACTGACCAAGCGGTACGCGAAGGCGCAGGACCGCTACGCGGTGCGGGACCTGTCGTTCCGGGTGGAGAAGGGGCAGGTGCTGGGACTCCTCGGGCCCAACGGCGCCGGGAAGACCACCACGCTACGGATGCTGATGGGGCTGATCTCGCCCGATGCCGGGGAGATCCGGGTGTTCGGGCACGCGGTGCGGGCCGGGGCGCCGGTGCTGTCGCGGGTCGGGGCCTTCGTGGAGGGTGCCGGATTCCTGCCGCACCTGACGGGCCGCGCCAATCTGGAGCTGTACTGGCAGGCCACCGGCCGTCCGGCCGAGGACTCGCACATGGACGAGGCTCTGGAGATCGCGGGGCTCGGCGACGCGCTGGAGCGCGCGGTGCGCACGTACTCGCAGGGCATGCGCCAGCGGCTCGCGATCGCTCAGGCCATGCTCGGCATGCCGGACCTGCTGATCCTCGACGAGCCGACGAACGGTCTGGACCCGCCGCAGATCCGGGAGATGCGGGACGTGATGATCCGCTACGCCGCCGGCGGGCGGACGGTCATCGTCTCCAGCCACCTGCTGTCGGAGGTGGAACAGTCCTGTACGCACCTGGTGGTCATGGACCGCGGGCAGCGGGTGGCGGCGGGCGAGGTCGCCGAGATCACCGGTGGCGGGGACACCCTGCTGGTGACGCTGGCGGAGCCGGTGGACGCGGTGGGCGTCGAGAAGGTGGCGGCGCTGGAAGGAGTGGGCTCCGTGGTGGCCGCCGACGACGGGCTCCTCGTACGGCTCGAAGGCGCGACCGCCGCCGGGCTGATCGCCGAACTCGTACGGCTGGAGGTGCCGGTGACCGGAGTGGGGCCGCACCGGCGACTGGAGGACGCGTTCCTCACCCTGATCGGAGGTGCGGCGTGAGGACGGCGACGAAGGCGCAGGAGGTGCGGGAGGTGCGGGAGGTGCAGCAGGTGCAGGAGGTGGCTCCGGGCTACCGGGCGAGCCGTACGCTGCCGCTGCGCGTGGAGGCGCTGCGGCAGTGGCGCCGGCGGCGGACGCTGGTGATGGGCGGGGTGCTGGCCGCGCTGCCCTTCATCCTGATCATCGCGTTCGCGGTGGGCGGCGGGCCCGGCAGCAGGAGCGGCGGAGACGGCCGGATCACCCTCATCGACACGGCGACGGCCTCGGGCGCGAACTTCGCCGCGACCTGTCTGTTCGTCTCGGCGGGTTTCCTGCTGGTGGTGCCGGTGGCGCTGTTCTGCGGGGACACCGTGGCCTCGGAGGCGAGCTGGTCCTCGCTGCGCTATCTGCTGGCCTCGCCGGTACCGCGGGCGCGGCTGCTGTGGAGCAAGCTCGTGGTGGCGCTGGGCTTCAGTCTGGCGGCGATGGTGCTGCTCCCGGTGGTGGCGCTGGCGGCGGGCACGGCCACGTACGGGTGGGGGCCGCTGAAGCTCCCGGCGGGCGGAGCCCTGGCGGCCGGGGACACGGTGCCGCGGCTAGCGCTGGCGGTGGCCTTCGTCTTCGTGTCGCAGCTGGTGACGGCGGGTCTGGCGTTCTGGCTGTCCACGCGGACGGATGCGCCGCTGGGCGCGGTGGGCGGGGCGGTCGGGCTGACGATCGTGGGCAACGTGCTGGACGCGGTGACCGCGCTCGGATCGTGGCGCGAGTTCCTGCCGGCGCACTGGCAGTTCGCGTGGGCGGACGCCTTGCAGCCGCAGCTGGAGTGGGGCGGGATGATCAAGGGGACGGTGGTGTCGGTGTCGTACGCGCTGGTGCTGTTCGCCCTCGCCTTCCGGGGGTTCTCCCGCAAGGACATCACCTCCTGAGCCCGCCATCGGGCGTTCGGCGTCGGACGCCCGAGGGGCGGAGGTCGGGGCGGAGGTCGGGGCGGAGGTCGGGGCGGAGGTCGGTTAATCCCTTGGGGGCCCGCCTCCGCTGTCCCTAGAGTGCGGTCGTGGAGATCACTTACCGGCGTGTTGTCGCTTCCGATACCGAGGACCTGGTCGACTTCCTGACCGGAGAGGCATGGCCGTTCCACGGGACGGCCGTGGTCGACCGGGAACAGGCTCTTCGATGGGTCGCGGACGGCCTCTACGACAGCGACGAGAACAGGGCCTTCTGGATCACCGCGGGTCACGACAGGCTCGGGCTGATCCGCCTGATGGACCTGGGCGACGACACCCCGCTGTTCGACCTGCGGATCCGGTCCCGGTACCGGGGCCTGGGCCTCGGCGCCCAAGCCCTGACCTGGCTGACGCGGTACCTGTTCACCGAGTTCCCCGGGATCCGGCGGATCGAGGGCAACACGCGGCAGGACAACGTACCGATGCGCCGCACCTTCCAGCGGTGCGGGTACGTCAAGGAGGCGCACCACCGGGACGCTTGGCCTGCGGCCGAGGGGACGGTCCACGACGCGGTCGGCTACGCGATGCTCCGCCGGGACTGGCTCACCGGCACGGCGACGGCCCCCGACTGGAACGACGAGCACATGCTGGGTCCCGGTCACAACGGCTGAGCACGGCCCGGGGCCGCGCTCAGCCCGGTACGCGCACGGTCGACAGCCTGGAAGTCGTCGAGCCGTGCGCGTGGTGCGGCGGCCGACCCGCCCGTTACGCGGGAACGTTCGGGGCGATCGCCTCGATCTCGGCGAGGAGCTCCGCCTCCAGCGGGCGGTCGGCGACGGCCGCGTTGGCGCGTACCTGCTCGGCGGAGGTGGCTCCCGCGATGACGGAGGCACACCCGGGCTGGGCGCAGAGCCAGCCGATGGCGAGTTCGAGGACGCTGCGGTCGTGCTTCTCGGCGAGCGCGGCCAGCGCTTCGACCACGTCGAGGCGCTCCTCGGTGAGGTACGCGTCGCGGCCTTCGAGGCGGGAGCCGGCCGGGACGGGCGCACCCCGGCGGATCTTGCCGGTGAGCAGGCCGTTGGCGAGCGGGTAGTACGGGAGCACGCCGACGCCGTAGTGCCGGGCCGCCGGGACCAGCTCGCGCTCGGCCGACCGCTCCAGCAGCGACCACTCGTTCTGCGCCGATACGAAGGGTGCCGCGCCCGTCTCGCGGGCCACGTGGGCGGCCTCGGCGAGCTGCCAGCCGGTGAGGTTGGAGTGGCCGATGTAGCGGACCTTGCCCTCGGCGACGAGCTCGGTGAGCGCGGCCAGGGTCTCGGCGATGGGGGTGGCCGGGTCGGGGCTGTGCAGCTGGAAGAGGTCGATGTGGTCGGTGTCCAGGCGGCGCAGGGACTCCTCGACGGCCCGCCGGATGTAGGCGCGGCTGCCGAGCGATCCGGCGGCGGGCCCGTACTTCATGTCCACGCCGTCGTAGCCGAACTTGGTGGCGAGGACGACCTGGTCCCGGCGGCCCTTGAGGGCCTGCCCGAGGTGGATCTCGGAGCCTCCGGCGCCACCGTAGATGTCGGCGGTGTCCAGGAGGGTGATGCCCGCGTCCAGGGCGGCGTCGACGACGGCGCGGGTGGCCTGGGCGTCGAGTCGGCCGCCGAAGTTGTTGCAGCCGAGGCCGACGGCGGAGACCTGTAGACCTGAACTGCCCAGGGGGAGATAGCGCATGCGTTTTCGTTCCTCCGACTCGACGGGTACATGATCAACCAAGGGGCAGTGTAGGCGGGCCGGTTGGGCGGCGGTACGGCATTCCCGCGGCACGGGGTGAGTGCCGCCGCGCAGGCGAAGACGGTGGCGGCGGCGCATGCGTCAGAGGATGCGGGTGGCGCCGGGCGACGGGGCCGCCGTCGTGATGTGGGGTGGCTTGAAGCCCGCCCGGAGGAAGGCCTCCGTCACCGCCCGCGTCACCGCCTGCTCGGCGTCCGCGTCGATCAGGGCCAGGGCGGAGCCGCCGAAGCCGCCGCCCGTCATCCGGGAGCCGTACGCGCCCGCCGCGTCCGCCGTGGCCACTGCCAGGTCGAGCTCCGGGCAGGAGACCTCGTAGTCGTCGCGCAGCGAGACGTGGCCCTCGGTGAGCAGCGGGCCCGCTGCGCGCAGCCGCCCGGCGCGCAGCAACTCCTCGATGCGCAGGACCCGTTCGTTCTCGGTCACGACGTGCCGGACCCGCTTGCGCCGCACCGGGTCGTCCAGGCGGGCCAGCGCCCCCTCGAGCCCCTCGTACGGGAGGTCGCGCAGTGCCGGTACGCCGAGGGCCTCGGCCGCCCGGTGGCAGGAGGCCCGGCGCTGGGCGTAGGCGCCGTCGGCCAGGGCGTGCTTGACGCGGGTGTCGATGACGAGGAGGCGCAGGCCGGCCGCCGCGCAGTCGAAGGGGATGTGGCCCTGTTCGAGGCTGCGGGTGTCCAGGTGGAGGGCGTGCCCGTCGGTCGCGCACGCCGAGGCCATCTGGTCCATGACCCCGCAGGGGACGCCGACGTACGCGTTCTCGGCGCGCCGGGCGAGCGCGGCCAGTTCGGGGCGGGTGAGCGGGAGCCCGTACAGGTCGGTCAGCGCCAGCGCGGTGGCCACCTCCAAGGCGGCGGAGGAGGACAGGCCGGCGCCGGTCGGCACGTCGGACCGTACGTGCAGATCGGCGCCCCTGACCGGAAGGTCAGCATCCAGCAGGGCCCATACGACCCCCGCCGGGTACGCGGCCCAGCTCGCGGTGCCCTGCGGGGGGCGGGCCGGATCGAGGTCGGCGAGGTCGAGGGTCACCACCCCGGAGGGGAAGTCGGCGGAGTGGAGCCTGAGGATCCCGTCAGTGCGCGGGGCGGCGGCCACCTCGGTGCGCTGCGGAAGGGCGAAGGGCAGGGCGAAGCCGTCGTTGTAGTCGGTGTGTTCGCCGATCAGATTGACCCGGCCCGGGGCCGCCCAGACCCCCTCGGGCGGGTACCCGTACAGCTGCTGGAAGTCCTGCGCCGTCCCGTTCACGTGCTCGCCACCTCCCGCAGGCGTGCGGCCGCGTCCTCGGGCCGGACGTCGTTCATGTACGCCTCCATCCCGGACTCG
This sequence comes from Streptomyces sp. NPDC028910, assembly GCF_055564955.1. Classification (NCBI taxonomy): domain Bacteria; kingdom Bacillati; phylum Actinomycetota; class Actinomycetes; order Kitasatosporales; family Streptomycetaceae; genus Streptomyces; species Streptomyces sp. NPDC028910. Next base: position 4,665 of record NZ_JBVHVF010000023.1, on the reverse strand, counting down.
GTCCCGGCGAGGTACTTCAGCTTGTCCGCGGTCCGCCGGACCGTGAAGAGCTCCAGGTGGAGCGCGAAGTCCTCGCGGCCGTCGACGGTCGGGGCCTGGTGCCAGGCGGAGATGTACGGGGTCGGCTCGGGCCGGTCGAAGAGCCGGTCGAAGCGGCGCAGCAGTTCCAGGTACACCCGGGGGAACTCGGCGCGGGCCGCGTCGCCGAGGGCGGGCAGGTCGGGGACCCGGTGGCGCGGATAGAGGTGCACCTCGTACGGCCAGCGCGCCGCGTAGGGCACGAAGGCGGTCCAGTGCTCGCCTTCGAGGACGATCCGGGTGCCTTCGGCGCGCTCGGCGGCCAGCACCTCCTCGAAGAGGTTGGCTCCGGTGCGGGCGCGGTGGGCGGCGACGGTGGCGAGCATCCGGGTGGTGCGCGGGGTGATGAAGGGGAAGGCGTAGATCTGGCCGTGCGGATGCGCGAGGGTCACGCCGATCTCGGTGCCCCGGTTCTCGAAGCAGTAGACCTGGCGCACTCCCTCGCGGGCGGAGAGTTCGGCGGTGCGGTCTGTCCAGGCGGCCAGGACGAGCGCGGCGCGCTCCTCGTCGAGCTCGGCGAAGGAGGTCCGGTGGTCGGGGGTGAAACAGATGACCTCGCAGCGGCCGGTGTCGCCGGCGAGGGAGGGGAAACGGTTCTCGAAGACCGCCACCTCGTAGTGGGGGGCCGGGATCTCGCTCGCGCGCCCCTCGGTGGAGGGACACAGCGGGCAGGCGTCGGCGGGCGGATGGTAGGTGCGGCCCTGCCGGTGGGAGGCGATCACGACGCGGTCGCCGAGCAGTGGATCGCGGCGCACCTCGGAGGTGGTCGCGGTGGCCGGCGCGTCGAGCGGGCGGGTGTCGGGGAAGGCGCGGGACGCGCCGTCGCCGCCGTCGCCGGTGCCGCTGGCGTCGTAGTAGAGGATCTCGCGGCCGTCGGCGAGGCGGGCGCTCGTTCGCTTCACGTGAGGCACTTCTCTCACTGGAGGGTGACGACCGTGGTGCGGCCGAGGTCGGGCTGGTCGCGCAGCGGCAGTTCGGTGCCGGGGCGCTCCAGTTCGAGAACAATGATCTCGTTCTCGCCGCCGTGCCACAGGGGGCCGGGAGCGTAGAGGGTGCGCTGCGGGCCGCGCGGGGTGTCGTAGTGGCCCAGGAGGAAGCCGTTCAGCCAGACGAGGCCGGTCCCCCAGCCGGACATGTCGGGGAAGGCGTCGGCCGGCCCGTGCGCGAGTGCGTGGGTGAAGCGGTGGAAGGCCGGCCGCCCTGCCCCGGCGACGCGCTGCTGGGCGGTCCGGTCCGGTGCGGGGGCTTCGGCGCGTTCCTCGGACCAGTCGAGTCCGGTCAGGTCGGTGAGCGGCAGCGGCCGGATCTCCCACTCGAACAGCTGCTGGTGCCCGTGGCGTACGCCGCGCCAGATGCCCTTGCGGTCGTCGAGGAGCGGCCCGTAGTTGACCCGTCCCTGGGCCCGGACGAGTACGTCGAGGACCACTCCCGCCTCGCCGACCGGCAGGTCGAGGCCCTCGTCGGGGGCGTTGCGGTCGAGGATGCCGAGGAGCGTCCCGTCGGCGAAGACGTACGCGCGGTCGCCGAGGCCGTCGATCTTGACGGGCATGGCGGGCCGCGGGCCGGTGATGGTGGTGCGGTAGTGGATCAGGCCGTGGCTCTGTCCGAGCCGCTCCATCGGCTCGGGGGCGGGGCGCCGTACCGGGGGGCCGCTGAGGAGGTCGAGGCGGTCGAGCAGCTCGACGGTGCCCGCGGGGGTGGCGAGGGCCGGGGTGATCCGGGGCGGCGGCTCGGGCAGCGGGCCGTCGGGGAGCGGCACGTACCGGCCGATGACCTCGCGGAACGCATGGAATTTGGGTGTCAGTTCGCCGGCCTCGCCGATGGGCGCGTCGTAGTCGTAGCTGGTGACGGTGGGCTCGTAGCCGGGTTCACCGGGGCGGGACCCGGTGTGGTTGGCGCCGGCCCAGAAGCCGAAGTTGGTGCCCCCGTGGGCCATGTAGAGGTTGACGGAGGCGCCGGTGGCGAGGAGTTCGTCGAGGGACGCGGCCGCGTCCTCGACGGCGCGCACGTGGTGGTCCTCGCCCCAGTGGTCGAACCAGCCGATCCAGAACTCCATCGCGGCGAGCGGGCCGGTCCGCTGGTAGCGGCGCAGGGCGTCCAAGCGTTCGGCGGGCCGGGCGCCGAAGGTGGCGGTGGCGAGCCGGCCGGGGACCATGCCGCCCTGGAGCATGGCGTCCTCGGGCCCGTCGGCGGTGAACAGCAGGCAGTCCACGCCGCGTTCGACGAGGGCCTGCTCCACGTGGGCGCGGTAGCGGGTGTCGTTGCCGTACGAGCCGTACTCGTTCTCGATCTGTACGGCGACCACCGGGCCGCCGCGGCTCGCGAGCAGCGGCAGCAGCTCGGGGACGACCAGGTCGAACCAGCCGTCCACCTCGGCCTCGAAGCGCGGGTCCGAGCAGCGCAGGTGGAGGCCGTCGACGGCGAGGAGGCGGGCGGGCAGGCCGCCGAAGTCCCATTCGGCGCAGATGTACGGGCCGGGGCGGACGATGGCGTCGAGGCCGAGGTCCTGGGCGATGCTCAGGAAGCGGCCGAGGTCGCGCCAGCCCGTGAAGTCGGCCTTGCCGGGGGCGGTCTCGTGGAAGTTCCAGGGGACGTAGGTGTCCACGGTGTTCGCACCCAGGGCGCGAAGGCGTTTCAGCCGGTCCTCCCACAGGTCCGGGTGGATCCGGAAGTAGTGCAGGGCCCCGGAGACGATGCGGTGGGGGCGCTCCGCGCGCCGGAATCCGTCCTGGTCGTGCGTGAGCATGCGCTGACTCCCGAGTGAGGTCGAGATGCCGCGAAGTACGGCCGCAGCCGAATATATGAACGCACCGACCGCGCCGTCAATGACAAGCTGATCGGTTTCGATCGAAACGATCGAAACGATTCTCTATGATGGCGCTGACGGGGAGGAGCACGTGCACCGTCACCATCACTCGCCGGCCGCAGGGGGACCCTTTGAGACCACACGTGAACCAGCGCCAGGCGCGGGTGCTCGAGCTCGTCCGGGCACGCGGCAGCGTGCGCGTGGCGGACCTGGCCCAGGAGCTCGGCGTCTCACCCGTCACCCTGCGGCGGGACATCGAGGCGATGGCGGCGCGGGGCGAGATCCAGCGGATGCACGGAGGGATCAGCCGGGCGGAGCCGGCGCGGGCTCAGGCCATCGGCCAGGCGGGTCGGGCGGCGGCTCCTACCGCCTCCGCGGCTTCCGGCGGCGCCGGGACCGCCGGCGAGGGGCTGGTGGTCGGCATGGTGGTGCCGACGACCGAGTACTACTACGCCGATGTCGTGCGCGGGGCCCGCGAGGCGGTCGAGGCCCGGGGCGCGCGGCTGACCGTGGGCCTGACGCGGTACCTGCCGGGCGAGGACCGGACGCAGGCGGACCGCTTGCTGTCCACGGGGGCGCACGGGCTGCTGCTCACACCGAACTGGGAGGCCGGATCGCCCGGGCCCGGGGAGGGAGCGTGGACTGCGGAACTCCCGGTTCCGACCGTACTGGTGGAACGCTGGGCACCGCCGGGTCATCCGGCGGCGACGCTGGACCGGGTGGCCTCCGACCACGCGCACGGCGCGGCCCGGGCGGTGCAGCACCTGGCGGGGCTCGGGCACCGGCGGATCGCGCTCGCCAGCCGGACGACCCCGACCACGGCCCGGCTGCGGGCCGGGTACGAGGCCGCCGTGGCCGCGCTCGGGCTGGAACCGGCGCCGCCGTGGCCGCCGACCGGTCCGGGCCCGCTCTCGGACGCCGACCTGTTCGCCCGGACCCTGGACTACCTGTGCGGGGCGGTGACGGCGGGGGTGACCGCCGCCCTGATCCACAGCGACACCGACGCGATCATGCTGATCCCACGGCTCCAGGCGCGGGGGGTGCGGGTGCCCGAGGACCTGGCGGTGATCACCTACGACGACGAGGTGGCCGGCATGGCCGACGTACCGCTGTCGGCGGTGGCCCCGGCCAAGCGCGAGGTGGGCGCACGGGCGGCGGACCTGCTGCTGGACCGGCTGGCGGGCGGCGGCCCGGAAGACATGCCCCGGCAGCACCTGGAACTGCTCCCGCGCCTGACGATCCGTTCGTGAGGGGCGGCCGGGACGGCCCGGTTGAACTGATCGCTTCGATCGGAGTCCGGGCCCGTAGCCCGGGCGGCTCCCGCCGCCGTGCGGAGGGCGGGGCGGACTGCTCGACTGGAGGCGTCCCCCGCCCCTGACCTACGGGAGCAGCACCATGGCCATCATCGTCATCCTCGAACTGCCGGGCGTCACCAAGGAGCAGTACCAGGCCAACCACGCGAACGTCCACGCGGCGCCGTGGTGGCCGGTGGAGGGCTTCATCTCCCACGCGGGCGCCCCGGCGAACGGCGGCTGGCTCGTGGTCGACCTGTGGGAGTCGAGGGAGGCTCTCGCGGCGTTCATGGAGAAGTCGGCGACGATCTTCGAGGAAGGCGGCATGCCGAAGGCCGAGCCGAAGATCTACGAAGCGGTGAACGTGGACATCGGCTAGTGCTGTGACCGGAAGGGTTTGCCGGGTCGCGGCGTCCGGTGCATGGGGTCTCCCCAGGCCCGAAGGGCCGAGGGGAAGCATCGCAAGGCGGAGGACCGCGGCTCGTACTG